>JBFESJ010000044.1:0-19019 GCA_041548585.1 Desulfobacterales bacterium | reverse complement strand
CATCATTGGGATCTTTGGGTAAAAGGAGTTTTTTGAGATCATTTTCGAGGTTGTCTTTCCTGAGGGTTAAGGCTTCGACCTCTTCCCGGGCCATCTCTTTTATATCCGGATCGCTGTCCTTTAAAAGCTCCATGCTTTCATTGAGCTCTGTTAAAGTCTGCCTGTACGTTCTATAAACCGATACAATTTTGCTAAGATCGGCATGTTCCCGGCTATATTTCTGATATGCCTCCCGATCCTGAAGGATCTTGGGATCGCTTAAAAGCTTTTCAACCTCCAAAAAGCGATCTTCAACACCTGTCAATTTATCAAACATTATTCTCATTCAGACTATTTTTTAAAAAACGTATCGTTTGTGTTAGTTTCCAAATTAAAAGATAGTTCTAAAAAAAACTGCCCATCACTTTTTCCGTCTCTATATGAGAGCTTAACAGAATTTGTGAATGGGCTGTTTATTGATTCTGAAATTTTTCATATTTCTTGCGGAAACGCTCAATTCGACCTGCAGTGTCCACAAGTTTCTGTTTGCCGGTAAAAAAAGGATGGCATTTTGAACAGATTTCCACACGTATATCCGATTTTGTTGATCCCACTTCCAGCACATTTCCACAAGCGCACTTTATGGTTGTTTCCGCGTACTTGGGATGAATATCCGTTTTCATATATTTTAAACCTCCTCTTTTTTGTTATGTATTCATTGAATCCATAAACATTTTATTATCCTTGGTTCCATTCATTTTATCAAGTAAAAATTCCAAACTGTCAACAGGATTCAATGAGGAAAGCAACTTTCTTAGAATCCATACACGATTCAGTACTTCCTTAGATAGAAGGAGTTCTTCCTTGCGTGTACCCGACTTCTTGATATCAATGGCAGGGAATACCCGTTTGTCAGCAAGTCTTCTATCGAGTTGAATCTCCATATTTCCGGTCCCTTTGAATTCTTCAAAAATGACCTCATCCATTCGACTTCCGGTATCAACCAGGGCCGTTGCGATAATGGTGAGGCTTCCGCCCTCTTCGATATTTCTGGCAGCTCCGAAAAAACGTTTTGGACGCTGAAGTGCATTTGAATCGACGCCCCCGGAAAGGATCTTTCCGCTGGGAGGAATAACGGAATTATAGGCCCGGGCAAGTCTGGTTATACTATCCAACAGGATGACAACGTCCTTTTTATGCTCAACAAGGCGTTTGGCTTTCTCAATAACCATTTCCGCAACCTGAACATGCCTTTCAGCAGGCTCATCAAAGGTCGAACTGATCACCTCTCCATCAACGGACCGCTGCATATCCGTAACCTCTTCAGGCCGTTCATCAATAAGGAGTACAAACAAAACAATATCCTTATGATTGGCACTGATACTGTTGGCGATGGACTGTAAGAGCATTGTCTTGCCGGATCTTGGCGGTGAAACAATCAAACCTCTCTGCCCAAAACCGATGGGAGTCAAAAGGTCCATGATTCTCGTGGAATAATTGTCAGAATCGACCTCAAGCAGTATTTTCCTGTCTGGATAAAGCGGTGTCAGGTTATCGAAAAGTATTTTTTCCCTGGCCACCTCCGGGTCTTCGTAGTTGACCGCCTCGACCTTTAACAGGGCGAAATATCTTTCTGTTTCTTTTGGCTGACGAATCTGCCCGGATACAGTATCCCCGGTTCTTAAATTAAATCGGCGTATCTGCGATGGCGACACATAAATATCATCAGGTCCCGGCAAATAATTATAGTTGGGCGCTCGTAAGAATCCGAATCCATCCGGCAGTATCTCGAGTGTACCTTCTCCGAATATCAAACCGGTTTTCTCAATCTCTGCCTGCAGCAGGGCAAAAATAAGCTCTTGCTTTCTCATACCGGCAGCCCCGTCAATTCTGAATTCTTTCGCCATATGATTCAGCTCACCGATATTCTTTTCTTTAAGCTCAACAATGTTCATTAAAAAATTATCCCTCCCACTATATATTGTGTTTTTTTTCGATCATTTCATCTTTTTAATAAATAAGTTGCTCCGCTAAAATTCTCTCCGGTTTCACACCCCATTCCGTTGACACCGATATTTACCAAAAGGAGATGATGTTTTTTTGTTTAACTGGAACCATCATTTCGGCAACCACATTACATTATTCTTTCTATAAACATACAGGATGATAAAGAAATTTCATTTTCAAATGGATCCATGTCGGCTTTAATGGAAGAACATGAGTTTTCAGTGAATTAAGGTTGAAGAATTTGGCAATTCTATCCAAATGGCGGGATCCAACAGGTATGTTTTTATTCTTAAAAATCCATTATATCATGATGAACTGCCTGTCAAGAGGTTTTTACCTTTTAGTGATATTGGTAAGATTTTTATGTAAAACATCAACAGATTTTATCAGCCTCTCCTTTGAGCCTTCATTGTACACTACAAAATCAGCCCTTTTGATTTTCTCTTCATCCGGCATCTGGACATTGATGAGGCCCTCAGCCGCATCACGTGAAGTATTATCACGTTCCATGAGCCGCTTAACCCGTAATTCACGGCCGGCACTGACCACGACAACCCGGTCGAACCGTTCCTGCATATCCAGTTCAAAAAGAAGCGGAACCTCAATCACCACAACACGGCAGCCTTCGTTTCCCGCGCAAGCCACTTTTTTTTGAATAAGTTCAGATATTTCTCGGTGAAGAAAGCGTTCCAGAGTTAGCCGGGAAGCCGTATCATCGGTAATAATTCGCCGCAGCATTTTACGATTTAATGTGCCATCGGGTAACAATACCTTTTCACCAAAAAAACTGACGATCTTTTTTAAAGCCGTCGAACCTGGAACAACAGCTTCCCTGGCCATTTCATCAGAACTTATAACCTTTAAACCACGTTCTTTCAATCGGTTGCAAACAGACGTTTTACCGGAAGCGGCCCCTCCTGTTACGGCAACTTTTAAAACATTTTTTTTTATTTTGTCCATATTCGCATCCAGATAGACACAACCGATAATTGATGATAATAAACATGGAATCAGGGAAATCAAGAAAAGAAAAACCAACCCCATGATTCAATACAATAAAAATATCTTACCCCGACTGAAAGGTGCGTACATTATTGGCGGTTCAATCAGAGATCTGCTTCTGGGTCGCACCCCTATCGACTATGACATTGTCGTCACCGGAAATCCAGAAAATTTCGCAAAAAAAATGATCGCCAAATCAACCGGATATCTTGTTAGGCTCGGCAAACCCGGTCAGATGATTATCAGAGTGATATCTGGCGATACGATTTTCGACATAACATCCTTGAATGGCATATCCATAGAAGATAACCTTAAAACAAGAGATTTTACCATCAACGCCATTGCTTATGACCTGTATTCAGAGGAAATAATTGACTGTATTGGCGGCCTTCAGGATCTTGCCGATAAAAAAGTTCGGATGATTTCAAAGGAAATTTTCAAAAAAGATCCGTTGCGGTTGATTCGGGCTTACAGAATTGGTGCTTGCCTTAATTTCGAAATTGAATCCCAGACAGCAACGGCAATAAAACTTAATGCCCAATTGCTAAAAAACATAGCAGGTGAACGGATTCGGACCGAACTTCTCATAATGCTTGGCACATCAAAATCTTATCTTTACCTTTCCCAAATGGCGGAAAACAGGCTTTTAACCGTCATCTTCCCTGATCTTGGCCGCCTAAAGGGATGCTTTCAGAACAGTTATCATGATTTTGATGTGTTTGAACATACAATGCGAGCTTACAACCATCTTGAAACCCTGTTTAATGACCCCGGAAAGATCTTGCCTGATACTTCCATCAAAATCCGGCAATATATGGATAGAAACAGACCGGCACTGATCAAATGTGCGATCCTTTTGCACGATATTGGAAAGCCCCTGGTAAAAACCCTGGACAGCAACGGTAAATGTCACTTTTATGGTCATGCCCGAAAAAGTGCTGAAATGGCTCAAAAAATCAGCCAAAGACTTAGATTTTCGAACCATGAAAAGCGGTTCGTTGATTTTATTATCCGAAACCACATGAACCCGCTGTCTCTTTTTACAGCTTATGAAAAAAAGACATTAACACAAAAAGGTGTATCCCGATTTTATAAAAAATGTGGTAACCATACCCCTGCCCTGCTCTTGCTTACCATTGCGGATATAAAGGCAAAACAAAATAAAATCAGTCAAAAAAATAGGATCTTTTTGTCTTTTCTCGAAAAGATGATCTATGATTATTTTTATAGTTATCAACCATTAAGCCATGAACCGCCCCTGATAACCGGCCATGATCTGATTCATATGTTCGGACTTGCGCCCTCTCCTTTATTTAAGAAAATTCTTAATTTTGTGGATGAGGCAAAATTAACCCATACCATTGATAACCGGTCCGAAGCGATAGAATTGGTAAGAGATTACCTAAAGAAATGAGGGGTAAACCGCCAAATTTTATATACCAACCCTTGACAATATATCTGCATTTATATAGTAAAGCCGGAAATAATGATATTTATGAAAATTTATAGATTATTGATCTTAAAACTTATTATGAAAGGAGAACTTCAGCATGAACATTTTGTTTTTTGGACCGAATGGTAGCGGTAAGGGGACCCAGGGAGCGATTTTAAAAGATAAATACGCTACCCCTCACATCGAGTCCGGAGCTATTTTCCGTGATAACATCGGAAAAGGTACCGAATTGGGTGCAAAGGCAAAGGAATTCATCGACCGCGGCGACCTGGTGCCGGATGAAATTACAATCCCGATGATCCTCGACCGCCTGCAACAGGATGATTGTAAAAATGGATGGCTTCTTGACGGATTTCCGCGGAACAAGAATCAGGCGATAAAACTCGATGAAGCACTTAAATCAGCCGGTTTGTCACTCGACATTGTCGTCGAAATACTTCTGGACCGGGAAATTGCAAAAAACAGGATCATGGGACGCAGACTCTGTGTAAACGACAACAACCATCCCAACAACATCTATATTGATGTCATCAAACCCGATGGGGACAAATGCCGCGTTTGTGGCGGTGATTTGAAGACCAGAGATGATGACCAGGATGAAGACGCCATTAACAAGCGCCATGCAATTTATTATAATGCTGAGGATGGAACGCTCGCATCAGCCTATTATTTCAAAGATCTTGCCGCCAAAGAAGGGTCAATGAAATATATTACCCTGGACGGCAAACCCAGCGTAAAGGAAGTTACAGACGAACTCGTTTCCAAGCTGTAGAATTATTGCGCCACAACAAATTAAATCGACGATTTTTTAAGCGCTTGTTTTCTATTTTAAAATGTGTCCGTGAGCTTATTTTCAGCACGGACACATTTTTTTTAAACTCACCGTAATCGGTGAAATATAATTGCCGAAAAGCAAAAAGCTCGGTTCGCTTGCCCTGCGAAGGTTTTGGAAAAAATACATGAAAAATTATTTTCCCTTGCCAATGAATTGATTTTCGGATATATAGTTTTACTTATCAATACTAAAACAGGAAAATAACCATCGGAAATATTAATAATTTAATGGTGATGGGAAAAAGGGGGCGAGGAATTTGAAGGATATTGAGGTCAAGGTTTTTGATAATGACCTTGAAAAGGCGATGCGCATTCTGAAAAAAAAGGTTCAAAATGACGGCCTTTTTAAACGGTTAAAGATGAAAAAAGCTTATGAAAAGCCGAGTGAGTATCGTCGTCGCAAACAGCGTGAAGCCCTGAGAAGACAAAGAATAGCGGCTTCCAGAAAAAGATACAGAAGATAACGACAAACGCTAAAGAAAATTTTAACCCGGCAAATGTATTCATTCTGCCGGGTTTTTTCTGTAAAAATGACAACAAAAGATTCCTATAACAGATGCCTAAAGACCATGTACAGCCTCAGAAGATACGGCATTATTCTGGGGCTGGACATCATTGAAAATATCCTTGAAGGCTTGGGGAATCCCCTGGATAACTTTAACACGATCCATGTCGCCGGAACCAATGGAAAAGGATCGATCGCATCTGCTCTATCCACAATTCTTCACAAGGCAGGATATCGGGTCGGCCTATATACATCCCCGCATCTGGTCAGATTCAATGAGAGGATCTGCATTAACAATCGCCCTGTTTCTGACAAAAACGTTGTTGCCGCTTATGAGGCTGTAAAAAGCGTACACCACGGCTCGCGCGAACCCACTTTTTTTGAGTTTTCAACTGCGATGGCCCTGTATGAGTTCGGCCGACATAATATTGATTGGGCCGTAATCGAGACCGGCATGGGCGGGCGGCTCGACGCAACCAACGTTATAACACCCGCGCTATCAATAATAACCAACATATCCCTTGAACATAAACTATATCTGGGTAACACCATCGCCGAGATAACCCGCGAAAAAGGGGGGATCATTAAGAAGGGGGTGCCTGTTGTCACCGGTGTAAATCAAAAAAGTGCCATCTCCGTGCTAAAATCCATTGCTGAAACACAATCAGCGCCACTGTACCGTTTTGGAGACGCGTTCCGTATTCGACGAAACAGCAGCACAACATTTAATTATTTTGGCATCGATCATGTATGGCGAAACATCCAAACCGGATTAATCGGCAGGTATCAGGCAAATAATGCAGCGCTGGTTCTTGCCGCATGTGAGATACTGAAAAAAAACAATCTCGATCTTACATTAAAAAACATCAAGGATGGACTGGAAAATAACAGATGGCCGGGTAGACTGGAAATCGTCTCTTCATCCCCGCTGATATTGCTTGACGGCGCCCATAATTTCATCGCCGCCCGTCATCTGGCAAGATATCTTTCAGAAAACCTCTCCGGCCGTAATATAACATTGCTCATCGGCATATTGGATGATAAACCCTATAAAACCATGCTAAAAGACCTTCTCCCGCTTTGCAAGAAAGTCATATTAACCCGCCCTAAAATCGATCGTTCTCTAACGCCGGAAAAACTTTATCCCATCGCCAAAGAAATGATTTCAGACATACACATCATTCCTGATGTCGACAAAGCCATCATACATGCCATTGAAACCGCTTCACCGAAAGATGTCATCTGCATTGCAGGTTCTCTTTACGTGGTCGGCGAAGCCAAAGAATTGTTTGAAAAACGCACAGATCTTATAGACAAAAATTGACAGTTTTTCTTCAAAACCAATTCATCCTGCCCCGACGACGAAAAAAAATATCACCCTAAATGATCGTAAACAAAACTGGATTTTTTTACCAATAGCATATCTCATTGATGGAAGCGTTATAAAAATCATATCTACACATACAAAATGGCCGATAAATTAAACACATACAATACTTTTCCAATTTTGTTCACGATCATTTAGGGTATCATCACGCTTGACATACTCGTGCCAATGAACTATTTGTCGGTGTACTAAAGTCCTCTGATAAAATTGCGCCCGTAGCTCAGTGGATAGAGCGTCAGCCTCCGGAGCTGAAAGCCGCTGGTTCGAACCCAGCCGGGCGTACCATAATAATGACAAGCAGTTAGTCAAAAAATCCTATTTTTAGATTCTGATCTTAGATTTAATTTCCAACCTTTTTTCCAACCCGTTAGATTAAAATCAGGGTAAATACCAAAAAATATGTATATGATTTTATCGTCAAAGCCAGCCCAACCCTTCTTTTAACAACCGATCTTATCCTGTTTTTCCAGATCCATTCGACAACTTTGGTTCGGAGCAGCTTTTTAAGCACCCTACTTTCTCGAGAAATTTTTTAGATTATGAAATGAATTTCACAGAAATTGGTAAATATATTCATAATATTTGGCATAATTAATTAATTTTATCAATATATCTATTTAAATTTATTTGATATATGTTTATCTAAAAAAATTGGCATGATTTCTGCTATGTTATTCATTGAAATCAAAACATGCGTTGATACTAGAATTGACGCAATTAAGTACCACTCAACTTCAACACCTAAATACAAAACTGCGTGATGGCTGCAAGCCTCAAATGGTTATACTAATAAAGGGAGTGTGAGGTGGGACTTAATTTATGGCTTCTCGGATGCCCGTGCATCTTAGTTCTCGATCAGATATATACATTTATATAATTTGATGAACATCGAGCTAATAACGGCATTTAGGGAAGTCATCAACTTGGCAAGGGCTTTGTAGGATGGTTAACCTATCTTCACAACCTTTGCATGGGGTGATCCAAAAGGGTCGCCCTTTTTTATTGCTCATTAATCCTGTTCCTTAACTTCCCGGAACATTTAAACGTAACCACCTTCCTCGGTACCAGCATCATATCCTCACCGGTGGCAGGATTCCTGCCTCTTCGTTCCTTCTTTTCTTTTACACAGAACCTTCCAAACCCACTGACAAGGACATCTTCACCTGAGGCCAGTTTGCTTTTGATGATCTCTAATAAGGTTTCAACAATTTCTGAAGATTTGCTTTTGGGGAAACCGGTCTGATTCTGGATTGATTCTAGGATGTGAGCCTTTGTAAGGGTCATAGATGGGTGCTCCTTATGTATTTGGCTGGAATTATAAGTGATTTATTTCAATAACCAATGTGGATGTCAACAAAAAAGCCAAACTACCACAATGTAGTTAAATACATAATAATCTTGACAACTTAACCCGTTATGATATTAGAAATCTTAAGTAATCACTTTAAGTTTTTGTCTCAGCCTTTTTTCTTACCTATGGCCTGGTTTCTTTCCATCTGATGTTGATTCGGATTTATTTGTTCCAATGATTTCGTGACTTGCCTCAACGCTTAACAAAGGATTAGCATATGTTGGTATAAGGAACCCCATTTCTCAAATAGAGAGGTGGGGTTTTATATTTGGTTGATACCGATAAGTAATCACAACATTAATTTCAGTTCAAAATCTTCATATTGTGATCTGACGTTTTAAACATATTGTCGTAAATCAAGCCCTCCACTTTCTCCCTGAGTTTATCCACGGGCATGGACCAGGGACATTTCTTTCCGGCTCCGGTTGCCTATCTTGTGGGTTGATATCATGCAAAACTTTGCATTTAATAATAACAAATCATGAAAATAGTATTTAGCATATTATTTGTCATTGCAGTAATAGTAACCATTTATGTGCTGTTCATGTGGCTAATGTTATACTGTGGTAGTAGAGCCTATTTCCCTAAAATAAAAGACTTTCAAAATAAATGCCCTAAATGCGGAGATGTCAGGCATGAACGAATCTATCGAAAGTGGTGGATGCGTCTTATTCCAGGCACGAAATATTATCGTTGTAATAGGTGCAGATCCAAATTTATGATCATTTTTTGGAGAAGCGCTCTAGAGATTTCATAGAAAAGAGCAAGCCTCTATCTGTCATCCCATCAGGTTGTTTTTACCCAACCCATCTAACAATCTTCCCTAACTCCCTCTTCAGTCGTAAATTTGAGGGTACGTGGGGGCTCTTAGGGGTTTTTTATTGCATTTCGTTTTGTTGTAATTTAATAGATTTATACAGAATTGAAGATTAGATATCACAAGGTCTGCTAAATTGTTTGTAGCCCAAATATTGGCAAGAAATCTGTAATCACCCCCCACTTCCACGATTTCTGTTTCACCTAAAATTTATATCGAAGTTACTCCTTTTCGGCTCCGGTTGCCTATCCCGTGGGTTAAAATTATGTAAATCATATTATATTTTATACATTTAATCTCATATTTCCAAATACTTTTCTTAGTTCTAGTTCTGCTGTTCCTAAACAGAAAATCATGTAACTGTCTAATTTTATTACAAACTAAGTTAAAGTGTGTTTCAATTAACTGATTTTGCATGGTTTTTGCATTACTTGTAGTAGGTAGTTAAGAAATTTGGAAGTGCATTTTAAGTTCTCTGATCGAAAGCTTTTCAACCAGAGTTTGAGTAAGCCGCTTTTCTTTAACTACCTCCCTTTTTAGCCCTTGGGTAAATGTAGCCCCAAGGGCTATTTCCACAAAACATCTAACAATCTTTTAAAATTTCTTTAGCATTGTTAAAACGATGAACGTTTAAAAAGAAATCAACATGTAGCAAATTTTAAGAAGGCGCTAATGAAAAAAGTAATAACAACTTTTATTCTTTTATGTATTATTTTCACCCCTGAACTTATATTTTCTCAAAATAGTTTGGAAGATCTCACCAAACAACTTCAAGATACTGAGAAACAATTAAATCAAATTAAACAAGATTTGCTTAAAATATCGAATGAATTTCCCATTTCGGGGGAGGGATTTTTTTTATACAGTATAATTAGCGATATAAATTCATCAGAATATATGATAGCAAATGTTATAGATCTTATTCTTATGCTTCCAACAATCAAGGATGAGTATAAACCTGAGTTTGGTATATTCGTTCAGCATAGGCTTTCATCCCTCAAACAAGACATGGTATACAAAATTGAATGCATACAAATAGCTCATGTTGGCATATATAACATGGACGCGCTAAATTTAATTGATAAAGCAAAAGATCCGATGAGAGTATCACTTAGTTTATTTGATAGAAGTATTGAAGTCTTGAATATAAATAAAATAAAAGCACCCCAAAAAATAACCCGTACCCGAGAGGTTGCTATGGACTGATTATCAAGACCCCATTTATCATAGAGGTGGGGTTTCGTGTTTATGATATCGGTACATCAATTGTTGCTGTGAATGGTTGATAGACTGGCAAGAAATTACAACATTTGAAATAGTGAAATTCATTTTAACAGATCAAGCAGACCCCTTATTTCAATCGATTTATCTCACCACTTAACACCACAACGTGATACAACCAATTAAACATTTTATTTTATTGACAAAACCAGTGTTTTAAAATAGTTTACTAGAATAGATTTCCTTTTGAAATTAATCTTCCATTTCAATCCGTTTTCCATCCTGTAACCCTTCTGGTTCCGATTATCTCATTCTCAATTCGTTTCTCTTCATCTGGTGTTTTATCACTTCAATCATTTAACCTCTATTCAGGAGGTTTTCACCATGGAGAAACACCTTAAGATGTGCATATTTTGCTCCTGACAGGATGTTTGTTCTGTTGGGAGCATGATCCTTCTGAAAAGATGACGGTTCTCGCAATCGCAACAAAGTCTCTTATTGCATTGAGGATTTAAGGGAGGGATAGAGCGAAGGCGGTCCAAGATGTAAGAAAATGGCTGGTGGACGACTTTCCACCAAGAAAAATCACCAGAAAGATTCCAAATCTTAAAACTAAAAAGGAGGAAACAATCATGAGAAAGAGCAAGATGACTATTTTGGGTTGTATGGGTGTTTTCCTCCTCGCAGCCTTGGTTCTGATACCTGCTGCACAGGCCGGGGAAATTACCTCAAAGTATAAAATTGCTTCTTCCATATTCAAGATGGAGGTGCTTCCGGTTCCTGACGTGAAAGGACACGTCGTTGGTATATTAGAGAGGAGAGGTGTTGCTATCTATGAAAATGGCGAAACCGCAGCCTACCACTCCCGGCTCACGTTTGACTCAATCAAGGGGCAAGAAGGAACTTATAGTGGGTATTGCGACATAAGCTTTGCAGACGGCTCCATAACTATGACAAAGTTTCAAGGCACCAGTTCGGGCATAGAGCCTCGCTTGATTAAGGGCACGGCTAAATACATCAAGGGGACAGGCAGGTTTGAAGGAATCAAAGGGAAAGCCTCCTTCAGCGGCAATTATGTTACACCCTATACCAAGGATAAATCCAAAGGAGACGTCGTCCTCGAAGTCACTTCGACCTATACCTTGCCTAAAAAATGATTAACCCAGAGCTTAAGCGGTGTGAAATCTCTGACACTCGCAAGTTAGTACTTTTTCCTGAGATGGGGTTGCTGACTTTACCATATTAGTTCAAATCGACTTCGGCGATTTCGGCAACCCTTGATTCATCATCTGGATATAGTGTGTACGCCATCTAAACCAAAGTTTTGATTACTGCAATGAAAATGTAAATATCAGAGCTTCAAAATTCGTTTGATATCTCCGACAGATCGGTAAGTGTCCTTGATTGTAGATCCCTGCTATCTCTGCAATGGCTCATCCCCAAATTTACCCCGGTGTCCTAAGCGAAACTTGCCTAAACGGTGCAAATGCATTAAATTGAGATAGACATCAATTTATATGAATAGAGAATGAAAAATGCTTGAAAACATTAATTTATTATTAATTGCTTTTTACCTTCTGGCCTTGCCAACTCAGGTTTTTGGAGGTAGTTTGAATTCCGGTTCAAATCATCATGCGATTAAACACAATTCGTTTTCTCGTAACACATCAAAATATTTGGGCAAATCATACACAAAACACAAGATGAAATTCCACAGAAAATGGCGTCATAAAACAAAAAACCCAAATAAATTCAAATTTCCAAATCATATTTATTATCCACATTATGCTTTATATGGAAGAAACAACTTAGAAAAAGAGGAAAATGTGGAGGTAAATATAAATATTATTAATGATAAAAAAGATGAACAAATTGAATCTGCTGTTGATCAGAACAAATCTTTCTCACCGCCGCATATTGTGAATTTGGAAGATATTGTTCCCCAAAAATCCCTAAAACATCTTAAAGCATCTAATAAATCAAAAAAAGTGGTTCTGATCTATGGTACAAAGGTAATTGAAACAAAAATATCATCGGATTAATAACTCTACCTCACGAACAAAACGTGTTATTGCAAAGTTCCAGTCCACCTGTTACCGATGTGATCTTAATACAAAGATCCTCATTTTCTACTTCAAAAGAAGCATAGTCTCCAACTGATATGTCGTCTTTATACGTTCTGATTGAGTATTCTCCCGGTTCAATTCTATAGATGACAACACAGGAATCCGCTTCTATGTCGACAGCCTTTTGCCATCCGGTGCCTTCATTTTTCAAGCGTATGTGATAATTATTCTTTTTGTCCAAGTTGTATACATACAGCTTATAAGCCGGGGTTGAATACGCAAAGCTTGGAAGAAGTGCCATACCGATAGTAACCAGCAGATAGAGTACGATGATCAGATATTCAATTACATTTCTGTTCATACTATCTCCTAACATATAGCCTTGATGTCGGAGTACCTCACAACAAGTAAGGTTTCTCTGCGCCTGAAAATTGAAGATTTATTATGAACCTATACTTTCTTACATCAAATCTTAGCTCTCGCCAATATATTGTTCTTTTGAGCCTTTCCCTCCAAGTCTGTGGAGTTAAATATATGAAGGTTGGCCGATCATGTTATAATTATCCGGTATAACCATATCTCGAATAAATCTCCACAGCCGAACGCCGATGCTTCGAACCCGGCAAGACAAATTCATGATTAAAACAGTCAAGATTTTGACGATTATCATCGATTTTTGTCAAATTCTCCCCATAAAATTGACTCAATTCGATCAACAACCATCTAAATTTACTTAAAAAGCGGTCATTACTTTCTTCATTAAATTCCGGCACACTTATTGCTTATTTCAAGCTGATCAAGATCTCTTTATTTAATAAAGTCGTTTGATTCGATTTTGGGTAATAATTTTTTCATCTAATATCGCCAAATGAAACAGAGTAAAAAGCTCATATTGACAACCTTGTGTACGGTCCTGTTGCCGCTTGTAATCGTGACGACGGTATCACTTTGGTACATTACCGGAAAATTTCGTGTCCTGTATATCCATTCGGCTCAAGGCTATCTGAGGGCTGAAGCCGAAAAACTCTCAGAGTATTTTGCACAGCATGTTTCTGAGGTTTCCACTTACGCCAACACGCCTTTATTGCGCACAATGGATTGGCAGAAAATCGGACCCTTTTTACAACAGGAGTTTAAGCGTCATCAGAATAAGTATGAAAAGCTCTTTCTGGGAGCTTCCAATGCCAATTACTATGTGACTTCCGGGGGTAATCCAGCCTATGGAGGATTGGCCAGTTTTGACAATTCAAATCCAAACGCCAAACTGAAATCCATTGCCGACCGTAAATACTGGCAATATCTGGTGGGCAACAATCCAAAGGCTGATGCCCGGACCTATATCTCGAGTCCAATTATTTCCTATACCACGGGCGTTCGTCAAATTGTGGTTGGCGCGACCATCTTGTCCGAGTCCGGCAACAGGGTCTTGGGCATGGTGGGCGGAACAATTCAATGGAATGTCATCGAGTCTCTGATCAACGAGATCCGGGACGAAATTATCAAAGATTTCGGCAGTTCGGCAAGGGTGTGTCTGGTCACACATAACGGCATTTACGTTTATCATTGGGACCCTTCTAAAGCCATTCATCTCAAACTGAATAATAATGGCAGGCCGGTCCTCAATGACATCGGGGAAAAGGTGGCTGTTCGGATGATGATCACCGACGAGCTTTCCAACGGTCTGGCCATGGCGGGCAGAGAAATGATCCAGGGCCGGGACGGATTTGCTTTTTATACCGATTCAGGTTTTGGTCAGGAGATGGCGATCATATATGCACCGGTCCGGTCGGCCAATTATTCCATAGCAATGGTTGTCCCAAAAATTCAGATTCTATCCTCTGTCAAATACCTGCGGTGGTTCTTTGCGGCGACAACCCTGATCTCTATTATACTCGTTATGCTGATCTTTTTGTCGGTGGCCAAAAGAATTACCCGTCCCATTGAAGCGCTGAGCGAAGCAGCCAAAAATTTGGCCAAAGGGAACTGGCAAACACAGATCCGTGCCAATGGAAGCGATGAAGTCCGTGATCTAACATTGGCTTTTGACGAAATGGCAATTTCTTTAAAAAAACGTGAAGCCGCCTTAAAGGAGAGTGAAGCCCGGTTTCGGGCCATCTTTGAATCGACATCGGACTGCATTTTGGTCTGGGACAGGGAATACAAGTGTCTATTTGCGAATCAGGCGGCAACAGATCATTTAATAGCTTCACGCGAGGATATATCGGGCAAGAACATAAGAGATGTGCTGGGTCATATACCGGACCTTACGAATTCCTGGATTCAACGCATCGACAACGTCTTTAAAAAAGGAGAAGGATTGAGGGCCGAAGATGCGGTTTTCATCCATGACAAAACCGTTTACAATGAATCTGTCTTTTCTCCCATAAGAAACGTGAATAGACATGTCATTGCCGTAGGCATAGCTTATCGTGATATTACCGAGAGAAAAGAGGCTGCAGAAAAAATTATGCGGCACAATGAAGAAGTATCCGAAGCCAATAAGCGATTCGAAGTACTGGTGGCAAACACGACCGAGAGGGAAAAACGAATGCTTGAACTAAAACAGGAAGTCAATGACCTGCTTGTGGCCGCTGGAAAAAAGATGAAATACAGCGCACCGAAAAAGATCGAAGAACTGCTCAGCTAAAACAGACGGCTTTAAAACAGGAGGTATAAAACATGTCTTTAACCCTTTACTGGATGCATTGCGGCGGATGCGGCGGAGATACCCACGCCTTGATCAATGCCCACTCTCCTGACTTTTTTGAGCTTCTGGACTTGCTTGATATTCGGCTTCTTTGGCAACCTTCGTTATCAAATGGCACTGCAAAAGAACATCATGATCTTATTGATAGAATACTTTCCGACAAACAAGAGATAGACATTCTATGTGTTGAAGGTGCGGTCGTACGCGGTCCCTCAGGAACGGGTATGTTTGAAACCATAGAAGGCAGACCTCAAAAAAATATTTTGGCCGGCCTTTGTGCCAAAGCGAAAAACGTGATTGCGGTGGGCACCTGTGCAAGTTTCGGGGGTATCAGTGCAGAATGCGAAATTGAGGCCAGCGGTTTGCAGTTTCATAAACGCAGCAAAGGCGGTTTTCTGGGTGAACCTTATACATCCAAAAGTGGCCTTCCCGTCATTAACTTGCCCGGTTGCCCCTGTCATCCATCGATAGTGACAGGAACATTAACAGCACTGGCTCATGACAAGCCGCTGACCCTTAACCCATACAATTCGCCCCTTGAATGGTATGGATTGCTGGTTCACCAAGGTTGCACACGTAACGAATACCATGAATACCGGGTTGAAGACAGCATTTTCGGTGAGAAAGGGTGCATGTTTTTCCACTTGGGTTGTCGCGGCCCGCTTGCCTTTGGTTCTTGCAACAAAATCCTTTGGAATCGGCGAAGTACTAAGACCCGTGTCGGCGTACCGTGCTTTGGATGTACGCTTCCGGATTTCCCACAATCTACCCCCTTTTATGAAACGCCAAACATTGAAGGCATCCCCGATGAACTCCCTGACGGCGTGGATCGCGCTCACTATATGGCTTACAAGGCTATGGCGGCGGCGGCAGCACCTGAAAGATTAAAAAAGCGAAAAACTGAGGTATAAAATTTGGAAAATTCAAAAACAAAAATAATCCATGCCCCGCTGAATCGAGTTGAAGGCGATCTCGAAATTCGTGTGAGTTTGGAGGAAGACAGGGTATCAGAAGCATGGAGTGTCGGGGTGATGTTTCGCGGCATTGAAAACATGCTTAAAAACCGGGGGCCTTTAGATGGATTGGTGATCACGCCGCGCATTTGCGGCATTTGCAGCACGGCCCATTTGACCGCTGCAGCTAAGGCTCTGGATGCCATTTCAGGTGCCGAAGTGCCATCCAATGCCGTTATCGTTCGTAATCTCGCACTCATGGCCGAACATGTTCAAAGTGACATGCGTCATGGATTTTTGATGTACACTGCGGACTTCGTAAATCCGGCATACAGTGAAGGCTTACTTTATGATGAGGCCTTAAAACGCTATGAACCGTTCAAAGGAAAGACGGTTATTGATGTCATTAAACACACGAAAGAGATCCTTGAAGTGGTTGCGATATTCGGAGGACAATGGCCTCATTCGTCATATATGGTGCCGGGCGGTATCGCTTCGAATCCCAATATGAGCGACATCATGCAATGCAAATACCTGATCGACAAATTCGCATCCTGGTACGAGGCAAGGATCCTCGGATGTTCTCTGGAAAGATGGATGGACGTTCAAACCCGCACCGATCTGGACGCATGGGTGGATGAAAGCGAATCACATCACAACAGCGAACTCGGGTTTTACATCCGATATGCCCGAGAGATCGGGCTGGATAAAATCGGCCGAGGCCACGGCAATTTTATCAGCTTCGGTCAACTGGATTTACCTGAAAACTCAAAAGTCATGGGGCGGAGCCAAAACTCACGTCTTCTAATTCCAGCAGGTTTTGCACGAAACACGAATATTGAACCGTTTGACCAAAAAAACGTTTCCGAGCATATCGCATATTCCTGGTATTCAGACTACGACGGCGGCAAACATCCGTTTGAGGGTGAAACACATCCTTATGCTACAGGAGAAGAAAGCAAAAAATATTCCTGGGCAAAGGCGCCGCGATATGACGAAACGCCCGCTGAAACAGGGCCGTTGGCAGAGATGATCATATCTCAACACCCGCTTTTCACAGATCTGATCAATACTCAAGGCCCCAGTGCTTTTGTCCGAGAACTTGCCCGCCTGGCTCGGCCCGCCGAACTCATTCCAGCGATGAAACAATGGATATTGGAATTGGATCCTCATAAAAATTTTTATGCGCATTCCCCGGACATTACCGACGGTCAGGGATTTGGACTGACCCAGGCCTCGCGCGGAGCCCTGGGACACTGGGTCAGCATCGCCGATAAAAAGATTAAACATTACCAGATTATTACGCCCACAGCGTGGAACGGGTCACCTCGAGACGCCAACAGCATCAGGGGGCCGTGGGAGGAAGCACTGATTCATACGCCGGTGAAAGATTCGGACAATCCTGTGGAAATCGGACATGTTATACGGTCGTTTGACCCCTGCCTGGTATGCGCGGTGCATGCGATCCAGGGGCAGAAAGAAAATGTATGGAAAATCTAATTCATTGAATTTGTAAAGGTATTTTTTCAAAGGGCATTGCGTGAAACGGATTCAATAATAATGAATACAATTACACGAATTATCTGTGTCGGCAATCGGTTCAGACCTGAGGATTCAGCCGGACCTATGGTTTATGATCGGCTTTTATGCGGCAAACTTCCGAGTGGCGTTGAGGTAATTGACGGTGGATTGGCCGGACTGGATCTGCTTCGGTTCACCCAAGGCGCAGATCGTTTGATTTTCGTTGATGCCGTGAATGGTTTTCGGCCGTCGGGCGGTGTGCTCGTTCTCAATGGAGAAGACGCAGCAAGAAATGCAGATAAAGTGTTCGGCCACGGTGCAGGGCTTGCTTATTTGTTACGTGTATTGCCCGAAATACACGAAGGCGAGGTGCCGGGAATTTTCGTTATCGGAATAGAAGGCAACCCGGACCCCGACAAAATTTCAAAAGCCGCTGACATGAGTCTCGAAATTGCAACCCAAGGTAAAAAAATAATTCGCAATGAACGATATAGGGCCAGACAAATTAATTGATAGACTCCGCAAGGAGAACGAAATATTGCGCGAGGAAATTCGGGTTTCCAGAAGGGCAGCAGATATCACGGCTGATCTTGTGGTTCAACAGTTTGCCAAGGCCGATGACATCCTCATGGAACTCGAAGAAAAGGCAGATAAAGAAAAGCATCTCAAGAATCAGCTAGAGAAACAACTTGAAGAAGCTGTTCATCGCGAGCAGGAGCTAAATCGAGAAAAAAATCGGCTTCGGGACATGCAAATTGCATCCATCAACATGATGGAGGACCTTGCTTTATCCCGTCACATTGCTGAAGCAGCCACCATTGCCAAAAGCGAATTCCTTGCCAACATGAGTCACGAAATCCGTACACCCATGAATGGGGTCATTGGGATGGCGAACCTTCTTCTGGATACCCCACTGAGCCCCGAGCAGGAGGAATTCGCTGAAACCATTAAAAACAGCTCGGATTCACTGCTGAGAATCATCAATGATATTCTCGATTTTTCCAAAATAGAAGCCGGCAAGCTAGAGCTTGAAATCATCGATTTTGATTTAAGGAGCACCCTCGACGAAGTGAGTGATCTTATGGCGCTGAAAGCCCACGAAAAGGGATTGGAATTTGTTTCCAATATCCATCGAAATGTCCCCCTGTTGTTTTTTGGAGACCCCGGCAGATTGCGCCAGATACTGATCAATCTGGTGGGCAATGCGATCAAATTT
>JBFESJ010000043.1:0-19019 GCA_041548585.1 Desulfobacterales bacterium | reverse complement strand
TGTATTCCTGCAGTACGGGCACGGGCGACTGTTGGAGAAATTTCAGACGCTATGGAAAAGGTCTTCAACCGATTCGTGGCCACAACGCAGTGCATATCCGGCGCATATGCCGAAGAATATGCGGACAGCGAAATCTTTGCAGCCGTACGCAAGAGAACAGATGAATTTCAGGAAAAGAACGGTCGAAGACCTCGAATACTGGTGACGAAGATGGGACAGGACGGTCATGACCGGGGGATCAAGGTGATCGCCACTGCTTTTGCAGACCTCGGGTTTGACGTGGATATCGGCCCCATGTTCCAGACACCGGAGGAAGCCGCCCAAATGGCTGTGGAAAATGATGTACATGTGGTCGGCGTTTCGAGCCTTGCCGCCGGTCACAAAGCCTTGGTACCACAGCTTATCCAGGTTCTCAAAGAAAAGGGAGGTGAAGAGATCAAGGTTGTTGTGGGCGGTGTCATTCCCCCGGCAGATTATGACTTTTTGTATCAAGCCGGCGCCAAAGGCGTATTCGGTCCGGGAACCGTGGTCACGGATTCGGCCAATAAAGTTCTGAATGCTCTTGAGTAACCGTAATGATATCCGAAGATTCACAATTTTATGCGCAAGGTGTTCTCAAGGGTGATCGGCGACTGCTTGCCAAGACCATTACTGTGATTGAAAGCTCTCTTTTTGCGCACCAACAACTGGCACGCGAAATTATTGATCTTTTACTTCCGTATTCCGGGAAGGCAATACGCCTTGGCATAACAGGGGTGCCGGGAGTGGGTAAAAGTACGTTTATCGAAAGCCTCGGCACAATGTTGGTAAAAGAGGGACATCGTGTAGCAGTCCTTGCCGTTGATCCCAGTAGTAAAAGAAGCGGCGGAAGCGTACTGGCAGATAAGACCCGCATGGAAAAACTGGCTGTTTCGGAGAAGGCGTTTATCCGTCCTTCTCCTTCGGGTGGCACATTGGGCGGCGTCGCACGCAAAACCCGGGAGACCATGATTGTCTGTGAAGCTGCCGGTTTTGATGTTATCATCGTTGAAACGGTGGGTGTGGGTCAGTCCGAGACAACCGTGGCATCCATGGTTGATTTCTTTTTGGTGTTGATGATTGCCGGTGCCGGAGATGAATTACAGGGTATAAAAAAGGGCATTCTCGAGCTTGCAGATGCCGTTGCCGTTAACAAAGCAGATGGTGACAATGTTGAACGGGCGGAATTTGCCAGAAAGCAATATGAAACAGCACTTCACTTTTTGGCGCCTTCATCGCCCACTTGGACACCGCCGGTTCTCACCTGCAGTGCTTTGGAAATGATCGATATTGACCTGATATGGAAAAACGTTTTAGAGCATCACAGAAAGTTAACAAAGACTGGAGAACTCAAGGCAAATCGAAAAAAACAAGCCGTCGACTGGACGTGGGCATTGGTTAAAGAAGGTCTAAAAGACCGTTTTTATCAAAACCCTGAAGTTAAAAAAATCCTTCCCGATACGATAAAGGAGGTTGAAAACGGTACGATTGCATCCACCATAGCCGCAAGTCGATTGCTCGATCTGCTGGACAATAAAGAATCTGCTTAAAAAATATAAGCCAAGACCCGTTGCGGCAAATCAGGCTCGTGTTCGGTTGAATAGGGGCTGTATCCGATAAAAGGAGGATTACGAAATGGCAGTAAAAATAATTATTAAACGAATTGTTCCGCAAAACAAGACCGAAGCTTTAAAGCCGCTTCTCCAAAAACTTAGAAATTTGGCCATGCAACAACCCGGTTACATTTCCGGAGAAACATTTAAGCGAATTGATCGTCCCGGCGAGAGTTTAGTGGTCAGCACGTGGCAGTCCATGGAAAATTGGAGGGCCTGGGTGATGAGTGACGAAAGAAGGGGAACACAGGAAAAGATCGACCATTTACTGGGTGAAAAGACGGACTACGAGGTGTATACTTATGATTGAAGCCAATCTAAAATACATCTTGTGTATTCATAACGCATAACAGTTCGCTATCAAAAATCATAAGGCGCAATCCCATTTGTTTTTGAGTGAAGTATTTTATTGATCTGATATCGGATTTAGAATCAGAATCCAAATAACAAAAGGTCAATATGAATTGATGAAAGGAATTTTGTAATGGGTATTATCGAAGATAAAATCAAGGATCTTAAAGAGCGCGAAGCCAAGATTCTGAAGATGGGCGGTGATAAAGCGGTTGCCAAACAAAAAGAAAAAGGAAAACTGACCGCCCGAGAGCGGTTGGACATCTTTTTCGACCCGGGTACATTTCGGGAAATCGACATGTTTGTCAGTCACCGGTGTGTAAATTTCGGCATGGAAAAGATCGATATTCCGTCTGACGGTGTCATCACCGGTCATGGACTTGTAGAGGGAAGACCGGTATTTGCCTTTGCTCAGGATTTTACGGCCAGGGCCGGCAGTTTGGGTGAAATGCATTCAAAGAAAATTTGCAAGATCATGGACATGGCGCTTAAAGCCGGGGTTCCATTTGTGGGTATGAACGATTCCGGTGGGGCCAGGATTCAGGAGGGGGTTGATTCTCTTTCCGGATACGGTCAAATTTTTTATCGAAATTCCATGTCTTCAGGTGTCATTCCGCAGATTTCGGCAATTATGGGGCCGACGGCCGGTGGGGCCGTCTATTCACCTGCCATGACAGATTGGATCTTTATGGTGAAGAACACCAGCTATATGTTCATTACCGGTCCGGATGTCATCAAGTCCGTCACCGGAGAACAGATTACCTTTGAAGAACTCGGCGGTGCCATGGCCCACAACGAAAAGAGCGGCGTGGCACATTTTGCATGTGAAAGCGATGAAGATGCCATCAACCAGATCAAAAGGCTTCTCTCTTATCTGCCTTCAAACAACATGGAAGATCCGCCCATCGTTAATACCGGAGATGATCCGCGACGCAAAGATCCGGCTCTCGACACCATTATTCCGGACAACCCCAACCAATCTTATGACATGAAAGAAATTATCCGTTTAATCGTGGATAATGGGGAGATTTTTGAGCCCCACGAATACTTTGCCCAAAACATCATCATCTGTTTTGCCCGACTGAACGGGAGAAGTATCGGAATTATCGCCAACCAGCCCCAGGTTCTTGCCGGATGCCTGGACATCAATGCTTCGGACAAGGCCACCCGCTTTATCCGTTTTTGTGATGCATTCAACATCCCGATGCTGACCATTGCGGATGTGCCGGGATATCTTCCCGGAAGTCAGCAGGAATGGGGCGGCATTATTCGACATGGCGCAAAACTTCTCTGGTGCTACTCAGAAGCAACCGTGCCCAAAATGCTTCTGGTTACGCGTAAGGACTACGGGGGATCTTATCTTGCCATGTGTTCAAAAGACCTAGGTGCCGACATGGCGTTTGCGTGGCCCAGCTCGGAAATAGCCGTTATGGGTGCTGCAGGGGCATGCAATGTCATTCATCGCAGGGCGATCAAAGGGGCAGACGATCCTGAGGCCAAACGCAAGGAGCTGATCGGGGAGTATGAGGAACTCTTTTCAAATCCATACTGTGCCGCCAGCCGCGGTTTTGTGGATGCCGTCATTGTACCGAGCGAAACCCGGCCGCGCCTCATCGATGCATTGGATATCATGTGCAGCAAGCGGGAGACGCTCCCACCGAAAAAACACGGAAACATACCGGTGTAAGGGTTTTAAGATTTAAGTGTTATGTTTTACGTTGAGCCCAAATCTTTTTTACTTAAAACTTAACACATAAAACCTAAAACAATTTTAAATGGTGAAACGATGGAAAATAACAAGAAAGTAGCAGCTGCAATCGCTGGAGTGATGAACTACATCACAACGGAAGAAGAAGCGATCTGCATTCAGTCGATGGCCGCACCTGCAGTGACAACACCATCGCCGGCACCCTATGCTGCACCGCCGGTGAAACTATGGGGGGTGAGCGGCCGACAGGCCCAGATGCAGATGCGTAACTTGATACAGATGAGAACCTTTAAATAAAATCGTTTAACGATTTCATATAACGCGGCTTTGCCGCCTTTAAATTGGAAGAAAAAATATTTATAAGAGGAGAACTTCAAGATGAGTGATCACAACCAGGTGAAAATAACGAACATGGATTACAGCAAAGACAGGCCGGCGGCTGAAAATCCCGTTAAGATACAAGACCTGACCCTGCGGGACGGACACCAGTCTCTGTTCGCCACCCGGGGAAGAACAGAAGATATGATTCCGGTTGCCGAAAAAATGGACGAGGTCGGATTTTGGGCCGTTGAAACATGGGGCGGTGCGACGTTTGATACCATGCATCGTTTTTTAAATGAAGATCCATGGGAGCGGATTCGAACCTTAAAACGGTACATGACAAAGACGCCCTTTTCCATGCTTTTAAGAGCACAAAACCTTGTGGGATACAGGAATTATGCCGACGATCTTGCCGAGGCTTTTGTAGAACGGGCTGCTGAAAACGGCATGGACATTTTCCGGACCTTTGATGCCTTGAACGACTACCGCAATTTTGAGACGGTTGTTCGAGTTATCAAAGAATGCGGGAAACATTTTCAAGGCTGTATTTGCTATAGTATGACCGAACCCCGAATGGGTGGGGATGTTTATAATATAGACTACTATGTCAGAAAGGCCAAAGATCTCGAAGCCATGGGTGCCGACAGTATCTGTGTCAAGGACATGGCGGGCCTGATCGCCCCCTATGACGCCTATGAAGTTGTAAAGGCGTTAAAAGCAGCCGTGAAGCCTCCCATTCACCTTCACAGTCATTTTACTTCCGGTATGTCGCCCATGAGTCATTTAAAGGCGATCGAGGCAGGTGTAGATATTATCGACACCTGCATGTCGCCGTATGCCTATCGGACGTCACATGCTGCCGTAGAACCGCTGGTGATGACACTTTTGGGTACCAATCGCGATACAGGTTTCGACATCCGGCAACTGGCGGAAATTAACGAGATACTGGAAAAGAAAGTGATGCCCAAGTATAAGCATCTCCTGGATGATTCCAAGGTGTCGATCATCGATATCAGTGTGCTTTTGCACCAGACACCCGGCGGGATGCTGTCAAACCTTGTCAACCAGTTAAGGGAAATGGATGCGCTGCATAAGATCGATGAGGTTTACAAAGAGCTTCCCAGGGTCAGAAAAGAACTCGGACAGATTCCGCTGGTGACACCCACCAGCCAGATTGTTGGCATACAGACCGTCAATAATGTTCTTTTTGACGATAAAGATGAGCGATACAAGATGATCACCGGCCAGGTCAAGGATTTGTGCTATGGTTTGTACGGCAAGACTGCTGTTCCTATCGATCCTGAGGTTCAAAAGAAAGCGCTTGCGGGGTATCCACGGGGAGAAGAACCGATTACCTGCAGACCGGCCGAGGTTTTGGAACCGGAACTTGGAGAGGCCAAAAAAGATACCGAAGGACTTGCCCAGGATCTGGATGATGTGATTACGTACGCCCTTTATCCTGTTACAGGAAAACGGTTTCTGAAGTGGAAATACGGCAAGGAAGATCCGCCGGTGGAAGTAAAGCCACGAACCCTGGAAGAGATTAAAAACGAGGAGGATCTGGTGAAGCTGGCCAAACTCGGTAAGCTGGTCCGGAAGGTTGAAAAGAAAGCGCCGCCCAAAACCGATGCGCTTCGGACATTTAGCGTGTTTGTGGATAACGAATATTTTGAAGTCGGCGTGGAAGAACCCGGTGGATCGCCGATTATCAGCTATGTGCAACAGTTGCCGGCCGGGGTGCCGGTTTCAGCGCCTGCACCTGCAGCACCGGTTGCCGCACCTGCCGCGCCAAGACCCGCAGTGCCTGCGGCGCCCAAACCCGCGGCGCCTGCACCGCCCAAACCTGCCGCGCCTGCTGAACCGACGCCGGCTCCGCCCAAGCCGAAAGCCGTTGCGCCGGCGCCTGTCGGTGTTGAAGGCACGCCTTTGAAAGCGCCGATGCCCGGCATGATTGTTCGATATCCCAAGCAGGTGGGGGATGCAGTGAGCAAGGGGGATACGGTTGTAATTCTGGAAGCCATGAAAATGGAAAATGCCCTTCCGGCCCCTGCAGACGGCACCGTTAAAGCCATTAATTTCTCCAGCGGAGATTCCGTGGCCAAGGACGATGTGCTGTGCGTAATCGGATGAAACAATAAAGCCTAAACCGAGCGTTTCAAATAGTGACAGGGCTATATAAAAATTTAATAATTATAAACAAATGTACATTGCTAAAGATGCTAATTGGTTTCATCTAATCGGTGGATTTAATCAAGCAAATAATGGTCACCATTTGAAACCCTTCGGGCTTGCCGATTTTACCGAATCTGCTTTGTTATGAGACATTTGCAGTAGCATACTACGGCTGCATGTCTCATGCCTTGCATCTCCCCGAAAGACGGGATCTTACGACCGGCAAACTCGACAATCGCTCAATTTAGGTTAAAATCTTAAATTTTCATTAGTCAACCATCAATTATAAAAGGGGAGGATCGGTTTAATGAAGATCCACGAATATCAGGCAAAAGACCTGTTCAAAAAATACAACATCCCTATTCCAAGAGGGGGCGTTGCTTTCAACCCGGACGAAGCCAAGAAAGTGGCCGAAGATTTGGATCAATTTCCGGTTGTTGTTAAAGCCCAGATTCATGCCGGCGGCCGGGGTAAGGGTGGTGGTGTAAAACTTGCGGGATCTATGGATGAAGTTTCGAACATTGCCGGCGATATCATCGGAATGAATCTGATTACCCACCAGACCGGTCCGGAAGGAAGAATCGTCAGGAAGGTTCTCGTGGAACAGGGGCTCAACATCGCAAAGGAATTGTACCTGAGTATGATCCCGGACAGGGCAACGGCCAAGGTTGTTATCATGGCCAGTGAAGCGGGTGGAATGGATATTGAAGAGGTGGCAGCCGCCACACCTGAAAAAATCATCAAGGTGTACATTGATCCCCTTATGGGCATACAGCCCTATCACTGCCGGCAGGTTGCTTTTGGTCTGAACATGTCGCCGGCTGTAATAAAACCGTTTGTTTCAATGCTTGCAAGTCTGTACCGGTTGTTTATCGATTATGACTGTTCGCTGGTGGAGATAAATCCCCTTGTGATTACCGCCGAAGAGACGGTGATCGCGCTGGATGCCAAGATCGACTTTGACGACAATGCGCTCTATCGTCACAAGGACATCCTTGAATACCGCGATATCGACGAGGAGGACCCCCTTGAAGTCGAAGCATCCAAGTTTAATCTCAATTATATCAAGCTGGACGGCAATGTCGGAAATATGGTCAATGGCGCCGGTCTGGCCATGGCGACCATGGACATCATCAAGCTTGCCGGTGCAGAACCGGCCAACTTTCTCGATGTGGGTGGCGGGGCGAGTGCCGAGATGGTTGAAAACGGCTTTCGAATCATGCTCAGTGATGAAAATGTCAAAGGGATTCTCATCAATATTTTTGGCGGGATTTTGCGCTGTGACATACTGGCCAAAGGTGTTGTCGGTGCAGCGGAAAAAACCGGCATCAATGTTCCTGTGGTGGTACGGATGGAAGGGACCAATGTGGAAGAGGGCCGAAAGATTCTTGCCGATTCCGGACTCAACCTGATTACCGCTACCGACATGAAGGAGGCGGCACAAAAGGTCGCACAGTTTGTTGCGGAAAGGTAAAAATCCTGGCCCGTAGGACAAGGCTTTGGTTATGCCCAGAGGGGGTTTGCTTTGTTGGATGTTCATTGTCTTATTGAAATTCCAAAAATCAAATCCCAAATAGCAAAAATTTGTATTTTTAGACACAAAATTCCAAGGCACCGGCCATCTATCTCTGATCCGGCCCAAAAGATCAGGTTTTCAATGTAAAAGAAATAGTTGAGGGATGAAGAATGAGCATATTTGTTGACAAGAATACACGCTTAGTGGTTCAGGGAATAACAGGAAAAGAGGGACAGTTTCATGCACGGCAGTGTATCGATTACGGAACAAATGTGGTTGCCGGGGTAACGCCGGGCAAAGGCGGACAAAAAATGGATGACGTTCCGGTATTCAATACCGTTAAAGAGGCCGTGAAGCAGACAGGGGCAGATTGCAGTATGGTTTTTGTCCCACCGGCATTTGCGGCTGATGCCATTATGGAGGCCACAGATTCCGGGATCGATCTTATCGTTGCCATCACAGAGGGTATTCCGGTGATGGATATGGTAAAAGTTAAAAATTATCTTAAGGGCTCCAAGTCTCGCCTCATCGGTCCGAACTGCCCTGGAATCATTACGCCTGGCCAGTGCAAGATCGGGATTATGCCAGGCCCCATTCATAAGCCAGGGGGACCCATCGGCGTTGTTTCAAGATCCGGAACGCTCACATACGAGGTCGTTCATCAGTTAACGCTTCAAGGCATCGGGCAGACCACCTGCATCGGTATCGGCGGAGACCCTGTAAACGGCACCAACTTTATAGACTGCCTGGACGCTTTTGAAAAAGATGCCGATACCACAGGAATCGTTATGGTTGGAGAGATCGGCGGGACTGATGAAGAACAAGCGTCTGAATTTATAAAAAATAATGTCACAAAGCCCGTGGTCGGATTTATTGCAGGACTAACCGCACCTCCGGGAAGACGTATGGGACATGCAGGTGCAATCATCAGCGGCAGCAGCGGTACCGCCCAGGGAAAAATTGATGCAATGAAAGCGGCGGAGATTCATATTTGTGAGAACCTCGGTACGTTCGGGGAATTGTGTGCACAGGTATTTAATTAATGCATGAAATGGGCATTGCAATGCAGATCGTTGAGATTGCAGTTGCTTCGATACCTGCTGATTTAAAGAGTCCACGGGTTGAAAGGGTCAACCTAAAAGTCGGAAAGCTGGCGGCGGTTGTGCCAGAAAGCCTTCATTTTTGTTTTCAAATTGCCGTTCAAGATACCCCCCTTCGTGATTCGGTTCTCAATATAGAAGAAATTCCCTTGAGGGTCAGATGCACGGAATGTAATGTAGAATGGACCGCCCATGAACCGGTTTTTATATGTCGAAAATGTAACGGCGGATCCGTAGAGATGCTGTCGGGCCGCGAACTGGATATCACGTCCATCGAAGTTATTGACAAAGACAATTAAGATGCTTGAATTTATCTGCAAAAATCAAAGGTATTATCATCACAAAGAGTTCCAAAAACCACACCATTCTCATGGCGGCCGTAGTGGTGCGGCAGATGCTAAAAAAACAGACACCAGAGAAGTAAAAATTGTTCGTAGGGTACTGGACGTTAATGACACGATTGCTGCACAGAACCGGAAAATGTTTGAAGAAAAAGGCGTATTCGTTATCAACGTCATGAGTTCGCCGGGATCCGGGAAAACCGCTATTCTTGAAAAGACATTGGCCCATATCACGTCAGAGGTCAGGTGCGCTGTTATTGTCGGAGATATTTGTACCTCGAATGATGCGGACCGGCTTGCCGGCTTCGGAGCGCCGGTTGTGCAGGTGAACACCGATGCATTCGGGGGTGACTGCCATTTGGCGGCCCATGTGATTAAAACAGCCGCCGGTAATTTTGATCTGGATGAACTTGATCTTTTGATTGTAGAAAACCTGGGGAATCTGGTTTGTCCGGCCGAGTTCGATATGGGTGAACATTTACGAATTGTTGTTCTCAGTGTCACCGAAGGGGAAGACAAGCCCCTGAAATATCCCTTGATGTTTCGCGTTTGTGATGCGGCGTTACTCAATAAAATCGATTTGCTGCCGTATCTTGATTATGACAGGGAAGCCGCTGTTAGAAATATCCTTAAGGTCAATCCCGGTATGCCGGTTTTTGAAATATCCGCGAAAACGGAAGAAGGCTTTGATTCCTGGATCGAATGGCTGAAGCAAAATCTTCAGGGTAGGAAATAGGAATTTAAATTTGAATTCCCCGCTGCTTGCAGCGTGGGATGAATCTGAAATATGAACTTTCCTTATCATCGGCGTAACGTAGTGAAGCCGACGTGATACCCCGTAGCTTGCTGCGGGGAGAGTTCATTAGGCGGGTCAATCGGAACACGATTTTATCTAAATTTGGATCAAATGAGAAGTGCGAACACAGACTTTATGCCAGGTGAACCTGGCGAACAGAGATGATATTCGGTAGTTTTTCCAACTCATGGATCATTTTTTCATTTGCCGGCGTATCGATGTTTACCAGACAAATGGCCCGGTCGCCGCGCCTTCCCAGCTGAAAACGGCCGATATTGATATTATGGCGACCCAGAGTCGTCCCCACATTTCCGATCACACCGGGCTTGTCGATATTCTGAATAATGATCATCCATCCTTCAGGGATGGCGTCCAGGTAGATCTTCCCTATTTTTACAAGTCTCGGATATTTTTTTTCGTAAATGGTTCCCCAGATTTCGTCGATTCCTTCTTCATGATCTTCGAGTTTCATCCGGATCAAACTGGTGAAATCATGCTTTGCCGAACTAATGGTTTCATGGACATGGATCCCCTTTTCTTGAGCAAGGGCCGGCGCGTTGACATAATTTACCGGGGTGTCGGTAAAGGAACCGAGCAGTCCTTTCAAGGCAGCATGTGTCAGGGGCCTTGTGTCCAGATTGGACACATCGCCGCTGTAGCTTATGGTGATATCGTGGATTTTTCTGACAAGCTGGCCCATCAAGGATCCCATTTTTTCAGTCAAATCCAGATGGGGACGGATCTGATTCATCACTTCCATGGGCAGCGACGGGAAATTGACGGCATTGGTGATGATGCCGTCCAAAAGGTAGGCGGCTATCTGGGTGGCAATCATGTCTGCCACTTTTTCCTGGGCTTCTCCGGTGCTGGCACCCAAATGGGGGGTAAAGATGACATTTGGATGCTGGAGGATGGGAAGGTCCGGGGCCGGAGGTTCCTGTGGAAGAACATCAAGGGCTGCGCCGGCAACGTGGCCGCTCAAGATGGCCTGGTAAAGATCGTCAATTTGAACGACCTCTCCCCGGGAGCAGTTGATTATTCTTACGCCCTGTTTCATCTTGTTCATCGTCGCTTTATTGATCATGCCCACCGTTTCCTGAAGACGCGGCACATGAAGCGTTATAAAATCTGAGCGCGCAAACAGGTCATCCAGGGAAACAAGCTCCACATCGAGGGTTTTTGCGGCGTCCTTGCTGACATAGGGATCGGCTGCGATGACCACCATTTTCAGGCCCTTTGCACGATCCGCCACGACCCGGCCGATATGGCCTAGACCAACGATGCCTAATGTTTTTCCGGTGATTTCAATGCCTGACAATGCCTTTTTTTCCCATTTCCCCTGACGAAGGGATGCCGTGCCTTGGGGAATGTTTCGGGCAAGAGCCAGCATGAGAGATATGGTATGCTCTGCGGTGGTGATGGTATTGCCGCCAGGGGCATTCATAACAACGATGCCCTGTTTTGTAGCGGCCGGCACATCGATATTGTCGACGCCTATACCGGCGCGGCCGATAACCTGGAGCTGACCGGCATTTTTTAGTACCTCTTCGGTAATCCGGGTTCCGCTCCGGATTGCAAGCCCATGGAATTCACCGATAATTTTGGACAAGGTTTTTGGATCTGACGTTGCCTTATCATTATCGACAACGACCTCTAATTTTCCGGTGGCTTCGAGTATCTCCTTTGCAATAGGGGACATATTGTCCCTTACCATAACTTTGTACATAACCGGCTCCTATTGGGCTTTTTTCCAAAAAGGGGACAATTCTCGCAGCCGCTCAATAATTGGCGGAAGCTTTTCAATGATAACGTCGATTTCCGCCTCGGTGTTATATATACTGAGGCTGAAACGAATCGAACCGTGAGCTGCAGTAAACGGCACCCCCATGGCCCGCAGAACATGCGATGGTTCCAGTGAACCGGATGTGCACGCCGATCCGGATGAGGCACAGATGCCAAATTCGTCCATCATCAAAAGAATGGCCTCGCCTTCTACATATTCAAAGGCGATACTTGAGGTGTTTGGCAAGCGATTGTCCCTATCACCGTTGACCATGGTGTTGGGAACGCGTTTTAATATTTCATTTTCGAGTTTGTCTCTTAGGCGTTTAACCCTAATGTTTTCATCGGACAGGTTGGCGGCGGCAAGTTCACTTGCTTTTCCCAGTCCGATAATGGATGCCACATTTTCGGTCCCGCCCCTTCGGCCTTTTTCCTGATGGCCTCCGATCAAAAACGGCGAATATTTGGTCCCTTTACGAACATACAGCGCCCCCACGCCTTTTGGCCCGTGAAGTTTATGTCCTGAAAGAGAGAGCATATCGACATCGGTATTTTTTAGATCTATCGGAATTTTTCCAACAGCCTGAACAGCATCCGTATGGAATACAATTCCTTTTTCCTTCAATACCCCTCCGATTTCTTCGATCGGAAAGATGACACCGGATTCATTGTTGGCCCACATAATGCTGACAATGGCGGTATCCTCACCGAGATTTTTATACAGATAGTCCAGATCAAGGCGCCCTTTGCGATCAACCGGCACAAATGTTACCCGATAGCCGTTTTTGGACAGATACTCATAAAGATTCTTGACTGCCGGATGCTCCACCCTGGACGTTAAAATATGTTTCTTGTCGGGATTCGATAAAATCGCGGCCCGAATTGCCGTGCTGTCACTTTCCGTTCCACAGCCGGTGAATATGATTTCCTCCGTGGAAGCTCCAAGAAGTTCGGCCACGCGTTCCCTCGCTTCAGCCACCTTGTGTTCCACCATACCGCCAAAAGTATGCATACTGGAAGGATTTCCATAAAACTCCGAAAAATAAGGAAGCATTTCTTCCAACACTTCCGGTGCAACCTGTGTTGTGGCATTATTGTCTACATAAATGACTTTCACTATTGCACCTCCTCTACCAGGAGATCAGGGGTAACCAATTCCCTGAGTTTTGACTCCACATAATGCTTGAGCGTTATTTGGGATGCGCTGCATGTGGCACACGTTCCCTGAAGTTTCACAAGAACGTTGTTTCCATCCACATCCACAAGGTCAATATCTCCCCCGTCTTTTTTCAGTGCCGGTTTAATTTCACGTTCCAAAGTCTCTTCGATCAGTTTGATTTTTTGAATGTTGGTTAAACGGATGACTTTTTTCTTCGCCGGTACTTCCAGGCCGAGGGATGTGTCGATAATTTTTTGAATGTTTTCGTGGCAGCTTTCACATCCGCCGCCGGCCTTGACATAATTCGTCACATCTTCAATGGATTTTAGGCTGTTTTCTCTGACAGCGCGTTCTATTTCAAGGTCGGTGACACCGAAGCATTCACAAACAATATTACCTTCCACCTTCTTTTCGGCTTCTCCGCGGTAGTTTGCAATTGCCTTTTCAAGGGCGTCACGTCCCAATACCGAGCAATGCATCTTTTGTTTGGGTAGGCCACCGAGAAATTCTGCAATATTTTCATTGGATATCTTTTCAGCATCCTCCAATGTAAGGCCCTTAATCATTTCTGTCAGGGCCGATGAAGAAGCAATGGCACTTGCACAGCCAAAGGTTTGAAATTTTGCATCTTTGATCCGTTTATTTTCATCCAACTTAAAATAGAGCGTCAGGGCATCCCCGCATGCCAGGGATCCGACTTCTCCTACACCGTCGGCATCGTCAATCACGCCAACATTTCGTGGGTTGAGGAAGTGATCTTTCACCGTTTTTGTATATTCCCACATGGTATCCTCCTGTGCGTATTATAATTCAAAAAAACGTGTTTCTCAGGGACAGGGTTAAAATACGGCAAACGCTTGGAACCTGAATTTTGCTTAAGCGTTTTTTTAATAAATATATGTTAATCATTTAATTGGAAAAGAAAAGCCCTTTACCCAATTAAGCACAAGTTAATATCGCTATCAACAGATCGTTAAAAAGTGATACGTGCACCGTTATTTTTTCTGGTTCTTACCATAAGAGTTCTGCAGAATGTTTAAACCATAGTATATATAATGAAGGCCGGAAGCGATTGTGAGGCCTGCGGTAATCCAGAACAGCAACCATTTAATTATTTGAACACCAGGAATCGTCGGATCAAGAAGGGTTAAAAAAATCGTCAAAAGTTGTGCGACGGTCGTCCATTTGCTGACAAGGCTCGGATTTATTTCGATAGGAATATCCGTTAATGCAAAAACGACGATGCCGGTTACAATCAGGATGTCCCGGCTCAAAACGATTACCGCCAGCCAGGCGGGAATAACTTTAAGAACGGCCAGGCTTACAAAGGCAGAAGCCAACAAAAGTTTATCGGCAATGGGATCAAGATAGGCACCCAACACACTATACTGATTAAAATATCTGGCCAGCAGGCCATCCAGTCCGTCGCTGATGGCCGCAATGGTAAAAACCAAAAGTGCAAAGTGAAACAGGCCTTTTAAAAGGAAAATTACAAAAAGGGGCGTAAGTAAGATCCTGATAACGGTAAGGATATTGGGAATATTTATGCTCAATTTTCTATTTTCCCATGTGCTGAAGTTTTTCGGCTCGATATCATTGGCTTTCGGATGTGACAAAATCGAACTGTTACAGGACGTTGTGGTTCAAACGTCAAACTATTTTTCAATAGACAAATCGTTTTTAAGGCTAACCGGAAGTAAGCGCAATCCTTAAGTGATGCCGTGAAACTTCGTAAATGTTAATATCGACCGATTCATAGCTTTTTAACATCAAGTCATCTGCAAGCGCTTTGGCGTTTCCCTGGAATTTAACGCTGATGAGGGCTTCATCGGCCTTCAACTCCTTTATTTGCAGATTCTTGACACCAGGTATCTTTTTGATAATGCCTATGAATTTTTCGAAATTGGCCAGATTGCTCGTACCTTCAACGACGATCTCTATGATGTTGGACTTCTCTTTTTCTTTCTGCCACGCAGCAATTATTTTGGTGGCCAGTGTTTCACCTGCTTGTGACCCGGCAGCTGAAAGCGCATTCCGGGTGCCGGTTGTTTCATCGGCATTTGCTGTTACGCCGCTTTGCGTTGTGGCAGCGATTTCTTCACCCGTATCAGTCCGAATGGCACGTGCAGATACAATTCCCTTGAACGACCGTATGTTTTTCCCCATGATATTCTGTGTTCTGTCTATAGTCGCCTTGCCGACAATAACGACGTCCGCCTTCAAGCCGAGGCCGAGGTTGGCCGCTTCATAATTATTGAGATCAGGTTTGTCATATCTAAGATCAATGCTTTTATTTTGAGAGATCCTCAAATGGTCAACCATTTGGAATCCCCTGTTTTTAAAGGTTTCAACGAAAGCGTTGACCGAAAAAATATTTCCCGAAACCGTCTGTTGCCCCCACCAGTATTGTGACGAACCGTCTTCAGGGTTCTGCTCTGAAATTAAAACCAAAATTTTTGGCAAAGACTTTCCGCCCGACATAATACCGGCGTCTGACATGAGTTTATTTAAACCGGCGACAGAGACGTTTGCTTCCACCACTACCCTGTAAGCACTTTTGATCTGAAACTCTGCCAGCACTCTGTAACCCTGAATAAATTTGGCGGTTTGACCATAAAGCGCCTCATTGAATGTTTTAAATGTTCGATTTAGAGCTTCCGACGGCACAAGGTCCAACGCCACACGCTCCACGGCGGATACCAGGCAGTCTTCAATGGCTTTTTTTCTTGCACTGGCAGAATCCTCTTTATGGATTTTACCGGTTCCGATGACAACAACGGTTTTTGTAGAAATTTGCTCTTCAGCCTGAGCGTTCACAAATTGTGCAAAGAAAATTAAAAGACAAAATACTATAAAAGTGAATCTGATACCGGTTTTTGAAGACAAAGACATATTTTTTTACCTCCGTACCCGACGAAATGATTTGTTTCAATGAACGTTATAACTAAAGCTCTGCTTGGATATTTATCTTTTGATGAATTCGACACGTTACGAGTTCATCAAGCTTGAAGCAACAAAAATAGTCTATTCAAAAGTTCCGGGACAAAGTATAATCGGCAATCATCAAAAGGATCTCTTTCGTTTTTGAATTTTTAAAGATGGAGAGCGCTTTTTTTGCATTTTGGACATATTTTGTTGCAAGCGTTTGAGTATACGTTTGACCGTCGTATTTGTTTATCATCTTTATCAATGTTTCAAAATCGTTAACAGAAAAATCTTCGTTTTTTATGATGTTTTCCATGTATGCCCGATTTTTTGCGTCGGCCGATTCAAGTGAATAAATGACGGGCAGGGTCAATTTACCCTCTTTGAGATCTGCTCCCACTTCTTTTCCAAGCGTGGCGGTGTCGAGCGTATAATCAAGAAGGTCATCCACCATCTGGAAAGCGATGCCAAGGTTGAAGCCATAATCTGAAAGGGCGGTTTCGATTTTTTCAGGCGCATCTGCAATCAGAGCTCCGGAACGACATGTTCCCTGAAAAAGCACAGCGGTCTTACGTTTTATAATTTTCATGTACTCTGCTTCTGTGAGATCCAATCTGCCCTTTCTCATCAACTGATGAATTTCGCCCTGGGACATGTTTTCTGTAATTCCGGATACGACTTTGATAACATCAGGACGTTTTGTTTCAGCGGCAATGGAAAGTGATCGTGCAAGCAGAAAATCTCCCACAAGAACTGCAGCGGCATTACCCCATATTGAATTTGCCACAGGTTTTCCCCTTCGTAAGGTCGCTTCATCAACAAGATCGTCGTGCAAAAGGGTGGCGGCATGCAAGTATTCAAAAATCGTCGAAAAAATCTTGTCATAGCCTCCATCATAACCGCAAATCCTGGCAGAGAGGACCATGAGCAAAGGCCTTAAACGCTTGCCGCCGCTAAACAATATATGCCCGGCAATTTGACATACCAGGTCTAAATAGGGATTTAAATTTTGCTTAAGGGCGACCTCAATCTCTTCAAGATCATTTTTTACCTGTGTGAGGATTTTATGCTTTATGTCGTTCGTATCATTCATACCACTTTTCCCGTGAGATCATATTCAGAAGCGTCTTCAATCTTTACATTGACAAAGGAACCGATTTGCAGGTCCGCGGAATGAATATCGGTCATGCCATCGACTTCCGGAGCCTGAAAAAACGTTCTGCCCTTATAGTAGGTATTGTCGGCCCATTTTTCCACAAGGACGTCATAGAGACGGCCGATATGTTTACGGTTGTTGAGCAAAGATATTTTTTGTTGGGAAGACATAAGCCGGTCGTATCGATCTATGGCCACATGTTCAGGGATGTGTCCCGGGAGCTTATGAGACGGAAGATCTTCAGCGTCAGAATAGATAAATACCCCAAGGTTATCGAAACGTATGTCATTTATAAATGTTAAAAGCGTTTCATAATCTTTATCTGTTTCTCCGGGAAAACCGACGATGATCGATGTTCGGAGCGCTGCATCAGGAACAGAGGATCGAATTTTATCAAAGAGCCGATAAAGGTCTTGAGATGAATAATTGCGCCCCATCTTTTTTAGAATCCTATCGCTTGCATGCTGAATCGGAACGTCAAAATAAGCGCATATGTTCCGGTGTTCGGCAACCGTTCGAATGAAAGAATTCTCGATACTTTCCGCGTGGCCGTATAGTATTCTAATCCAAATGTTTTCGGATATCTCCGATATCTTTTCGAGCAATCGATACAGCGGTACAGGAGGGTGAAGATCCATGCCATAATGGGTGGTATCCTGGGCAATTAAAATGAGCTCCTTTACCCCGGATGAGACCAATTCATGCGCTTCAGCAACAATATCTTCAAGGCGCCGGCTTCTCTGTTTTCCCCTGAGCTTCGGGATGATACAATAGGTACAGTGACGGCTGCAACCTTCCGCAATTTTAAGATATGCCATGTAAGCGGAACTCCGAATCCTTGGTTCCTTTTGCCGGTAGGGGATTAAATTCGGATCCGGCAAAAGACAATTCCTTTCATTCAGGGCTCCGTTTACAGCCGTTAAAATTTTATCAAAGGCACCGGTCCCCAAAAACAGATCGACTTCCGGCAGGGATTCGACGATGGCTTCCCTGAAGCGTTCCGGGAGACACCCGGTAACGATCAGGCGGCGACAGCTTCCGTTGCTCTTGTATTTTGCAAGTTCCAAAATGGTGTCGATGGATTCGTTGACCGCGGATTCGATAAAACTACAGGTATTTACAATTATCGTATCGGCGTTTTGTGGATCTTGTGTGATGCGGCAACCCGCTTTTATCAATAGACCCAACATCACTTCGCTGTCGACAAGGTTTTTAGCACAACCTAAACTGACCAAATACAGTCTCATGGTTATTTTAATCAAGGTTAGACCCTGTAAAATGTTAAAGGCTCCCGGTATGTATCGGCAGCCTTTAAGGGGCTGAGCAAATAAAGATATTCAACCCAGTTCTTACTTTACACCAATGGATGTGTTATTTTCAGCTTTTCAACTTTTTTAATTCCTCTGTAATTAAAGGCACAACCTCAAAAAGATCACCTTCGATGCCATAATCGGCTTTTGAAAAAATAGGTGCTTCCGGGTCTTTGTTTATGGCCACAATGACCTTTGATGAAGACATGCCGGCAAGGTGCTGAATGGCGCCGGAAATACCGCATGCAATATAGAGATTCGGAGAAACGACTTTTCCGGTCTGTCCCACCTGGTCCGAGGAGGAGCGCCAGCCTTCATCTACCGCCGATCGTGACGCACCTACGGCGCCGTCAAGCAGTTGAGCCAGTTCTTCTATCACGGTAAAGTCAGGACCTCCCATTCCTCTTCCCCCGGATACGACCGTGTCCGCCTCGGTAAGTTCGACTTTGCCGATATCCAGATGCTTTTCAATGAATTTCAGTACGGTTGTTCCGGTATCAGCATCAAATTTTTCAAGAGATCCGGTTCCGGCAGCCTTCGCAATCGTCATTGCATTGGGCCGAATGGCTAAGATCTGTGGTTTTCCTTCAAGTGCGATATCAGCAAGAATTTTTCCGCCATACATAAAACGTGGTGCAACGAGATCATTGTCTTCAAAACGAATGGCAACACAATCCATGGCAAGTGGTGCGTTCAGACGTGCACTCAGACGCGCCGCAATATCCTTGCCTTGGGTGGATGCACCCAGTAT
>JBFESJ010000042.1:0-19399 GCA_041548585.1 Desulfobacterales bacterium | reverse complement strand
TGCACTACGATCAGCCGCTTTACCGCAACGAGCTGGCAACGTACAAGGATCTGATAAAAAGGCGGATAAACAGAGAACCGGTTGCATACATATTGGGTGCCAAGGAATTCTGGTCTATGGATTTTATTGTAACAAAAGATGCCCTGATTCCAAGACCCGAGACGGAGCTGCTGGTTGAGACCGCCTTAAGTCTTTTGCCGGACGATTCAAATATTAATTCTATTTCGAAACCAAAACATATATTAGAACTCGGTACGGGGTCCGGGGCGGTGGTTTTAAGCCTTGCATCCATGAGGCCTTATCACCTTTATTTTGCTTCTGATCGAATACTGGCAGCGACCGGTCTGGCCAAGCGAAATGCAAAACTTCATGGCCTCGAGACTGTTGTCAGTTTTTTTTGTTCGGATTGGTTTGGAACTTTTGATGAGGGGCGACCTGTATTTGATATGATTATTTCAAATCCACCGTATGTTCCAAGCCGCGTTATTGGCAAGCTTCAGCTTGAGATTTCCAGGTATGAACCGATTTCAGCGTTAGATGGTGGCGAGGATGGGCTTTCGTGTTTGAGACACATTATTAACAATGCCCATCTCTATCTTCGCCGGCAGGGTATCCTTTTGCTGGAAATCGGCCATGATCAAAAAAATGATGTCCGGAGAATTATCGATCAATGTGCAAAATATGAAAATATCGTGTATACAAAAGATTACAATGGGTATGATCGTGTTGTACAGATGCAGAAAAAATAAAATTTTGTTGCGAATCAATTTTAAATTTGTTAAAAATGCCAGTTTAATTAATTCGCACGCCCTTGGACCTGTTTCCCGGTGCCCCGAATAGCGGGGTCGGAAACAGGGTTGATATGGGCGGTGGAAAAACCATTTAAAAAGGAGAAAAGAATGGCTTACATTACAATGAAAGAACTCCTTGAAGCAGGAGTACATTTTGGTCATCAGACAAGGCGATGGAACCCCAAGATGAAACCGTATATCTTCGGGGCCAGGAACGGTATCTATATTATAGACCTCCAAAAAACCGTTCGAATGTTCAGGAAAGTCTATGATTTTGTCGTTGATACAGTTGCAAACGGCAATTCACTGCTTTTTGTAGGAACCAAGAAACAGGCGCGTGATTCGATCTATGAAGAAGCGAACCGATGTGAAATGTTTTACGTTCACAACAGATGGCTGGGCGGGATGCTGACGAATTTTCAGACCATCAGGAAAAGTATCGACCGCCTTAACTATCTCAATACAATTGTAAACGACGAATCAATCAATCTTTTCCCCAAGAAAGAGAGACTGAAGTTAAAAAAAGAACGCGTAAAGCTCGATAATAACCTTGGTGGAATCCGAACCATGAATGGGCTCCCGGGAGCTATTTTCGTTGTTGATCCCAAGAATGAGGCCATTGCTGTGCGTGAGGGAAGACGGTTGGGAATACCGATTATTGCCGTTGTTGATACAAATTGTAATCCCGATGAGATCGATTATATTATACCGGGAAATGATGACGCCATTCGTGCCATTCGGCTGATTACCTCCAGAATAGCCAATGCCTGTATTGAAGGGAAAAAACGTATGGAAGAAGAAAAGCAGGCTGAAGTCGATAAGGAAGTAGAAGATGTTTCCGTGGTGGCAGCCGCCAGTGCCGAGTTAAAACCCGGCGAACGAAAGGTTATTTCAGACGGTAAGGACGGTCCAGTTGTAGAGATCATAAAGAAAACAGCATCTTCAACTCAAAAAGATGTTGAAGTATCGGAACATTCTGACAGCGAGGAACTTAAAGAGGGTGTTGAAGCAGAGAAACCAGGAGAATAAAGATGTCAACAATTAGTGCTAAGACGGTTATGCAGCTCCGCGAAAAGACCGGAGCCGGAATTATGGATTGTAAAGGAGCGCTTACAGAGTGTGATGGTGATATGAGTAAGGCAGTTGATTTTTTAAGAAAAAAAGGCCTGGCGACAGCTGCAAAACGAGCCGGTAGGGCCATGACGGAAGGAATAATCGAGTCTTATATTCATATGGACGGTAAACTCGGGGTTTTGGTGGAAGTGAATTGCGAAACGGATTTTGTTGCCAAGAATGACGATTTTAAGGTGTTCGCCAAAAACATTGCAATGCATATTGCAGCGACCAATCCCGTTGGAATCCGTCCGGAAGACGTTCCGGAAGGGATGATTAACAAAGAGAGGGAGATTTATCGTGGGCAGGTACTGGAAATGGGCAAGCCTGAAAAAATCGCGGACAAGATTGTGGAAGGAAAAATTTCAAAATATTTTAAAGAGAATTGTTTAATGAACCAGGATTATGTTCGTGATCCCAATATGACCATCTCAGATCTCTTAAATGAAATGATTGCAAAGATAGGTGAAAACATTTCTATAAAACGTTTCGTAAGATTCAGGATTGGGGAGTCTTAGATTTTGACAACACATCGATTTAAAAGAATTCTGTTGAAGCTGAGCGGAGAAGCTCTGATGGGAGATGAGAGCTTTGGAATAAGCCCTGATATGATACAGTATGTGGCCCAGGAAATCCGTTCTGTATTTGATCTGGGGGTTCAGATCGCCATTGTTGTCGGTGGCGGCAATATTTTTAGGGGAATTGCCGCCTCCTCATATGGAATGGATCGGGTTTCCGCCGACCGAATGGGCATGTTGGCCACTGTAATTAACAGTTTGGCTTTGCAGGACGCCCTGGAGAAAAGAGGGATGGTAACCCGTGTTCAGACGGCGATTTCGATGCATGAAGTGGCTGAGCCCTTTATCGTTCGAAGGGCTATTCGACATCTGGAAAAAGGACGGGTGGTGATATTTGCAGCCGGCACAGGTAATCCCTACTTTACAACGGATACTGCTGCGGTGCTCAGAGCACAGGAGATACATGCCGAGATTCTTTTGAAGGCTACGAAGGTTGACGGCCTTTACGATTCTGACCCCCTAATTAAAAAGGATGCTAAATTCATAAAAGAAATCAGCTATATGGAGGTTATTGAGAAACAACTCCATGTGATGGATATGACTGCGATTTCCCTGGCAATGGATAACAACCTCCCCCTTGTTATTTTCAATTTGACAACCGATGGAAATATCAAAAAAGTGGTAAGCGGGGAAGTCGTCGGAACACAGATAAATAATTGATCGGCCTTGGAGCTGTTATTATAAAGCTTGATTTGTCAGCCCAATGGATAATCGTTTAAACATCCAGATCTCTGAAACAATTAAAGGAAAAGTCAATGATTGAATCGATGTATCAGGAAACCAGAGAGAGCATGCAAAAGTCTATAGAAGCGCTTAAAAATGAATATAAAAAAATAAGAACGGGACGTGCTTCCCTTTCGATTCTTGATGACATCCGGGTGGATTACTATGGTACGCTGACGCCCTTAAACCAGATGGCATCTCTTTCCACCCCTGAAAGCCGCTTGATTACAATACAGCCCTGGGATGTGTCCGTTATTAAGGATGTCGAAAAGGCGATATTGAAATCCGACCTTGGTTTAACGCCTTCGAATGACGGTAAGCTCATAAGGATCTCCATACCGCCGCTTACCGAAGAGAGGAGAAAACAGCTTGTTAAGGTTGTATATAAGAAGAGCGAAGAACATAAGGTCTCGGTACGTAATGTCAGACGCGATGCCAACGATCTGTTGAAAAGTTTGAAAAAAGACGGTGAGATTTCCGAAGATGATGCTTTCAAGGCCCAGGACCAGGTTCAGAAAATAACAGATGAGCACATCAAACTTATCGATGACGTCTGTAAAGACAAAGAGAAAGAAATCCTTGAATTCTAACACATCTTCCTCTACTCACACAGACCTTGACCCTCAAAATCTACCCTTCCATGTTGCCATTATTATGGATGGTAACGGCCGGTGGGCCAAAAAGCGTCTTTTAAATCGGATTAAAGGTCACGAAAAGGGTTCCGAAACCGTGCGAACCATTGTTCGTGCCTGTCGAGAAATCGGAATTCGCATTTTGACTTTATATGCTTTTTCCACTGAAAACTGGCAACGGCCTCAAACCGAGATTGCTGCCCTGATGACCCTCCTTAAAAAATTCCTGATGTCCGAACAAAAAGAGATGCTGGACAACAATATTCGACTGAATACAATCGGACAGACCGAGCGATTGCCCGAAGATGTCCGGCAAGAACTGCAAAAAAGCATGATGTTAACCAGAAAAAATGACGGCTTGATCCTTAATCTGGCGCTGAGCTACGGGGGGCGGGATGAGATTGTGAAGGCGGTGAAGGATATTGCAAAAAAGGCCATAGATGGTAATATTGATCCTGATTCAATAACACCCGATCTCATTTCCAAGCATCTGTATACCGATGAAATGCCGGATCCGGATCTTTTGATCAGAACCAGCGGAGAGATGAGAATCAGCAATTTTCTTTTATGGCAGATCGCCTATTCAGAAATTTATATTACAGATACCTTATGGCCGGATTTTGGGAAAGATGAGTTTGTGCGAATCCTCAAAAACTTTCAACAGCGTGAAAGAAGATTCGGTAAGATCGAATCATAACGTTTACTCTCAAAACCGGCGGTTTTTTAAAAGGCCTTTTTAAAACGGACCCACTTTAAATTTACAATTGAGTCACCATGCATTTAAAACGATGGATTACCTCCCTTGTGATTATTCCTTTTCTGGTGTTATTAATCAGCATCGGGGGAACATTGTGGCTTGCGGTTGTTATCAACGTCATCTGTATTATGGCGCTACGGGAATATTTTTGCATTGTACTGAATAAAGATAAAAATATTAAGGTGATAAGCTTTCAGATCTTAGCTTTTGTCACAGGATCGGCGGTTCTCTGGTCTTCATATTTTCATTCGTTCAACGTTGTTTTAGACATTATTGTTTTAAACGTCGTCATTTCTACCATGATCTCTCTTCCAATGTTCAAGTCTGACTCATCTGTTTTGGAAGTTGTTTTTAAACAGGTCATTGGCGTTATTTATATATCGTTCTTTCTTTCATATCTTGTTCTGATCCGAAACGGGCATGACGGCGTGCTCTGGATATATTTACTGTTAATCCTGGTTTTTTTAGGAGATACAGGTGCATACTATGTCGGATCATATTTCGGGCGACACAAACTTTGTCCGGGCGTAAGCCCGAACAAAACCATTGAGGGTTCCGTCGGCGGGCTTGCTGCAAGCCTGGGCGCGGGAGCTTTGTTTAAGCACTTTTTTTTACCCTTGTTGCCATGGGGCTTGAGCCTCCTGTTGTTCTTTTCCATCGGCATTGCGGGTCAGGTGGGAGATTTATTTGAGTCTCAATTGAAGCGGGTTTATAAAATAAAGGATTCCGGGACATTACTCCCGGGTCATGGCGGCGTCCTTGATCGGATTGATGCGTTGCTGTTTGCGGCACCCGTGGCTTACTTTTTTAAAGAATATGTTTTTACAGGGTAATCGGTAGTGGGTGATTTGTTATATTTTCTGCCGATTCGTTTTTTTTAAATTTGAATTCCCCGCTGCTTGTTGGAGCGAAGCGGAAATCCCGCCTACCGGGGTCGGAACACAGTGGAGATTTATCCGCCTCTGGAGGATCCCGATTCTAGGGGCAGCGCGGGATGAATTCAAATAGGGGATAGGAATTTTAGCCCTCCAGAGGCGGATAAATCCTCCAGAGGCGGATAAACCTTTCGCTTACTTGTCCGCCTATGCTGTGTGGCGGATTAGATCCCGAAGGTTTACCTTCGGGAGTTTCATAAAATCGTTACACGATTTTATTTCGTGTCCATCCATAATTCTATATTGGGCAAAAATTAAGTTTTTATATATAACATGAGTACAATGAAAAACCTTTCCATTTTAGGATCTACGGGATCTATCGGCTGCAATGCCCTTAAGATTGTAGAAATGTTTCCTGATCGGTTTGCCGTAAAGGCCATTACCGCCAAAAAAAATGTTTCTATGTTGGCCGATCAGGTTGAGCGATTTCGCCCTGAAGTTGCTGTGGTTTTTGATGAAACTACTGCAGTTGAGCTAAGGCGCATCCTTCCGATTGGAACCGATGTTAAAATATTATTTGGAGAAGAGGGTTACACAGCGGCGGCTGCCTATGAATCTGTGGATCTGGTTATCGTAGCCGTGGTTGGAGCGGCCGGTCTGATGCCGACCCTTGCGGCCATAACGGCGGGGAAAAACATTGCCCTGGCAAACAAGGAAACCCTTGTAATGGCGGGTGATATTGTCATCAAGCGCGCTGAATTAAATAATATAAAGATACTGCCCATAGATAGTGAGCACAGCGCAATTTTTCAATGTATTGAGGGAAGTCGCAGAGAGGATCTTGATAAAATCTTTCTCACCGCTTCAGGCGGCCCATTTTTAAATCTGCCGGAAAGGGAATTTAACAAAATTAAACCCAAAGACGCCCTGAATCACCCGAACTGGGATATGGGAAAAAAGGTCAGCGTCGATTCAGCTACGCTGATGAATAAAGGGCTGGAGGTTATAGAGGCCAAATGTCTTTTCGGTGTTTCCCAGGAAATGATTGAAGTTGTGATCCACCCGCAAAGCGTGATCCACTCAATGACCGCCTTTAAAGATGGGACGGTAATGGCCCAGCTTGGGATTCCTGATATGAAAGGGGCCATTGCATATGCAATGGCCTATCCGGAACGTCTGAACCTGAAACAGCCGATACCGGACTTTGTGAGTATCGGCAATCTTACTTTTGAGAAACCTGATTTCCAAAAGTTTCCCTGTCTTGCTCTGGCATATAGCGCCTGTGAAGGTGGAAAGACGCTTCCGGCTGTTTTAAATGCCGCAAACGAAATGGCTGTAGCGGCCTTTTTAGAGAAAGGCTTATCGTTTGAAAAAATACCTGAGATCATAAGAAAAACAATGGAACGTCATACGGTTGTCGCTGATCCGACCCTAAACGATATTCTTGAGGCCGACAAGTGGGCCAGGGAACAGGCCGGGGATCTGATAAACCTTTTGAAATAATGGAACAAATGAAAGAACCCGTCCAGGCTACTCTTAAAGATTTGTGTTTTATAAGAATGTGTTAGCGTTAAACTAAATCGATTTATTTCAAAGGACCGAACTGTTACAAAAGACAAAACAATCAACGTCGGGTTTTGTTTGCACCTTGCGCTTTATTTTTTTTGTTTGTTTATGATAAAATATTTATATAAATTGAGCGTTTCAAATTGTGACACAATATTAAGAAGATAAAAGTCATTAACAAACTTGACAATCGCCCAATTTAGGACTTAAAAAGTAGTCTTTAAATAGAGATATAGAGAAATATTATGAGCGTTAGTATATTTGCACTGATCGTCGTTTTAGGCGTACTGATATTTTTTCACGAACTGGGACATTTCCTCGTGGCTCGGCTGTTGGGTGTCGGGGTTGAGAGATTTTCTCTGGGTTTCGGACCCAAAGTGATCGGCAAAACGATCGGCATCACCGAATACCGAATTTCCGCAATACCTCTTGGAGGATATGTGAAGATGGTGGGAGAAGCGCCGGATAGCGAGTTGGATCCTTCGGATATACCGCTCTCTTTTACGCACAAACATGTCTTTAAACGGATTTTGATCGTCGCGGCCGGTCCCTTTTTTAATATTTTGCTGGCGGTGATCATATTTTTCGGTATTTTTCAAATTTACGGTCTCTTAATATTAAAACCGACCATCGGAGAAGTGAATGAAGGCACACCTGCTTACAATGGGGGTTTGAAAAAGGATGATCTCGTCGTATCCATTGACGGGTTAGAGGTTACAAACTGGGAAGATATGGCCAATGTTATTATGGAAAGCAGGGGTAAGACGCTTACCATATCCGTGCTTCGCAATGACACCATCCTTACCAAAAACGTTACGCCGGAAGCGAAAACGTTTAAAAATATATTTAACGAGGATGTGGAGCGTTATGTCATCGGTATTAGGGCTTCAGGCGAGGTATTTAAAAAGGACTTGAACTTTTTTCAGTCCTTTTCAGAGAGTATCATTCAGACCTATCAAATCACCGGCCTGACCCTAAAAGGTGTTGTAAAACTTTTTCAAGGAACCGTTTCACCGAAAACGCTGGGCGGCCCAATAATGATCGCACAGATGGCAGGACAGCAGGCCAAAGAAGGGGTGACCAATTTAATCTTTTTCATAGCCATCATCAGCATAAATCTTGCCATTTTAAACTTTCTTCCCATACCGGTCTTGGACGGCGGCCATCTGCTCTTCTTTTTTATTGAGGCCGTCATAGGACATCCGGTGAGTGTAAAGGTGCGTGAGATTGCACAGCAGGCCGGAATATTTGTATTGATCCTGCTGATGATCTATGTGTTTTACAATGATATTGCTCGGGTATTTTTTAGTTGATTTTTAATGGATGTGTCGAATGAACTAAACGCCTAACCCACATAAAATCATAGAAATAATTCGAGGTCGGCCCTTATTGTGGATATTGTAAAATTTGGGTACTTAAGGCATTTTATCCGAGATATTTAACGGTTTCAATACACCAAACACGAGTGAATCACCACTGGTTCTTGTTATTTAACTATGCCATATCGACTTGAAATTGCACTGAGACCCGCGTTGTTTGATGCCGAAGGCGATGGGATTTGCCGGAAAGCGAAAAATTATTTTGGGATTGAAATTACCAGCGTTCGCAGTATTCAGGTGATTACAATTGATGCGAATCTTTCGGCGGAACAGCTCGAGACCATTCAAACAGAGGTTTTTACAAATCCTGTAACACAATACTCTTCTTATGATCCCCTTGAAATCGACTTTGACTATACCATATGGGTAGGCTTTCGACCGGGCGTCAGAGACAATCCGGGAAGCACCGCTGTCGAGGCGGTGGAAGATATTCTGGGTATCAAATTCACTCCGGACCAAGCGATTTATACTTCGAAGCGATATTGTCTCAAAGGAAAAGGACTGGCTTTCGAAGACGTTAATAAAATTGCCGGTGAACTTCTGGCCAATGACATTATCCAGCAATGGAAGATTTTTACCGTCAATGAATGGGATGTGGCAACAGGAACCGGTATCATCATCCCAAAAGTTATCCTCGACCACACCCCCAAAGTTACGACCATTCCAATCCACAGCGATTTCTCCCTTAAAACCATCAGCGATGAGCGAGGTCTCGCGTTGAATCCCGCCGACATTCCCTTTATAAGATCCTATTTCTTAGCCCAAACGGTTCAGGCCGCGCGGAAATTGAAAGGACTTTCAGACCCAACGGATATTGAACTTGAATATATCTCTCAGGCCAGGAGTGATCACTGCAACCACAATACATTTCGGGGGTTATTTCGATACCGTGATCTTGAAACCGGTGAGACAGATGTTGTGGACAATCTTTTCAAGACATGCATCGAAGCACCCACATTGAAGCTAAAGAAAATAAAGCCCTGGGTCATATCGGTTTTGTGGGACAATGCCGGTGTCGCGCGTTTTGACGACGGTCATTACTACGTTATTACAGGAGAAACCCACAATTCTCCATCCAACATGGAAGCATACGGCGGAGCCATTACCGGTATTGTAGGGGTTTACCGTGATCCGTTAGGGACCGGAAAGGGATCCAAGCTGGTGATGGGCGGTTACGGTTTTTGTGCAGGGCCCAGGGATTATAACGGGGCGCTTCGCCCTCATCTGCATCCAAGACGGCTTTTGGACGGTGTTATCGAAGGTGTGCGTGATGGGGGAAACAAGAGCGGAATCCCGACAACATTCGGTCAGGTCCTTTTTCACCACGGATATTTGGGGAAATGTCTGGTTTTTGTGACGGCGGTTGGGATTATGCCGGCTCTGGTCAAGGGTAAACCGGCGGAAAAAAAGAAAACATCGCCGGGAGACCTGGTTATTATGTGTGGCGGACGGGTCGGTAAGGACGGCATTCACGGGGTTACGGCATCCTCGGAGACATTTTCCGAACACACCCCGGCAGGTCATGTTCAAATCGGTGATCCTTACACCCAGAAGAAAATGCATGATTTTCTTTTGGATGCACGGGATGAAGGGTTGATACAGTTTGTTACGGATAATGGCGGCGGAGGGCTTTCCTCATCTGTAGGAGAATCGGCCCGGTTCAGCAACGGATGCGACATTCAGCTTGAAAAAGTTCCGCTGAAATATGAGGGACTTGATCAGTGGGAGATTTGGGTTTCAGAATCCCAGGAACGGATGACCGTTGCGGTTAAACCGGAACATCTCGAACGATTCCTGGCGCTTTCCAAAATGCATGCCGTTGAGAGTACGGTTATCGGACAATACACCGATTCAGGCAAACTTCATATCACCTACAACGGCAGGACGTGTGCGTACATCGATATGGATTTGATGACGTCGGGTTTCCCCCAGTGGGAGTTTGATGCAGAATGGCTGTCACCGGAAAGACGCGGGCTCTTTGAACCCGTTCTGAAGGCGCCCGGCAACTACCAGGTGTTGCTGTTGGATTTGCTTGCACGTCCCAATATCTGCTCCAAGGAATGGATCACCCGGCAGTATGATCATGAAGTACAGGGAACAAGCGTGATTAAGCCCCTGGTGGGTGCAGAACGCGATGTTAACAGCGATGCAGCGGTAATAAGACCCGTACTCGACTCCCAACAGGGCCTCGCTTTTGCCCAGGCCCTTCTGCCGGCCTATTCGGCAATAGACACCTATCATATGACCGCCTGCACCATTGATGAAGCGGTTCGAAGGCTGGTTGCCCTTGGTGCGGATGTTGATCAAATCGGCGGGGTTGACAATTTCTGCTGGCCCAATATTCAATTTCACCCTCAAGATAATCCGGACGGCAAGTTGAAAGCCGCCAAACTCGTGAGATCATGCCGGGCATTACGTGATATTTGCCTTGCGTATGGAATACCGCTTCTTTCGGGCAAAGACAGCATGTATGTTGACGGTCATCTCCAGGGACGTTACGGAGAAACCCACAAAGTTTCCGCGCTGGAAACCCTTCAATTTTCTGCAACGTCGATTGTCAAGGATGTAAACAAGTGCGTAACCATGGACAGTAAGATGGCCGGAGATCTGGTGTATATCCTTGGTGCCACGCGTAACGAGCTCGGGGGATCCGAATACTATGAGCATTTCGGTTTTGTGGGGCTAAATGTACCAGAGGTTGTTCCGGACGAGTTCGTGACATTATACAGGGCGTTGGGACATGCCGTTGACGGAGAACTCGTGGCTTCAGCCCACGGCATATATCGTGGCGGACTGGGGATACATCTTGCCCTGGTTGCCATGGGAGGTAATCTCGGAATGGAGATTGATCTTGCCCGTGTTCCGGCAGATCGGATTGACCGTGACGATATTCTGTTGTTTTCGGAATCCGCCGGCCGTTTTATCGTCACCATCGATCCTGAAACGCAGGAGGTATTTGAACAAATGTTCAAAGATCTTGCTTTCGCCCGCATCGGGACCGTGACGGATGGGAACGATTTTATTATTAAAGGGCTTGACGGCCGAATCCTGGTGGATGTTTCTGTTCATGATCTTAAAGCTGCATGGAAAAGCCCTTTCGGAGAATTGATATGAGCATGGTTAACGCACTGGTGCTTACCGGTTACGGCCTGAATTGCGATTATGAGACGGCGTATGCCTTGGAACTTTCCGGTGCCGTTGCCCACCGGGTTCATATCAACACGCTCATTGAGGGCGCCGTAAATTTAACGGATTTTCAGATTATGGTATTTGGGGGGGGGTTCAGCTGGGGAGACGATCACGGTGCAGGTGTGCTCCAGGCGGTCCGTATGAAAACCAATCTGGGAGATAAAATATTAGAATTTATTGATGCCGGAAATCTTGTTCTCGGCATTTGTAACGGATTCCAGACCCTTGTCAACCTGGGTCTTTTGCCGGGATTTGATAACGATTACACAAAGCGATCCGTTGCCCTGACATTTAATGACTGTGGAAACTTCAGGGATCAGTGGGTAAAATTGAAGGTCGATCCCACATCGCCCTGCATATTCACCAAGGGTTTAGACACGGTGGAACTTCCCATAAGACACGGTGAAGGTAAATTTTATGCCCAAGAATCCACCATTCGCCGACTGATCAGTGAAAATCAGGTGGTGCTTCAATATGCCATGCCCGACAATAGTCCCGCGGATTTGAAATTCCCTTTCAATCCCAACGGATCCGTGTATGATATTGCCGGGATCTGTGATCCCAGCGGCCGAATTTTCGGCCTTATGCCCCATCCCGAAGCCTTTAACCACCGGGTCAACCACCCGGACTGGCTCCGTATCAAAGAAAAGAAAAAACGCCTGAAGGAATACACGGAGTCCGTCACCACGCCCGGCATCAGATTGTTTCAAAATGCGGTTGCGTTTATACGCAAAAAATAACTGATTTACTCACGTTTCGCATCCTCATTACCATGGTCACACGATAACGTTACATCAAAAATAGGGCGCGATACTATATTAATTAATTTAATACTACTGTTAACATTTTTAATAACATTTTTTGACAATCCTACCTTAACGTAAAAACTGAATTTTTCAGCCCTAACATTTTTAACGTTAATATTCAACTGCTGTACATATCAAATATTATTAGTAAATCCATATAAATATCGTCGATTGTATGTTTTTAGGGACTGGTGTGCCTTAAAATTTTATATTAAAGTGGTTTTATGGCACGGAATTTGAATGATCCAAAAAGACAGGAAATAAAAAATGCAAAAAAGATCGGGATTCACGGTTATAGAGCTTATCGTCGTTATTGTTCTATTGGCAATATTGACGGCAGTGGGTGTACCTAATTTTTTGAGCTGGCTGCCGAAATATCGATTGAAAAGCGCGGCGCGTGATCTTTATTCAAATCTGCAACTGGCGAAAATGGCGGCCATTAAGGCCAATGGGAATTGCAGCATTGGATATCGCAAAAATCCGGATCAATACACGATTGCTCTTTTAAACAAAACCGTTACGCTTTTTGATTATAAAAGCGGGATAAAGTTTGAAGGTCCGAACAACGAAACATTTGCTGTGGCCACCATAAAGTTTAATTCCCGAGGAACCAGCAATTCAGGATATGCGTATCTGACCAATTCGGGAAATACCGCGTATTACCGCGTGGGACCCCTGACTTCGGGGGTGATCAAATTACAAAAATGGAGTGGGGGGAGTGTATGGAAATGAATCTGAAACCCAAAGGGATTCCATTCAGGATTTCGAATCAGGGGTTTACCATTGTGGAGCTTTTGATTGCCTTGGTTGTATCCCTTCTGGCCTTGGGCGCAATTTATTCGACGTTTTTAAGCCAGCATAAATCCTATCAGGTGCAGGAAGAGACCGCCGCCATGCATCAAAATATAAGAGCAGCGATGTTTTACATGCAAAGAGAAATCCGTATGGCCGGGTGCGACCCTGTAGGGAGTGCCAATGCAAGAATCTGGACAGCAGACACGAATAAGATCAGGTTTACGGAGGATGTCAGAGGGCCTGCTTCCGGAAGTGTTCCGGACGGGGATTTGAATGATCCCAATGAAGACATCACCTATAGTTTGGATGCAAATAAAAATTTGGTGAGGAATACCGGCGGCGGAAATCAAGTCGTGGCCCAAAACATCGATGTCATCGATTTTGTGTATCTGGACGGAGCCTCGCCGGCCAACGTGCTCAACGACTACGCCGGACTCGGTGGAAGTGTTCCTCCCGCAAATATTAGTCAAATCAGATCCGTGGAAGTGACAATCGTGGCACGAACAAAGCGGCCGCTTATGGCCTCTAAAAATAACAGGTCCTACATAAACCAGCGGGGCAGGCAGATTCTGTCGCCGCAGGATGACAGGGTGAGCCGGCGGCGATTAACCGCTTGGATTAAATGCCGAAACTTGGGGATATAGGATGATATCATGAAACCGGATAATACACATATAACATACACGGAGACCCGGATGAAAAAAAAGAAAAAAGAAGACGGGTTTACCCTTATCGAAGTGCTCATCGCCATTACCATTTTTGCGGTGGGCCTGCTTGCAGTGGCCGCCATGCAGACCTCTGCCATCAAAATGAATTCCACTGCCGGCAAACTTACAAATCTCAGCACATGGGGCATGGACAAGATCGAGGAACTATCGACACTGCAGTACACGGATCCCTGGCTGGAGACAGCCGGTAATCCGCCGAATTTGGACACGGCTAATAACACGCATCGGCAAACAGTAGGGGATTATACCATTTCCTGGACTGTAAATAACAACGATCCGATACCAAACGTCAAGAACATTACGGTAACGGTAACCGGCTTGGGCAAAAGCACCAATATTAGTTTTCTTAAACCAAATATTTAAGGGCAATCATTTGTCACAGATTTTCGTATGTGAGTACAGAGGGAAAATCTTATGAAACAAAATTTCCAGTTGGAAAATGAAAAAGGTTCTGTAACGGTATTGGCTGTAATCTTGCTGGTGTTGCTTACGCTTTTAGGGATGGCAGCGCTGAGTACATCCAGCATTGAAACCCAGATCGCAGGAAATGAGCTGGGATATAAACTGGCGTTTTACGCGGCCGAATCTGCCACAGCGTATGTGGCATACAACCCCGATTTTTACGGCCCTGACAATATCATCCCTGGCACGCCGCATTATTTTCCAAACGATACTGCAACAGATCCTTTGGTTACTTACGCTCCGATTACTGCTGTTCTTCCCACACCGGAATCGTTTAACTCAACCCAATCTTTTAATGGACAGGTTGAATACGACAGTTCTTCATCGCCTCCCAGAGGGACAGGGTATTCGGTGGGTAAGTTCAAAGCCCATCGGTATCAGATGCTTTGTAAGGGACACGGCCCTAAAAATGCCAAGAAAGATATCCGGGTTGGATTTTACCGTATCGGCTTTTAGATCAGCCGGTTTGAAAAAATATTATGAAAGCAGAGGAATGATTATGAAAACAAAGAAACGTTACGGACTCACAACGCTATTTGTCATATTTTGTCTTGTTTTTTTGGGGTATCCGGTTTTTGCGGATGATACCTGTGTCTTTTCGGTGACTGCCGATGACCTGCCCCCCAATATCGTTCTTTTGCTGGATAGCGGGGCCGAGATGGAACAGATCGTCTGGCACGAGAAGTTTAAGAATAGCACCGATTACACGCCCAAAGTTTTATCAGAAAAGGACGCTGTCGAAAATCTAATCGGCGGCAACGGGTTTTTCAACGACGCGGGGTATGGTATTTATATAACAGGTGGTGTTTATTATTTGGTTGTTATCGGTACCGATTTGGAAATATCAGGCAAAAGTTTTAAATTACCGGCAAAATCTAGCGATCCTGGTGCCAAAAAGGGCACCTGGTTCATCAACGGGAGAACCATAACCCTGCCTGCTGAACCGTCCACGGTGGCGGTGGATGGGGTCATCGATAACGCAAATCATTTCAGGTATTCCAAAAATTATTTAAACTGGTTGTTCTTTGCCCCCGACGGCAGCGGTTCCTATAAAGATGTATCGGGCGTTGACGATGGAACGGATTTACCCGATATGAGCCGTTTTTATCATGCCAAAAAGGCCATCATGACTGTGGCCAAAGGCACCGGTTTCAAGGCGACGTTCGGTATTTACTACTTTACAAGTCCCTCGGGCGGATCACAGGCCCAGCCTCTTAAAACTGTTGTTAATGTCGAAGAAAATGGGGTGGACGATGACGGCGATGGCATTATAGACGATTTTGATGAAATTTTGACATCCGAATTTATAAACAATATTAACAACATGGGAACGGTTATCTATTCTCCGCTGGCCGAGGGCCTTTCAACGGTCGGTTATTATTACTCCTCCCCCTCCTCAGGTGCATCAGGCGGATATTGTCAGCAAAACTTTACCATTGTCATTTCACCGGGTATTTCTTCTGAAGACCAAGGCGCAACATCCCAGCATGTACCGGACAGTCTGTCCGACTATGACGGGGATAGTGCAGCAGGGGAAATTGGTGAGGGTTATGTTAACGAGGATGCGGTAACATATAAAATCCCCTTGAACCAGAACGGCTCGACCTATCTGGACGATGTTGCCTATTATCTCTATTCACATGATATCGTGGGGGATGCGCCATCGACCGGATCACTTTGTTATGATGCTCAAACAAGTGGACCTTTTGTTGTGGGCGAAACCATCACCGGCGGGTCTTCCGGAGCCAAAGCATCTATTACTGCTGTGAGGGAAGATGCCGGAAGTCCATCCGGTTGTTTAGAGCTCGATAATTTGGCCGGATATTTTCAAGATAATGAAATTTTGACAGGTGATGGCGGTGCTTCCGCCACAGTGAACGGGTCGCTCTATACCGCGGGAGAAGGGTTCCAGAATATTTTAACCTATACCATCGGGTTTATGGGCGATAAAGAAGGGGAGCTCTTTTTGATAAACACCTCGAACAACGGTAACGGCAACAAAAATCTTTATGACACCTTGGATGAGGAGTACGGAAAATACCACTTTACCGCCCAATCTCCGGATGCACTGGCAGCGCAGCTTTTGGCGGCCGTTAACAATATTCTTTCACGGACCAGCACATTTATGGCGCCGGTTGTGCCGGTGACCCGGACCACCAGCGGCGACAAAATTTATATGGCTTTTTTTAAACCTGCCGAAGGGAATTTCTGGGAAGGGAATGTCACCAAATATGGTATTTCGGCAAGCAACGAGATTGTCGATGCCACTGGTGCTCCGGCCACGTGGCCCAATGGTGCCATGAAGGACGATGCCGTACCGTACTGGGCGACCATCGACTGGGCCGATACCAGCAAAAGCAACGGCATTAGAAACCAAGACAGATATATCTGGACCTATCTGGGAGGTTTAATCGAATTTAAATCTACAAGTGCCGGTTTGACAGGGGCAATCCTTGGAGGCCCGATCCGAACTAGGGAAGACATCATCAATTATGTTCGAGGGGCGGATGTCCTCGATGAAGACGGCGACGGCATAACTACAGAAAACAGAGCCATCATTACCGGAGATGTCCTTCACAGCGAGCCTTCGATTTTTCAGTACAGAAAAGCAGCTGACGGCTCTTCCAAGACAATGGTCTATTTTGGCGCAAACGACGGGATGCTTCACGCTGTTTTAGATACAACACAGAGTGCAGGAGCCGACCCAACTCATTACGGTACCGAGGAATGGGCCTTTATCCCTCCTGACCAGCTGCCCCGCTTAAAAGAGATGGTGGAAGGTTCTGGTCATCAGATTTATGTGGACTCCACCCCGAAGATTTACTTTTGGGACGATGGTGGTGATGGTTTTGTGGACACAGGCAACGATCAAGTTATCCTTATCTGCGGTGCAAGGAAGGGGGGCACCAGTTACTTTGCATTGGATGTGACCGATCCTTCTGCTCCGGTATATCGCTGGATGATCGACCAGTCGGTCATTCCGGAGCTGGGTCAAACCTGGTCCGAGCCCCAATTCGGTATTGTCAAAACATCGGCCGGCGATACAATCGGGACGCCCGTATTTTTCGTGGGCGGGGGGTACAGTTCGGACAATTCCAAAGGAAAAACCGTCATTGCCGTCGATGTTTTTAATGGTACGCTCATAAAGCAATTCAAAACCGGACTATCTACAATCACCGATATGAATTACAGTTTTCCAAGCTCCGTCCTTGTTGTGGATGAAAATGACAATGGATTTGTGGATAAGGTTTATGTGGGCGACCTTGGCGGCCAGATGTGGCGATTTGCGAGTTTTACTGACAGTGGCGGTGATTTGACTTTCCCGGATTGTAATGAGGATATCAATGATTGGACCGGACAGGTCTTCTTTAAAACAGATGACAACAACACCAGGAAATTTTTCTACCCGCCGAGTGTTACCCTTGAGATCGGGTATGATATGGTTTTTATGGGAACCGGAGATCGGGAAAACGCCTGCTGTAACAACGATACCTTTGTCTGCGATCCTGCGAACCCGGATATCCCGGATATCATTGCCGCTGTGAAGGAAATCCATGATTCCTCAACCCTTGTCGGCGAGGACGGTTCCGGCGGCAGTCTTGTTGCCTATGACCTGGTTGATGTCACGAGTACAGGCGCTACACCCCCCAATTTGGCTGTATCCGATGGAGACGTAGATGGAAATGCGCGTTATGATCAAGGCTGGTATATCCGGCTGGTGGACGGCAGCGACAGTGCAGTGGGCGAAAAAGTTCTTGCAGAAGGGACGGTTTTTTACAAAACATTTTATATCACGACCTTTACGCCCAACGACGATCCCTGTGTGCCCGGAGGAGACGGCAAGCTATACGCGCTGTCACATTTAACGGGTGGCGCGGTTCTGGATTTTGACAATGATACTAACAAAGATCGGAGTGTAATCATCGGTGGCGGTATCCCTTCAAAACCGGTGACCCTAATAACGAAAACCGGCACAAAATTATTAATTTCAGTGGGAAGCGCAAATCCGAATGCTGCCAGCCCAAGCATAGGGGCAGGGGTTCGGAATATTCCTCCACTGCTGCCGCCGACCAACTTCTTTTACAGGTTTTGGCGGGAAGTTTTTTAAATTTAGAACCGGTAAACGGATCAACATGCTGTGCTTCGGTTCACGGATAATTCTGTCGGATTGCCGGAGCACAGCGGTTGTAATCATACATATGTTTATCACGAGACCGCCAACAGCTTAAATCCCGGTGATCAATCTCCAAAGACTGATGAACACCCGACCCTGAGGAGCGACTTTGCATATTTCCCCGGGGTTCGGATACGCCGGAACTGACGGGAAGAAACAGTCGTCACCCGGTTTAAGCGCTATTCAAAATACGGCAGGGATTGTTTCTATAAATTGAACTTGATTGTTACAGCATCATAAAACGTGCTCTGCCAGAAACATTTTTCAGATATTCTCCGAGATTAAGAAAGAACAACGATAAAGCGAATTTTGGGAAGATGGGTAATTTGTCCAAACGATTTACACCGCGGTCATTGAAAACGTTGTTTTTTATCGGGTATTATAGCAGTTGCCAAAAATATGTTCCGATTTATCCGCCTTTGGTGTGGTTGAATTAATAACGGTCACAATTTGCCGTAAGCCGCCGGATGATTTCGTTTAGGTCGGGAAGCTGTCTGAGCAAATTAGAGCGCGTTAAAGAGAACATCTTCGAAGTTTTTCAAATTAGAATATAAAATCAAACGACTACACGATATTCTAAAAAGCCATGACCCTGTTCTCTTTTACGCGCTTTTGTTTGCGAGTTCTTGCCGACCTAAACGAAATTATCCGGCGGCTGAAACGGAATGTTATTCTGACAATAGCTATAAAATGGATGGATTCGTAAAAAATCTTTTACGAAGGTGCCATGAAAACCATACGAAAACAGATGATTATGCTCTTAGAGGGTAACGAAATGAGTGCACGGGAGATTTCTTCCACGGTGGGCATCGGGGAAAAAGAGGTCTATAC
>JBFESJ010000041.1:0-19868 GCA_041548585.1 Desulfobacterales bacterium | reverse complement strand
CAGTTGCCAAAAATATGTTCCGATTTATCCGCCTTTGGTGTGGTTGAATGAATAACGGTCACAATTTGCCGTAAGCCGCCGGATGATTTCGTTTAGGTCGGGAAGCTGTCTGAGCAAATTAGAGCGCGTTAAAGAGAACATCTTTGAAGTTTTTCAAATTAGAAAATAAAATCAAACAACTACACGATATTCTGAAAAGCCATAACCCTGTTCTCTTTTACGCGCTTTTGTTTGCGAGTTCTTGCCGATCTAAACAAAATTATCCGGCGGCTGAAACGGAATGTTATTCTGATAATAGCTATAAAACTCGGTCAAAGGCGTGCAGGATGTCTCTAAAGGGCCGTTTTTTGATACTGCGCCATCAGTTCATCCCGGGTAATGATTGCGGATACATCTTTGACATGTTTACGGATATTTTCCAGTCCTCCTTCCTGACGATCAACCAGGATCACCGCTTTAACCACATTCAGCCCTTCCGAACCGGCCCGCTCGATGGCCTTGATGGTGGACCCGCCGGTGGTGGCAACATCGTCAATGATGACCACCCGCTGTCCCGGCTTCATGTCTCCTTCGACCCACCGAATAATACCGTGATCTTTTTGGGTTTTGCGGATCGAAAACGCATTGACGGGCCTGCCTTTCAGTTCTGAAACAAATGCGGTGGCCATTGCCATGGGATCCGCACCAAAGGTCAGCCCGCCGATGCCATCCGCCTTTAAATCCTTTATCACGTCGAACACCAGGTGGCCCACCAGAAACATTCCCCTCGGACTTAACGTGGTGGGTTTACAGTTTACATAAAATTGGCTCATTCTTCCTGAAACCAGCTTGAAGCTCGGTTCTTTTGTGTATTTGAACGATTTTTTACAAATGATTTCGATCAACTCCTGTTTCATGTCTATGCTGCTCCATTTTCTATTAAAAATTATTCGGCCTGCCGCACTCTATTGACGTTGCTGGAATAAAGGGTGTGAAATTTGAGATATCTATATCAGGGGTCCGGGTATCTTTATTTGTTACATCGCTCCATGGACAATGCTTTTTTTCAAACCGTGTAAACTCGTGGCCAAAGGATCGTAAAAAAGAACAGATTTCAATATAAAAACAATGGGTTCGACTTAAATAAATCTTCCTTACGATGGAAATGTTTCGGTATGCGTCTGTTCTTTCTAACGATCTCTAAACCACTCAAACAGCACACATTTTTCAAAAAAGAATATCCATTCCGCTCTCCCCTCCGGGCCGGAAGCTGAGCCTGCTAAATAAGTTTTTACAAACGAAACGCCCCGCCCCCCTTCTGGTATATAATGATTCTGTCTCTGCATTTCTCATCATTTCAACCGGTGCGCCCCGCAAAAAACATATAGCCCGGAATGCTCGGCCAGACATGCCAGTGTCATGTTTAATTTTGATGCCAGTTCAACGGCCAGTGACGTCGGGCGCGAAAACGCCAGTATCACAGGTACCCGCGCCCGTGCGGCTTTCTGTACCAGTTCATAACTGATGCGTGAAGATAGCGTCAACAAAAAGGATTCATCCAGCCTGCGATCCAGAAAAAGCTTCCCGATAACTTTATCAAGGGCATTGTGTCGGCCCACATCTTCAGCCACGGATAACAGCTTAAAATCTAACGAATACAGAGCGGCGGCGTGAGACGCTCGGGTTTTATCTCGCATGGGCTGGTGTTGGGAAAGATTTTCAAGGCATTCAAGTGCCAAACCGGCATCTGTCCGGGTATTGTCTCTGATGGGTTGGATCATCTGATACAGATCCTTAACAATCTCTTTTCCGCAAATGCCGCAACTGGTCTGGCTGATAAACCCCCGTCTTTCCAAGATATTGACAATCTCGTTCCGTCTGGATTTTTTCAGGGTAACGGTGACCACATTGGAATCGCCATCGTCACAGCAGGATATCGTGTTGACATCATCCGGTGTATCCACAATCCCTTCGGCCAGACAAAAACCGGCAGCATGTGCCAATTCATCGCCCGGTGTCCGCATCACCACAGAATACGGCCTTCCTTCAATACGGATCGACAGGGGCTCTTCACGGATCAGCCTGTGTTGGGAAGATGCGCCGACCTTTCGATCCCAATGCAAAACCGTATGCTCAAGAAATGTTTCCAAAAAAGATCTCCTTTATGAATATCCCCGGAAGGTGTGTTTATTTCGGGCCATTATCCGCGAGTTTTTCCGGATAAAGAGGAAGAACGTACGGCAGCGGGCATACCCTGGAAGATTGCGAAAATCATCAGAGCAGCCAGTATCACAGCGCTACCGATCTGAATATAATGCGGAATGATATCCGCAGCCTGTCCTGCCGTTGCTGTTGCGGAAATACCCATGCCGTAATAGAGCATATCCGTAAAAAGTCCCAAAACAATAGAACATATAGCGATTGAACCCAGATATATCAAGAGAGACTTTTTACCAAAAAGACCGGAAATCATGCTGATAGAGGCAATGTTGGTGGCCGGACCGGCCAATAAAAAGACAAGCGCCGCGCCGGGATTCAATCCTTTCAATACCAAAGCGGCCGCAATGGGTGTAGAAGCGGTTGCACAGACATACATGGGAATGCCCGCCATGAGCATGACGAGCATGGCCGTGAAGTTGTTGGCCATATAAGACTCAAAAAGCGAATCAGGGATCATGTAGGTTATGATACCCGCAAGCGCTATTCCAAGGATAAACCATTTGCCGATATCGCCGAGAAGATCCACGAAAGCATATTTCAAACCGGTAAGAATTTTTGCTTTAAATGGTTTCTTTACTGAATCAGCTTGGCTTTCCGGCGTGGTGTTGCAGCCACAACCATTTGAAACGGAACACGACGTCTGGGGAATAACCTTTGATGAACTGTTCGACGGCAAGAAAGCATTTTCGGATAAACCGGTTACAATAGCGGTAATAAATGCCGCAACAGGACGAATCACCGCAATAATCGGGTCCATCAGTACAAACGTCAACGGTATGGAATCAACACCAGATTCGGGTGTTGAGATCATAAATGACATGGTTGCGCCATTGTTGGCGCCCTGCCGCTTCAGACCTGCGGCAGCCGGTAACACACCGCAGGAACATAGTGGGATCGGAATTCCCGCAAGCGCAGCCAGCAACACCGGGCGCACCCTCCCCTTTCCAAGGTAGCGGCCGATGGTTTCGGGTTTAATAAAAACATAAAAAATACCGGCAATTAAAAACCCGAACAGCATGTAAACTGCAGATTCACGAAAAAATTGCCATGAAGCACTTAGAATTGAAATGATTATATCTATCATTCAGTAAAACCTTTTTGCCTTAACGTGTTGATGAATCCGTAAAAGATCGTTTTCATAGGTTTTACGAACCCATCAATCATCATGTCATAACATCAAAACCTTTGACAGTTTTGGATGCACGCTTTATTCTTTTACATGTTGCAAGGTCTGGCTAATGAGCGATTTTACATGGTCATCGTCCAGGCGATAAAAAACGATTTTACCCGCCCTTCGATAGCGTACAATTTTTAAGTTTCTGAGTATCCGCAACTGATGCGAAACAGCGGATTCAGATGAACCGGAAACCGCAGCCAGATCACAAACACAGAGCTCACAGGTTGCCAGCGCAGTGACGATTCTCAGCCGGCTCGGGTCGCTCAGCGCCTTGAAAATATCGGTCAGACTCTCTAACGTATCTGAATCGGGAATATTACCTTTAGCGCGCTCGACTTGTTTTTTATGTAACACTTTTTCCTGACACCGATCCACCTGACACCTCTCAATATATGATCAGTTGTTCATATGTCAATTTGATAGGATTGTCAAGATAATATTTGTTGCCGGTTTCCAGTGAAAATTATCGTTCGTCTTATTATCACGGCCGAACAATAAAAATTGTCTTGACAAATTTTATAGATTGTCTAAAAATAATAAATTTATTAAATCATAGCCAAATTCAAGTGGTCCAGGAGGAATTAAAAAGATGTACGCTATCGTTAAAACCGGCGGAAAACAATATAAAATCCATGAGGGCGATATCATTCGGGTCGAAAAAATTCCGGGAAATGTCGGCAATCCGGTTTCTTTTGACCAGGTCCTGATGTTTTCAGATGGTGAAAATGTCAGCATCGGCCAACCTGCTCTCGACAATGTGACGATAAAAGGGCATATCGTAGAACAGGGCAAGAATAAAAAAATCATCGTTTTCAAATATAAACGACGTAAAAGATATCGCAGAAAACAAGGACATCGACAACAGTATACAGCAATCAAAATAGATCAAATCGAAGCGTAAGAAAAAATCGTTTCTTTTGTTAAGGAGTTAAGATAATGGCACATAAAAAAGCGGGCGGCAGTTCCAGAAATGGGCGCGACAGCCAGGGGCAACGTCGGGGTGTAAAACGATACGGCGGTCAAACCGTAAAGGCCGGTAATATTCTTGTTCGCCAATTGGGAACAAAAATACATCCCGGCACCAATGTGGGCATGGGTAAAGATTACACGTTGTTTTCCAAAATTGACGGTGTCGTTGCGTTTGAAAGACTGGGGCGTTCTCGCAAAAAAGTAAGTGTTTATGCAGAGTGAAATTCATTGATGAAGCGATGATTACCGTGCAGTCCGGTAATGGCGGCAGGGGTTGTGTAAGCTTCAGGCGTGAAAAGTTTATTCCACGCGGAGGACCGGACGGCGGCGACGGTGGCAAGGGCGGCGACATTATCTTAAAGACGACTTCAAGAAAACGCACCCTTTATCAATTTAGATATAAAAAACATTTCAAAGCCGAAAACGGCGCACATGGCCAGGGCAAGCAAAAGACCGGTAGAAACGGCCGAAACCTCATTATAGAACTTCCTCCCGGAACGCTGGTGATCGATGCAGATACCGGACGTCTGATCAAAGATCTTGTCAAAACCGGCGAAACATTTGTAATTTTAAAAGGCGGCAGGGGCGGTCAGGGCAACACGAGATTTAAAACGTCCACCCACCGGACACCCCGTTTTGCCCAACCCGGTGAACCCGGTGAAATCAGAACCCTAAGGCTCGATCTTAAACTTATAGCCGATGTCGGTATTATCGGTCTTCCCAATGCCGGAAAATCCACCCTCATTGGCACGATCTCTTCAGCCCGCCCCAAAATCGGCAATTATCCCTTTACCACACTGACCCCCAACCTGGGTGTGGTTCAAACCGATTGGTCGGAGCCTTTTGTTGTCGCCGATATCCCTGGATTGATCAGGGGAGCACATCAAGGAACCGGGCTCGGCACCAAATTTCTCCGGCATATTGAGCGCACCCGAATCCTGGTTCACCTTATTGACGTTTCATCCATTGATCTTGATGATCCGCTCCATGCATATCATACCATCAACGAAGAGCTTGCCATATATGATCAAGAGCTTGTACAAAAGCCTCAACTTGTTGTACTCAACAAGTTAGATCTGCCTGGGGTTTTAAAAGCGGCTGAGACTTTTCAGTCTGCACTAAGGGACAAAAAAATAACACTCATTTCCGCGTTAACCGGCCAAGGCATTGATGAATTAAAATCCCGAATCGTTCAGCTATTGGATAGCGATGATGAATACGAACAGAACATCCATTTTGAATAGCGCCAAACGAGTGGTGGTAAAAGTTGGCAGCAATGTCTTAACCCAAGATCACGGTTTGAATATAAAGGCCATACGATCCATCAGTCGACAAATCTGCCGTTTAATTGACGGCGGACTCGAGATTATTCTGGTCTCTTCCGGAGCTATGGCTTCCGGAGTCAGAAAGGTCGGCCTTGATAAAAGGCCCGATGAAATTCCAAAGCGTCAGGCCGTTGCTGCTGTTGGACAAGCCGGACTTATCATGGAATATGAAAAGGCTTTTGCCAGATATCACAAAAAAGTCGCTCAGATTCTACTGACCGGTGACGATCTCAACAACCGCATAAGATACTTAAATGCCCGAAACACGCTTCGCATGCTCTTGTCCTGGCAGGTTGTTCCCATCATCAATGAAAACGACACGGTGATGGTAGAAGAGATTCAGTTTGGAGACAATGATAACCTGGCTGCCATGATTACGCTATTGATGGATGCGGATATTTTGGTCAATCTGACAGATATAGACGGCCTTTATACCAAGGACCCCCGCACAGCCCCTGACGCTGAACTTATTCCTTTGGTTTTAACCATCAGAGAAGATATAAAACGGGCTGCCAGTGATATCCCGGGCGCCCTTGGTACCGGCGGCATGCTCGGTAAGATAAATGCGGCAAAAAAGGTTACCGCCGCGGGAATTCCCATGATTATCGCCAACGGAGGCACATCGGATATCTTAAAAAAGCTTTTTTCCGGTAAAGACCTCGGAACGTTTTTTGCCCCAAAAAAGAAAAAACTAAAAAGCCGCAAGTGCTGGATAGCGTTTACCTTAAAACCCAAAGGCGTTATCCGAATTGATGACGGTGCCGCCGCCGCAATCGTTAACAGGGGAAAAAGTCTATTACCGAGTGGCATTGTCGGCGTGGAAGGGGAATTTAATGTCGGTGCTCCGGTGGAATTCAGAAAAGTCGACGACAATCAAACTCTGGGAACCGGCCTCGTTAACTACAGCGCTGCTGATATCCAAAAAATTATGGGTCTTAAATCGGGCCAGATTAAAAAACGCTTGGGACACAAACCCTATGACGATGTGATTCATCGGGATAACCTGGTCGTCACTGCGGAATGTAATGTGTGACACCCGAAACTTGCCATCTTTTATTGAACGCTTTCGTTGAGTCAGTGTTAATTCATTGTTTTTTAAAAGGGAAATGTAATGTCGATCGAAACCACGATTATAGAAATGGCCAAAGCAGCGCGGACTGCCGCCATGGAGATGGCCCGATGCGCTTCAAGTCGAAAAAATGCGGTTCTGCTTGGCATGGCGGATAAAATTGAACAAAAGGCATCGCATATTAAAAAAGCCAACCAAAAGGATCTTTCCCGTGCAAAAAAGACGGGGCTTTCCGATGCCATGATCGATCGGCTCACCGTGTCGGATGCGACCATCAATTCCATGGCCAAAGGTTTACGGGAAGTTGCCGGACTCAATGACCCGGTGGGCGCCACCAGCAACGCCTGGCTGAGGCCCAACGGTTTGGAAGTAACCCGAATGCGAATACCGCTGGGTGTCATCGGTATTATCTACGAATCCCGCCCCAATGTGACCATCGATGCCGCGGGACTTTGCCTGAAGGCCGGTAATGCCGTCATACTTCGAGGCGGATCCGAAGCCCTTCATTCGAATCAGGCCCTGGCCGGTATCATCGGACAGGTTCTGGGTGAATACGGCCTTCCTGAAAAAGCCGTTCAGATTGTCCCTGTCAGAGATCGAAAAGCAGTCAACATTCTTTTAAGTCAGGAAGAACATATCGATTTGATTATTCCCCGCGGAGGAGAGGGGTTGATCCGTTTTGTCGTTGAGCATTCAACAATCCCGGTATTGAAACATTACAAAGGCGTCTGCCATGTGTATGTGGACGAAGGCGCGGACCTTAATATGGCCGAAGAGATCTGCTTCAATGCCAAGGTGCAGCGCCCGGGGGTTTGCAATGCCATGGAAACGATGCTGCTGCACCGATCCATCGCCCAGGAATTTTTGCCGCAAATGGCAAAGCGTCTCATCGGCGCAGGGGTTGAAATCAAAGGTTGCCCTGAAACATGTCAGATCTTGCCGAATGCAAAAAAGGCCCAAGAAGCGGACTGGCCGGCGGAATATCTCGACCTCACGCTTGCCGTCAGGGTGGTCGAAGATATGGACCAGGCCATCTCTCACATTGCAAAATACGGCTCAAAACATACGGAGGCCATTGTGACACGGGATTACAAAAGGGCCAAACGCTTTGTACGTGAAGTCGATTCTTCAGTGGTTCTGGTCAATGCTTCCACCCGGTTTAACGACGGCGGCGAGCTTGGGCTCGGTGCCGAAATCGGCATCAGCACTTCAAAGCTGCATGCCTTTGGCCCCATGGGGGTGGAGGAACTGACCACCACCAAGTTTGCCGTGTTCGGAGATGGGCAGATAAGAACTTAGGGCAAGATTCATAAAATCGTTCCCATGGATGAGCGGCTTTTCTTAAAAAACGTTATATATGAATAAGCGGGGAATTTTTGAAGCGTATAGGACTTTTTGGGGGTACGTTCAATCCGATCCACTTAGGACATGTCCAGGTCATTCGGGAAGTCAAAACAGGTTTTGGCCTGGACAAAATATTTATTATTCCCTCAGCGCTCCCACCCCATAAGAAACCGAGCGGCGTGGTGGATGCCGAAGACCGCCTTGAGATGATTCGACTCGCGTTTTCAAACGATCCGAATTTTGTGGTCTCCGATGTTGAGCTGAAGCGTTCAGGGCCTTCCTATACCGTCGACACGGTTCGTCATTTTACGTTCAATGCACCTGAAAATGAGAGATTCTATCTCATCGTTGGGCTGGATGCCTTTTTAGAGGTAGATACCTGGAAATCCTATGAGGATCTTTTTCATTTGATCCCCTTTATCGTCATGTCCCGAACCATTACAGGAAAAAATGGCACGAAGCTGGGATTAAAATCCCTTGGAAATTATATTAACTCCAGGATCTCAAAAGGATATACATTTTCTCCTGCGCAATCATCTTACATTCACGAAAAAAAGCAGCCGGTCTTTATTTTTGACGTCACCTCTGTGGATATTTCATCAACAATTATTCGCAAACATGTCAAAAACGGAAATTCGGTTAAACACCTGGTACCGGAAATCATCGATGATTATATAAAAGCCAAAGGACTTTATTTATGACAAAAGCACCCGACATTTCCCCGGACCCCGATCTTGATCTATATATCAAAGCCGCTCTGGGTAAAAAAGCAATGAATCTGGTGGTTCTTGACGTTCGGGAATTGACCTCTTTTTCCGACGTCTTTATCATTTGCAGCGGTCGTTCCAACCGTCAGGTTTCAGCCATCGCGGAGCATATTCAGGTGAGTCTAAAAAAACACGATATCAAACCGCTGAGTGTTGAGGGGAAAAAAGAAGGGCACTGGGTTTTGCTTGATTACGGTCATGTGATCATTCACGTTTTTTATGAACCGGTGCGCGCCTTCTATGATCTGGAAGGACTCTGGATAGATGCAAAACGGATAAAAACCGAAAGTCTTACAACAGACCGTGCCAAACAATGAAATGGTTGAGCGGTTAATTCATGGTTAAACACTAGAGCCTATCTCAAAAGTAAGGTTAGGGTTCAGAGTAAGGCGTGGAGCAGTGAAAAAGCGGAGCATACACGTCGTATGTGAGCATTTTGAACCGTTTCACAACACCGCCATGGGCACTTAGATTGTTTTTGAGATAGGTTCTAATAATTTGTTGAACCATCATCAACCCAATTCCGACTCAACCATTTTTCTATTCAATGTTTTGACGATATCTTCATAAAACTGCTGTTACAATTTAAACCATCGCTGTTTGCCGGAACCCGGCATTTTGATACCGGCCCGGTTATTTCCCTGCAACATCCTGCCCGCAGTGTTTACAGATTTTTGCTCTTTTCTTTATGATTTCCGCGCAGAAAGGGCATTCCCGTGTGAAATATCGTTCATGTATCTTTTTCACGGATTCATCGACTTGTTTCTGAATAATCTCATTGCCGAATCTGGCATTCTTAATCGGTTCTATGGCTTCAAGCACCCCAATGTCACCGATCATTTCCGCTGCCTTTAGCCGGACCCGTTGCGGTTCGGTTGCATTGAGAAGCATTCTGACCACCGTAACGTGGTCTTTGGCCACGTAGGCATCCGCAAGAACTGAAAATCCCAGCTTGATTTTTTGTTTTAGTATTTCCTGCTCGGCCAGAACTTGGTCGTCAATGATTTGCCCTGTACCTCCTATTGGACTGAATACAGGGATGACCTGATACTGCTCTGTTCCGGGATAGTTCATACATCGGTAAGACGCATTGTGGGCATAATTTTCCTCTATATTTTTCCATCCCTGGACATAGAGCGGGCACTCGTTATTGAAACATATAAACAGGTAAGGGGTTCCCCATCCGAGGCCGTCGCTAAAACTAAACGGAGGAACCTCCCATATCAACATTTCTGCGTCACAGTGAGGGCAAACGGGTTTTTTCTGAGAAAGGACCTTTTCCAAAACTTCTTCTTTGGTTTCAAAAGCCATTAATTATCCTCCAGTATCTATTGTATTTGAAAGTTTTTCAAAATCTTGTAAAAAGTCCGCTCTGCGAAACCGGCGATCTTTTTTGGCTCCAAATCTTTGATGCGCTTAATATTACCATTAAATGTGGTTTTGCAACATTCAAGCAAAAAAAGAAATTTTAAATGAATCCCTGATTTATAAATTTTTTTAGAGAGATAGAAACGGTAAGCTCGATTGAACAATCCGCTTGCTTTTAATCTTTGGGTTCTCATCAAACCGAAAGTTCCGAACTTGCTGGGCAGCGGAGGTGTATTGCCCTGAAATTATTCCCTGAATCTTGCATGAAAATTGATGAGAATCTTTATAATCCTTAATTGAAGCGGGTTTAAATAACATCATAGCATTATACATATTACCCAAATGGTAAATCGTATGATGTTCTTTTTTTCTCATCAATTTTCACCCCAAAGGGCGAGCCGGAGGCTTTCATCTGCTGCGTTATTAAGGGCTCGCAATAGCAGGCAGACTATGGCTTCGCCCTTATATGCCTTGCAGATGAAAGCCTCCGGCTCGTGCAAGATTCAGGTATTCAGCTAAGTTGATAATCTGGGAATGTATTTTTTAACCTGGCACTCCTGATTAAAGCGACATGCTTTACAGTCCCTTAAATGGGTTCGGCATCCTGCATAAAGTGCATAAGAACCGCCTAATCGAGCTTCATCGGACAAATACGTTTCCTTAAGGCCGTTGTTAATCTCGGCGACGTTGCCCGATATGCCGGTGTATCCGGACCAGCCGGCATTTTTAAGACCCGATTGCCAGGCGATATCGACACATCTTTCCATAAGCTGCCGGTCGGCTCCAGGATGATATTCTAAAACAAAATTCGGTCTGAAAGCTAAAAAGGATACCGGCAAAGAGGGGGCGATGGCGGCAATGAATTCAGTTAAAGGTTTTATCTCATTTTCGTTTATCCTTGGGATCACAACGATTCTATACTCCCACAGCTTGTCTTTGGCATATTTTCCGATATATTCCGCATTCCTTAAAACCGGCGCTGAAGAGGTTCCCGTTAAGGCACGGTGAACTTCGGTGTGATAGGCCTTTAAATCGTAAGTAACAGATGTGGTAAAATTTAAAACCCTCATTAAACTTTCTTCGGTCATATATCCATTTGTATCGTAATTGACCTTGGTGGCCGGCGCTATTTTCCTCGCTTCTTCAACGATCTTTTCTATGTATGGCAAATGAATGGTTGGCTCTCCGCCTGAAAAGAAAATTCGATCCGCCCCCATTCGCTCACCGGAAATCGAACCCAGTTGGCCGACGCATTCTTCAGCCAGTTCAGCCGGATCTATAAATCCTCTTTGTACGAATCCATTGTCCGGGTATTGGGAAATCGTCCAGTTTTGGCAATTCAAGCACTTGAAATTGCAGCCGGCCATAAAGACCGTATAGCTTTCCGGCGGTGCGGGATGCAGAGTGGCAGAAGCGACTGTTGGACGGATCACCTTGCAAACACCGGTTTCACCTTTCATCCGATTTACCCTGCACCGGTGTTCACAGAGTTCACATTTCTCAAGGTCTTTTAAATAAGCATGTTCGGTCATCTTATTTATGTATCGATACAATTGATACGATGTGGAATAGAGACAATAATCTTAAGATTGACAGTTGAAATATATTACATCATTGTTGCGGCCTAAATCAAAAAATATTTCCATTTAATAATCCCCATCATCATCAAGATACAGGGTACATATTACAACCCCAAAACAGTTTTTTGGCTAAAATGATTGAATCATTGACCAAGGAAATTTACGATAAAATTTTTTTCTTTCATATGTCTATAAAAAACAGCCACCGAGTCCTCTCATAAACCCTTTTTACAGATTGTAAAAAATGTCGACAAAGATACCTCCCTTTTTTAGCAACTGTGCCGATTGGATTTAAAATGGCATTAACTTTAGTGACTTATATTGATAGTATAGCGGTCCCTTTTGGCACGTTCTGTGCTTTATACATATAGATAGACAGTTTAAGTTTTGCGTAGGATTCTCGAGCATCTTATGTTCTTTTGATTGGTTACGAAGGAGAGTGGCATGAAAGTTCAGAAAGCTGATAATATATATTGGCACAAAGGAGCAATTACACGTAGAGAAAGAGAGCATTTAAATGGCCATCACGGATTTACCATTTGGTTTACCGGCCTTTCGGCGTCCGGCAAATCTACAATAGCTGTCGCTACCGAAGAGGCGCTGTATGGGATAGGTTGTCGTACATATATCCTCGACGGTGATAACGTTCGACATGGGCTAAACAAAAACTTAGGCTTTTCCCCGGAAGATCGTGAAGAAAATATTCGCATTATACACCGACCAAATGTCGGTTGAGGAATGTGTGGATTTTATATTGAACTACCTTTTAAGACATAAATATTTAGATCCTCATAAAATGAAGACGGCTATAACCATACGAAATGGTGCAATTTAAAAAAATATTCAAGGAAATTTGCCTTAATCCTTTGGCGGTATTTTCTTTGCGAATGCAGCTTGCTTCCTGACCTCAGTCGTTTTTGATAATTGGGTTGTCTTTCATCGGTCAATTTGCTAAATTCATTTTACACCGCTAATTGTATGGAGACCTTGGAAATATGCAATTATTTTTTCTCAATCTTTTTATTGGTTCTGTGATATCGGACCCACATGACACAAAAAGCAGAAGAAATTTCAGTTGCAGATCCCAACCTTGACCCGGAAACCTGGGTCGATCAATATGGAGATTACCTGTACCGGTTTGCGCTGTCACGAATCAAAGATCAAGCTGTGGCGGAAGACTTGGTGCAGGAGACTTTCTTGGCTGCTCTGCGTGGACGTAAAAATTTCAAGGGCCGCTCCGCAGTTAAGACTTGGCTTTCGGCCATTTTAAAGCACAAGATTGTGGACTATCTGAGGAAAAAGACCCGGGAACACGTAATAAACGATACGGATACGATCACCGAAACCGTTGACGGGTTTTTTCACGAGAATGGAAGCTGGAAAATCCGGCCGGGAAAGTGGAACCTGGATCCTTCGAAAGTATATGAACAACGTGAATTTATGGACACGTTGTTCAAATGTCTATCAGAACTTCCCGACCGGCTGTCTAAAATATTCATGCTGAGAGAAATGGAAGGTTATAGTACAAAAGAAATTTGTAATGCTTTGGAGATTTCTTCGACCAATAGTTGGGTGATGCTGTACAGGGCAAGAACGTTTCTCAGACGCTGTCTTGAACGTTTTTGGTTTAACAAAACTAAGGAAGAAAACAGATAATGTCCCACTGGATGTTTAATTGTAAAAAAGTATCTCGTCGGGTATCCGAATCGATGGACCACAACCTACCGCTATATGAGCGGATGCTGATTTGGATGCATCTTCTGATGTGCAAGTACTGTACCCGTTTTCGTCGGCAGATCATGATGTTAAGGGAACTCTGCCGCAGCCATCGACTGGATGAAACCTTTTTGGACCCTGCTGTTGATCTGTCGCCAGATGCCCGCGAACGGATTCGGCAAGCCTTGAAATCGTTCTCAACATAACGGGTTTACGCATTTGGCAATACGTTTTTTCTTAACGGTTGCTGTCCAAACAAAAATCTTATTCAATGCCTGTTGGTAACTACTTAATCGCTCAAATGCATTTATTGATGGGCCCGAATTGATTCATTCCCATTTTTCAAAAACCCACTAAAAAGTTCAAAAATTAAGCTCATCTTCTGTAAGGCATTAGGGGTTTAAACGACAGTAAGTAAAACCTATTATGGATAAAACGTCGTTACTCCGGAATCATGACCAGATGTGCTCGAACTGTTTTGGAACTCAAAACAGTGTTTTAAACTTTAAAGAACCCTAAAGAAACATTTGAAGATCAAAAGGGGCCAATCATGAAATTAAAAAAGCGAATCATACGCGTCGTCTTATGGGTCTTTATTTTCTGGGGCGCTACGAATTTTTTAGTCCCGGAATGGTCCAACGCCAAGGTAGATCATGCCCTCTATCTTGAGCTACTTGAAAAATATGTTCAAAACGGCACGGTAAACTATCAGGGCTTTAAAAATGAGGAGGCCAAGCTTGATGGATATCTCAAAGTTCTCGAAGAAACCGATACAAAAAAGCTTTCTCGCGACGAGCAGTTTGCCTTTTATATCAACGCTTACAATGCCTGGACCATCAAATTGATCCTCACCGGTTATCCCGGAGTTAAATCCATAAAGGATTTGGGCAGTATCTTTAAAAGCCCGTGGAAAAAAAAGATTGCCCGAATTAATGGGGATATCGTCACGTTAGATCATGTCGAGCATGATATTCTTCGCCCCGTATTCAAAGATCCGAGGGTTCATTTTGCTGTAAACTGTGCATCCAAAGGATGTCCTCCACTGCGACCTGAACCCTATCAAGGGAACGTTCTGGAGGAGCAACTGGATGAAATGGCGAAAGCCTTTATCAATGATTCCAGGCACAACCGTCTTGAAGGGCGAACGCTCTATGTAAGCAGCATATTTAAATGGTTTTCAAAAGATTTTAATGACGATGTGGTCGGATTTTTTCTCAAATACGCGCAAGGGGATCTAAAAAAACAGCTGGAAGAAAATAAACGTAACATCCAAGTAAGATACCTGGATTATGATTGGTCGCTGAATGGCAAGTAGGGCGGTCCTCCGAAATATTTTCCGACGGAATCGTTTGCATCCGGCAGCAGAAACGAAATATTATTTTGAAAACCCCTGTAGAACATTAAACCAAAGAAAAAGGAAGGACAAAAGACGATGAAAATTGCAATGATCGGATTGGGACGAATGGGAATGAATATGGCAAAACGGCTGCTTCGCGGTGGCCACGAGGTCATTGCCTACAACCGTTCGCCGGGAAAAACGGATGCGCTCGTCAAAGAAGATGGGGCCATCGGGGCGTATTCCCTTTCCGAGGTTGTAGAAAAACTCTCTCAACCTCGCATTGTATGGATAATGCTTCCAGCCGGACAGACGGTGGATGATCATATTCACCAGCTCAAAGGCCTCCTTTCGCCGGGCGACATCATTATCGACGGCGGCAATACATATTATAAAGATGACATTCGCAGGGCCAAACTCCTTGTTGAAAAAAATATCCGGTTTATGGATGTCGGTGTCAGCGGAGGGATATGGGGGCTTCAGGTCGGTTACTGCATGATGATCGGTGGAGAAAAAGACATATTTAATCATATGGAACCTGTATTTAAAACCCTGGCCCCGGAAGAGGGATACCTCTTTTGCGGGCCATCCGGAGCGGGTCATTTTGTTAAAATGGTCCACAACGGCATTGAGTATGGGATGATGCAGGCTTATGGCGAAGGGTTTGAAATTCTGGAGGCATCTGATTATGCGGATTCTTTCAACTATGCCGATATTGCCCATCTCTGGAATCAGGGAAGCGTGGTTCGTTCATGGCTTCTGGAACTTGCTGAAGACGCCTTTAGAAAAGACGAAAAACTTTCGGGTATCAAAGGATATGTTGAAGATTCAGGAGAAGGAAGGTGGACCATCCAGCAGGCCCTGGAAACCGGCGTGCCGGCACAGGTCATCACCCTTTCTCTGCTGCGGCGTTTTCGTTCCCGCCAGGAAGACCCTTTTACGGACAGGGTCCTTGCAGCCCTCCGTAGGGAGTTTGGCGGCCATGCCGTTTTTTCGGCTGACAAATAATTCAGGGGTCGGAGTGCTTTTTCTCTTGACTTCACCTTTAATGGGCCCCTCAAATAATTAATTGAGTCATAACAATATACACGTCATCTCAAAAATGCAGATTACGTTCAAGAACAAATTGAGGTTCGCAAAATCCCGATATTCGGGGCGCGAGCCGATGAAAAAGCGTAGCATACATGGGAGTATGTGGGTATTTTGAAGCGGCACGCGACCCACCATTAAAAATACCATTAAACGGGGAGTCCCGATATGCGGGGTAACACCCTAATTGGGCGTTAGATGTATTTTTGAGATGGCTTGTCGTAAACCTTTGACGAATTGACGGATCTAAGGGTGGATAGAATGAGTGATATTGGAAAAGATCGGTTAAGAGATACGGACGGAGTCATAGCGTCCGGCGTCCCTAATCCGGGCACTCGCATAGAAGATTGTCTGGGAGTCGAGCATAGTGATCCCGGCACCATTGTCATTGTAGGGGCCACGGGTGATTTAACTGCCAGGAAACTGGTTCCGGCGCTTTTCAATTTATATTTAAATGACGGTTTGCCGGATTCTTTTCGTATTGTCGGGTGCGGTCGAACAAAGCTGAACGATCAGCAATTCAGGAAAAAAATGGAAAAGGCCTTGATGGCAACAGACATTATGGATGATTCGAAATGGCGGGCCTTTTCCGACGTTCTTCATTATCGTTCCGTTGATTATGGACATTTGGGCTCTTTTATCAACCTGGCCAAGTCCCTCAGAAAATTGGATCGGAAACATGATACCCGGGGAAACAAAATTTTTTACCTTGCCCTTCCGCCGTCTCTTTATAAACCGGTTGCGCAAATGTTAGGACAGGCAGGTCTTGGCGAGGAAAGAGAAAACGGTAACGGGTGGTCACGGCTCGTTATTGAGAAGCCTTTTGGCCGCGACCTTAAGACCGCTGTTGAACTGAATCAAAGCATTCAGAGATATTTTACAGAACACCAAATATTCAGGATAGACCATTATCTGGCAAAAGAAACGGTCCAGAATGTGCTGATGTTTCGTTTTGCCAATGCCATTTTTGAACCCATCTGGAATCGGAGATATATTGATCATGTAAACATCCTTGCATCAGAAACTTTAGGTGTGGAACATCGGGCGGGTTATTATGAACAGGCAGGGGTCATTCGGGATATGTTTCAAAACCATATGATGCAGCTGCTCGCCCTTACGGCCATGGAAGCACCGTCCCAATTTGAAACCGGCCGTGTCAGAGATGAGAAAGTGAAGGTTTTTCGTTCTTTAAGGCCGTTTCCGGTTGAAAAGCTCCACGAACACATTTTACTCGGACAGTATGGCCCGGGCAAAATCAATGGGAAACCGGTACCCGGCTATCGCGAAGAGCCCAATATAAATTCCGACTCTCTGACGCCTACTTTTGCTAAAATGAAAGTCTTCATTGATAACTGGCGCTGGCAGGGCATTCCTTTTTTCCTTACGTCCGGCAAACGTTTGGCCAAAAAGATAACAAAAATCGTCATTCAATTTAAAGAGATTCCTCATTCCATGTTTCGACAAACCCTGGAAGAGCGTATTGATGCCAATCAATTAACACTCGGTATTTACCCGGATGAAAAAGTCACCCTTACCTTTCAGACAAAGAATCCGGGTGCACGGGTGTGCCTGCGTTCGGTAACCATGGATTTTTCTTATCATCAACATTATACCGGGCCTATTCTCGATGCCTATGAAAAAGTTCTCATCGACTGCATGTTGGGTGATCAGATGCTTTTCTGGCGACAGGACAGCATTGAACATTGCTGGTCCTTTTTGACACCCATATTGAATGAATGTGAAACCTGTGACAACCCGTCGGAAATGCTTCAATTTTATGAATCCGGAAGTTGGGGACCTCGAACGATACGTCGTATTTAATGGAGGGAAGGAACGGGAAAGTGGAAGAAACCTCACAACAACCGGCAAAAATAATCATCAAGGATGATCCGATTCTTTTGGCAAAACTAGCAGCAGAAATCTTTGTTGGCACAGCCAGGCGTTCCGTGGACAAAAGAGGGCGTTTTTCTGTGGCCATATCCGGAGGCTCCACACCCAGACAGATGCACAAAATGCTGGCAAGAGAACCCTATATCTTAAATATTCCTTGGCCGAAAATCCACATCTTCTGGGTGGATGAACGGTGTGTTTCCCACGATAGCCACGAAAGCAATTATGGTGCCGCAAAAAAAGATTTCATTAATGGCGTACCGATTTCTGAAACACACGTTCATTGGATCCCGTGTGGGTCATCCCCTCGAGTGTCTGCAAAAGAATATCAGAAAATACTGCGTGTTTTTTTCTCTTTTGAAAGTCCGGGTATTCCGCGTTTTGATCTGATATACCTGGGTATGGGAGCAGACGGACACGTTGCTTCACTGTTCCCGGGACAAAAGACCTTATATGAGAAGGAGAACCTGGTAGTGGCTGTCAAAGGAGGGGATCCGAACGTGAACCGAATCAGCATGACCCTCCCCTTGCTAAATCGAGCGCGTCACATTGTCTTTATGATTACAGGAGAAGAGAAAGCAAGGACGGTTCAAATGGTTTTGGAGGACGGAAAAATACCTTTGCCTGCGCAGGAAGTCCGACCGCACAAGGGTCAGTTAACATGGCTGTTGGATCGGGAAGCAGCCTCTTTATTGTCGGGAGAGCTCCATCATGGCAACATCAATGGATAAAACATTTGTTTTGGCCGGTGACATCGGCGGAACAAAAACGAATTTGGGGCTTTTTCTCAAGGGAAAAGAACGCCCTGTGCCAAAAGTGATGGAGACATTTTCAAGCCAAAACGCACCCGGGCTGGAGCACCTTATCCGGCAATTTCTCGAAATCCATCCGGTGCCTGTCACCCATGCCTGTTTTGGGATTGCTGGGCCTGTGGTAAACGGCAAGTCCAAACCCACCAACCTCCCCTGGGATATTTCCGAAGATCGGATCAAAAAACAGTTTAACTTTCATCATGTTAGCCTTGTCAACGATGTCACTGCAACTGCCATGTCCATTTCGCTATTGAACAAAGATGAAGTCTTCCCTTTAAATCAAGCAGATACCCTAAAAGAGCAGAATCTCGCCCTGATCGCTCCCGGAACGGGTCTGGGTATAGCAATGATGATTTTTCAGAACGGCCGATACCTGCCGGTACCTTCCGAGGGCGGTCATGCTGATTTTGCGCCCAATAATGAAGGGGAAATGAAGCTATGGCGGTATCTTCATCAGCATTATGGCCATGTGAGTATAGAAAGGGTGGTTTCCGGATCCGGATTGGTGAATATTTATCATTGGTTGAAAGACTCGGGCCGTTTGACAGAACCTGAATGGTTAAAGCAAACGCGAAAAGAAACGGACCCGGCCAAGGCCATCACTGAAGCCGCATTGGCGAGTAAAGATCCCGGTTGTGTTGAAGCGCTGAATATGTTTGTCTCCATCTTCGGTGCCGTTGCCGGCAATTTAGCCCTAACCGGTATCACCACGGGCGGGGTTTACCTTGGAGGGGGAATTCCGCCGAAGATTTTACCCAAATTAAAAGAAGGTATCTTTATGGAAGCATTTACAAATAAAGGACGCTTTAAGGGTTTTCTTGAAAAGATACCCGTTAAGGTTATCCTGAACGATAAGGCAGCCCTAATCGGCGCGGCATATTGTGCGACGATGGTCACATAAAATTCAAATTTTTACAGCAGGCGATGCCTCAAAATTTCCATAAAATTGTATTGATTTGCTCCTCCTTTTTAACCATTTTAATATTCAGTAATGATCATATCGAACTATTAGATATTTTTGACAAATTGCCATAGACTTGTTATATGTGAATTGATTCGGTCCAACACAGACAGAATCCCCTCTTTCATCTATTTCCTCAGATTTTTTATCATTATCAAGCTAACGATTCTGTCTTAGTTTTTCTTTCGAGTACCCCTTTGCGTCTCATATACCAACACATTTAAAGCCATAAGGGGGAACTTATGAAATGCCCACAATGCCAATTT
>JBFESJ010000040.1:0-19954 GCA_041548585.1 Desulfobacterales bacterium | reverse complement strand
TTTTCAAGCAAATGAACTCTCCCTGCAGCAAGCTGCAGGGTATCACGTCGGCTCGTGATACTCGCCGATGAAGTTGAATAACAGCGAATTCGAATTCATCCCGCGCTGCAAGCAGCGGGGAATTCAAATTTAAAAATAAAAGCTATTTTATCCCCTTTTAAAATTTGAAATGCTCAACTTAGGTTTTCTTTTTGTAAGGAGCCAGTGCAGCTCTCGCCAATACGACTTTCCCGATTTGTCCGGTTCCGCCGGCGGGTACCGTAACCATGGCGTCTCGTAACAGTCGCTGAACCTTGTATTCCTGCAAAATGCCGTAAGAACCGTGAATTTCAACCGCTTTACGGGCACACCGAACGGCAGCATCGCAGGTGTAGGACTTGGCCATGGCGTTTTCGGTGTCGCATCGCATATTCTGGTCCTTCATCCAACTTGCCCGGTAGCAGAGCAGTCGGCAGATATCGAGTTCCGTATAGATCTCCGCCAGATAAAAACCGATGGCCTGAAGCGAGCTGATCGGTTTTCCGTAAAGCACCCTTTCACTGGCAAATTTCGCCGCTTCTTCAAGGCATGCACCGATGATACCCAGTGCCGTGGCCGCCATACCGGGTCGTCCGGACTCGCTGACGGTTTTCAACGCAACGGCAAGACCTCCGCCTTCCTGTCCCAGAATATTTTCCTTGGGAATCTCGCAATTGTCAAACACGAGTTCGCCGGTGTTGGCACCCCGAAGTCCGAATTTGTGTTCCACCCGGCCGGTCTTGGCACCGGGGTGATCCTTTTCTACGATAAACGCGGACAGGCCCTTGGCACCTTCGGCCGTTTTTGCGATGACGACCCAGAAATCGGAGGTATGCGAATTGGTGATAAAGCATTTCCGGCCGTTAAGAACCCATTTGTCCCCTTTGGGTTCCGCGGTTGCCTGCATTCCCACGACATCGGATCCTCCCGAAGGTTCGGTAACGGCCACAACGCCCATGGTTTCGCCTTTGGCCAACGGCGGAATATATTTTTGTTTCTGCGCATCGGTTCCAAAATCATTCAGCGCGGAAATGGCCATGTGGTGAACCTGGATGCTCATTGGAATCGCCGCACACACCCGACTCAATTCCTCTAAGGCAATGGTTCTGGCCAAATAACCGAGCCCGACCCCGCCGTATTCCGGTGATGCAATGATTCCGGTTATTCCCATTTTGGCCATGGGTTCCATCAGTTCAACCGGAAATTCACCGGTTTTTTCCATGGCTTCAATCTTGGGTGTAATTTCATTTTCCGCGAACTCCCTGACCGACTTTCTTAAAAGTTCCTCTCTTTCGGACAGCAAAAAATCCATACCTCTACCTCCTTTCGGTTTGAGACCGACCGGTCTCCCGTTTAATTTCAAACAAGGATCTTATCTTTTATTTGAATTCATCCCGCGCTGCTCCGAGAGTCGGGATCTCCACCACAAAGATCGGCGGACAAGTCCACTACATTCCGACAAGCAGCGGGGAATTCAAATTTAAACACCTATAACATTTTGCCATTTTATTTACGATCATTTAGGGTTTTACAATCATATCCAGATATCCCGTCAAAGACCGGATATTTCGATCCAGAGTGATACTTGATTTGTCTGAAATATACATAACACTGGCGCCCAGAATACCCGAAAAAATGATATCGGCAGCCTGCTGTGTATCGATGCCTTCCTTTAAATTGCCGATTTTTTGCTCCTGATCGAGCAGCCGTTTCAGCATGCGCTTAAACCTCAAAAACCCTTCGTTCATTTCCCTTGCCAAATGGGGACGCTGGTCGTTCAATTCCACAGCCAGAGTGACAAAAATACAGCCGCCGGGGAAGTTCTCGGAATCGGCCAGATACCGATCACGGTAATTTTCAAGTAACTTTTTGATCCTTTCAATGGGGCGATCCAGATCCTTTAACCCCTCAAGGTTTCTTTCCCGCCAAATCTTACGCGCCTCGCTCAAGGCGGCAAAAAAAAGCGCTTCTTTGTTTTTAAAGTGATTGTAAAGACCGCCCTTGGACGTCCCAACAGCTTCCAGGATGTCGGAGATGGACGTACTCAAAAAGCCTTTTGTGGAAAACTGTCGCAGGGATTCATGAATTATTTTTTCTTTGAGTGTCATGATTTTATTGCCTTAAGCTTTATTCAAGATTACAGACAGACCGGTCGGTCTGATCCATTTCCTTTTCATATAAATCTTAAATGATAATGTCAACATTTTTTAGAGGGGTCGGATGCGGTGACCTGCCCTCCACTTTTTGCACCACATTTTAAGTTAGAATTTGAATAACATTTTCATGTGAAGACGATAACCAAAAAGGATCAAGATACACCGAATCCGGTTGGTGTAATAAGATAGGTTACATCTGATATAATGTGGTTTTGTGTTTCAATGGGAATCTGTATTTTAACTGTTTTAATGATGGTGGCGATATTGGCAAGATGTATCGTAACTTTCAAACTTGAGGATACGTAACCTCTACTTGAAATTAAAGAGGCAATAAAAGTTTTTGATTTGTAAGCGAAATCGTAAAAATTTGTTGAAAGGCTGAGTTGCCGTTTTAAGGTATATGACGTCACATTGCGTCTGTTATGATTTTTATATACCCCGTCCGCTTTTTTCGGGGAGCTTCATTTAATGCCCACCACAGCTTCCGCAATATTGAAACAGTAGTCGCCGATCTTTTCAAAATTCGTCAAGAGGTCGATGAACACCAGGCCCGGGGCAAGGATGCATTCACCGCTGCACAGTCTTGAAAAGTGACTCTGCCGCATCTCTTCTCTCATCAGGTCTATCATGTTTTCCATTTCCTCGGCTTGTTCCATAAAATTTCCGATGGGTTGATGGATACCCAGGGTGACAAGATCGATGAATGCGATGGCCTTTTCAGAGATTCTTTTCAAGTCGGCCCTGGCAAATTGTGTAAATTGCAAATTGTTTTCAATGATTTTTTCTGTAAGTTGAGCGATATTCTCCACGGAATCACCGATTCTTTCGATGTTATTCGTCATTCTCATTAAGCTGGAAATTTCTCTGGCCTCGGATTCGCTCACATCACTCTGAAAAATTCTGGTTAAGTAGGAAGTGATTTCCTTTCGCATGTCATCCAAATGGTTTTCAATACGTTTCCATTTGCTTAATTTTTTATAATCCCTGTCTTCAATCCTCTGGATCGTATCTTTGAGTGTGCGAGTGGCGGTTTCGGACATCCTGATAATTTCGCTGCGGGCCTTGGCCAAAGCGGCGATGGGAGTATCATCAAATTTGGTGCCAAAATCCGGCAACCGGTAAATATCTTCCGGCTCTTCCTCTTTAGGGGATAATAAAATTGCTGCTTTTATCAGCATCGGCAGGAAGAACAGAAATATTGTCGCGTTAATGACATTGAATAACGTGTGGCCGTTGGCGATATAGCGGGCGATGTTCACCACGTCGCCGTCAACAACTTCAGTGACCGATCCTGCTCCCAAATTCAGGGTTACAAACTCTATGAAACCGACGAAGTATGGAAAGATAAGCAGCATCAAGGCTACACCGATGACATTGAACATGGTGTGAGCCCTGGCGGCTCTGTGAGCATTGATATTGGCGGAGCCGATGGTCGCCAGTTCGGCCGTAATGGTGGTTCCGATATTTTCCCCCAGAACCAAGGCCATTGCTCCCGGAAACGTCAGCAACCCCTGGGTGGCCAGGGTCATTGTCAATCCAATGGTGGCGGATGAAGATTGAACCAATATTGTCAGAGCAGCGCCAATAAATACACAGAGAATAAGGCCGCCGATATTGCTGGGATCGAATTTGGTAAAAAATTCAGTAAAGGAAGGGTCATTTTTAATCGGAGCCAGTCCGAGCTTCATGACCGTCATACCGAAGAAAAGCAGACCGAATCCCAAGATTACCTCACCATAGTATCGATATTTTTTTTGTTTGGTGAAGAATTTCATGAATACGCCGATGGCGATGGCCGGCAAAGCCGCTTTGGTCAGTTTAAAAGCGATTAGCTGGGCGGTCACAGTTGTTCCGATATTAGCGCCCAAGATAACACCCACAGCCTGTTGTAAAGTCATTAATCCTGCACTTACAAATCCGATCAGCATAACTGTGGTCGCTGAAGATGATTGCACCATGGCGGTAATTCCGGCCCCCGTGACGCAACCGACGATCCGGTTCGATGAAACCGCGTTCAGAATTTTTTTAATTCGTTTTCCGGCTGACATCTGGAGGCCGTCGGTCATCATCTTCATCCCAAGTACAAACAGGCCCAAGCCTCCGATGGTTTGAATCAACACATTTAAAATACTCATAGATTTTCCCGAAACATATAAAGATTACAGCTGTAAAAAAGGATATACAGGTCTTAAAAAAGGGGAAGCTCGTAAGGAGCTACCCCATCAAACAGAAATAGATTACAAACGGCCCAAAGGTAATATCAAAGTAACCAAAGTCAAGGGGATATGATACGAAAAATCCTCTCAGGGTAAAGGCGTATCCGTGTATGCGATGTTGGCTTCCTCTGGTTTATAAAGTGGCAATTGCTTTTTTGATCGAACATCTTCTACCCAGTTGGGATTCAATAAAAACGATTTCCCGCTCAATACGACATCTGCGCTCTTTAACGATTCTTCTGCACTGGCTCTATCGTATATCTGTCCACAAATCATCAACGGCAAATCTGTGACTTCCCGAGTAATTTCCACCATATTTTGATCCGTACCAAATGCTTTATCCTTGTACCGATACGTTGAAACAGATATTGCATCGATGGGCTCCTTTGATAACATTTTGATAATCTCCTGGTATTCCGCCTTACTTTCAAACAAAGAAACGTCCATATCAGCAACACCCCAGTTGGATATTCTAAACGTCAAAAGGCATTTTTCCGGAATCACCTTTTGCACTGCCTGAATGACTTCATGGGCAAAACGGAAACGATTTTCCACCGATCCCCCGTAAGCATCTGTACGTTGATTAGAATAAGAAGATAAAAAATTATTGATCAGATAACCGTGTGCGCCGTGAATTTCGATGCCATCGAAACCCGCTTCACCGGCACCCTTGGCTGTTTCCCCAAAGCCGACAATAACATGATCGATATCAAACTGCGTCATGACATCGGGTGCTGGATAGGGCGCTCCCGTCATTGGATTGTCTTGCTTTGGTGAAATGGCACTTGGAGCGATAACACGATTTGCCGGGTTTATCTCCGGCCATGCCATGCGACCGCAATGAAAAATTTGCATAATCGCCACAGACCCTTCATTCTGAATGGCATGCACCACCGGTTTCCAAGCATCAATCTGTCGCTGTGTCACCATTCGGGCCTGTCCGGGATATCCCTGAGCACTCTCATAGTCTGTAACAATCGCTTCTGTATAGACGATGGCTGCACCATTTTTGGCCCTGCGTATCAAGAAATCAAAAACATCCTGTCGAGGAATACTGTCTCCAGGGGATGACATGCGCGTCATGGGTGCAACACCTATTCGATTTTTAAGGGTGACATTTTTTAATTGAAAGGGTGAAAAAAGGATGCCATTATTCATGTCGGACCTCCTTAATAATTTCCGGTAAGAAATTTTGCCAATTTTATCTTTGCTCATCATATCCGATGCAATCAGCAGGAAATACGCTCTCTGATACCGGTTTAAACAGCTCATCCCGCTAGCGGGAAAAATCATTCTCTAATTTCTCTCTGTCGTTTTTGTTGAAGCCTGTTTCGCAACATGTCGATATGCAGGCGAAGATGATATAGTTCTTCTGCGAAAGCCAGTGGAACTGAAATCTGCGAAACAGTCTCTTCCAACCCTTCAAGCTCAGACAAGTATTCATCGAATTGTGCAGTATCAGTTTTCTTCTGCGCTTCAAAATCGATGGTTGCGAGTTTGGAATACCACCGGTATATTTTAGACCGTATTCTCCAACGATAGATTGGCGGCATGAGTTTAAAAAGTGGAAACAACAATACCATCAACGGCAAAAGCATGACTTTCATACGTTCAAGGAAATTTGCCACCCAAAAGGGAAGATACCGCTGAAGAAACGGCGAGCCGGATTTGTAAAATCGCTTTGCTTCTTCACTCAATTCAAAGTCAAGGTATTTTCTAGAAGGAAATTCACCTTCCTTTTCAAAACCGCCACCTGCACCATGAATTTTTTCGGCGGCCTGAAGGAGCAAGTTTGTCAAGGCCGGATGCAGGTCTGATCTTACTACAAGTTGGGTTGCGGGAGCGACCAATGTAAGGTCATGTGAAGGAATATTTGCATCAAAATCAAAGACACCTTCGGGTAATTTAAAAACATACAGGTAATGATACCGAAGTGCATATGCCTCAGCGCGTTCCAGACTCATTAGCTTCACAGATCTGGACATCAAAAGCTTTTTTAAATGCGCACTTCGGTACGTCGTAACAAAAAAAGCAACATCAAGTTCGCCATTCAAAAGTCTATCCGACGCCTGTTGCCCGCCGTCAGAAAGAATCTGGGTGTTCTTCGGTGTGATGCCGTTTAGACCCAGCAATTGCATGGCTAAAATTTTTGTGCCGCTGCCTTCAACGCCGACGGCCACGCGCAAACCCTTTAGATCAGAAAGATGCCTGAATGCGAAATCGGTTTGCTGAAAAATCCACAGGGGTTCAAAATAGAGACTCCCCAGTGAAACCAATTTCTTGGTTTTGGCCATTGGTGCCATGCCTCCCTGTACGAAAGCGATGTCAACGCCGTTGGATTTCGATTCGATCAGTTTAATGTTTTCTGCTGAACCTGCAGTGCTTCTGACTTCCAAGGTAATGCCGTTTCCGGCCAAAATTTCGCTGTAGGCCTTTCCGTATGCATAGTAAGCGCCTTGTCGGGAGCCGGTTCCGATAACCACGCGTTTTGGAGGTGCGGGATCAACAAACTGGTAGGCGAAAATAAATCCAACAATTGTAAGCAAGATTGAAGGCCCGAAGATTTTTACACGATCTGTGGATTCCGATTTTCTTTTTTTCGTGACCATTTACCTTTGCCCCTGATGGATGGCTTCATGTTACCCATGAAGATGATTACTATTTACAGAACGCTTTAACCACGAGGCTTGTCCGCCTCACCGCCAGCGGCATCTTCGACCGGCGTGATTACACGGTTTGAAAAAAAGCATTGTCCATGGAGCGATTTAACAAATCTGTTATCGATACTTACCATAACCAATGACGATATCCTTTTCCAATTCAGGAAAGGATATCGTCATGTTAGATTTCACGGCAGTTTCCGAACCTGAGAACCACCACATTTTATTTCCCGCCGGAAGCCTTAGCCACCCTCTCACGCAATTCTTTTGACCCGGGGTTGCTCACAGCGTGCTTCACAAAAATATCGACGGGACTTACGGCCTTACCGTAATACGCCACGTTCCATTTGTCTTTTGTCTTGATCACAGAGCCTTCTAACGAAACACCCGCATACGCGCCTTTGGTTCGTGAAAAGGAAAGAATGTCAGCAACGACATTCGATTTGGCACCTGTTCCCACCGGCCCAACGGCCACGGAGGTGTCACCCCCGAGTTTGAAAGAGGAAGTAAATAGCGCATCCACAGCCTTTTGGGTCCTCACCATCATAATCACTTCCGCTGCTTCTCCACCGATCTGGAGCCCAAAGGTTCCGGAACCAATGGTGTAAAACGCCGGTTGGCTCCATTTTCCTGTTTTATCGTTTTTGACAATAAGCACGCCACTCCCTCCGGAGCCACCGATAACAAATCCGGCCTTCAGTAAACTCGGAATGATGAGAAGGCCTTTGGCCTGGTTTAGGTTTTCCTGTAGCCAGGCCATGTTATTATCTCTCATGAAGTTTTCAAACGTTAGACGCGACTTGTCCACCAATATCTGTTGCTCTATAGGATCAGCCGCTACCGCCGGCAGTACAAATCCTGATAAAAACGTGATGACAATGACTAAAACTAGACCATTTTTGAAGGTACGATGTGTTTTTTTCATGGGCGTATCTCCTTTGCCTTAAGATTATACGTTGATTGCTTGACCATCGATCAAAATATTAATATCTTAGATACGGCAATAACCATGCCAATTAAATAGTCTTTTATTATCATTGGCTATTTTTGAATATACATTATCAAATAATTGTATCACAATCGGCCGTATGAGACGTTTCTGTATCACAAACGATTCACCTGAATATTCAAAACATCAACCTTTTTGATACGCCTTTATTTGCTCCTCAGAATTTTTGATTTAACCAGACACCACTCCTCTTTGTGAAATCAAAGCCAGGCCGACCACAACATAGATGTTTTGGGTGGCTGTCGCGCCGAGGGAAGTGCCCATTCCCTGGTTCGTGAGGGAAAAATCGAAGGATCGGCAGGGTAATTCCATACCCATTGTTTTCTTTCTTAAATTTGGTTTATAGCTATTGTCAGAATAACATTCCGTTTCAGCCGCCGGATAATTTCGTTTAGGTCGGCAAGAACTCGCAAACAAAAGCGTGTAAAAGAGAACATGGTCATGGCTTTTTAGAATATCGTGTATTAGTTTGATTTTATATTCTAATTTGAAAAACTTCGAAGATGTTCTCTTTAACGCGCTCTAATTTGCTCAGACAGCTTTCCGACCTAAACGAAATTATCCGGCAGCTTACGGCAAATTGTGACCGTTATTAATTCAACCACACCAAAGGCGGATAAATCGGAACATATTTTTGGCAATTGCTATAAAAACCAAACGCGGTGTTCCGCTATTCTTTGCCTGGCGACGCCAGACGGACAAATTCGAGCAGGCGCCACTCCATATATGAGTAAAATGGATTCCACCGCAGCCGCAGCATGGCCGTCGCCGGTATCTGAAGCACACCCCGCTCTCCGCGAAACGCGATGTCTCCCAGCTTGATCCCCGGGCTGTTTCCGGCATCGGGCCCCCCGTAAAGTGGATCTTTTGGGGAAATCGGCAGTGCCACGTGAGAAAGCGAATACAGCCCTTTTGGCCACATCAGATCGATGGATATCTCCCTTGTTTCGCTATCATCCGGCCTTTTTTGGCGAACACCAACGTGCTGGCTCTTTTCGCTTTTGTTGGTCACAAAGCTGATAGTGAATTGCAGGCCCGTGTCAAAGAGGCTGGCTTCGATACTTGTTTTGGGGTCCTGTTCGAGCACCGGCTCTATCTCGGAAAAACGGTTGATGTCGAAAATGACCAACTCGTGTCCGCCTGCAGGCAATTGTCCGAACAGTCCATCGATCAGGGCGCGTGTCGACACCGTGGCATCGACGGCAGATTGAAACGCGAGCACCGGCGGAAAGCGCTCCAGTGCCCCCGCAGCACCCAGCGTCTTTATCTTTGATTGAATTTCGCCGGTCAGGCGGTAGACCTGATCGCCGGCATTGACAGCAAAAGAGCCGTATTTGAAGGGGTCGTACTCGGGCAGAATGTCCGTCCACGCCAGCTTTTGGAAGCCGAGCACGTAACCGAGCCGGGCCTGCCACACCGCAAAAGCAGCCAGTCGCGTAACCCCGATGGCCGGTGAGATCAGCACCATCCCATCAATTGGCGGCAGTGTGAGATCTTCCAACGCCGAAAGCGCGTAGTGAACAGCCAGGGCACCGCCATTGGAGTACCCCACGATATAGAGCGGCCGGTCGCCGATCTCCTCGCGCAGGTGACGCACTGCCAGACGCACTGCCGCGGCCATGTCTTGCCATTGCACTTCAACCAGCCCGGAAGGCGCCGTCCCATGGCCCGGCAGTCGAAGTCCCACAACCCATGCACCAGAAGCATTTAGGCGCTGACCGAGGCTCCGCAGGCTGTAAGGCGAGTCGGACATACCGTGCAGCAGCAGTATCCCCGCCTTGGGTGCATTCACTGAAAGCTCAAACGTGCGGTTCCAGTTCAAAGACCAGCGCCCAGGGTCTGACAGGCTACCCCGGTGGTATCGGTTGATGAGGCGTCGGTCCTCTGGCTCGATCCGGGCATAGACACGCTCGTCGAGCTGCGCGAATAACCGTGCCTCACGGGCAAGGTAGTCGTCAAAGCTCTTCGCCGCACCCGCCGTGAACTCGGCGTCGAGTTTGGCCTCGTGCCAGACCTTGAGGTCGGGCCGGCTCTCCAATTTCAAAACAAAGACAACGATAAGCACCGCAAGCCCGCCCACGATCCCATATCCAAGTGCCTTGAACGTGTGTTTAACTGTTCCGAATAAAAAATGTTTCATGCCTGTTATTATCCCTCACCGTCCGTTAAAGTTTGTTTTAAAGATCCTTCCGTTCTTCATAATGACGCGCATATTCTTTTCGGAATATCAATACCCGGATATCTTCCAGAAAGTGATTTTCCCGCTTTTCATATCCCGCAAAATTTGCAAATTATACCATTCCGAGTAGAACGATTGAAAAATCTAATTCGCATCGTTTCAACTGGCGGCTGGAAGAGCCGGAGTTAGATAGGGATTCTCACGATGCTAACCTGCTCAGGGACGAGGAAGTTCAGCCCGTAGTTGTGGTACTTTACTTCGAGGGCTGAATTACGCAGTTTCTGTGGAGCTTGGAGCCTTTATCGATTGAAAATTATTTTAAAAAACAAACGTCAGCATGTCAACATGGATATCTTAAATGAGCTAAATTGAATATTTTTCGCCTTTCCGCAGTATTGGATATTTCGAAAAACATACATTTTTAACAATCTCATATTTGACTTATATTAAATGCTGTTTATGTTAAATTTTAATCAAGCAACTATTTATGTTTTGCTTGATTCAAAGAAATACAAAATTGATTAAAAGGAGGATTACTCCAATGACTGATATATTAAGAAGAGATATTACCGGTGAATGTGAAGGGGAATGCCGAGATCTGGTTAGAGAAGGCGAAGAAGAACGACAGGATGAAATCAACGCTTCCGGTGTTGAAACTCCTGATGAATTTCCGGATGCACATTGGGCGCGATCCAGGACGGAGCAACCCGGCGTTTGGGGGGGGCATGTGTAAATCTGGAATCATGAAGCTCATGCAATACCGAATAGAAATTCAGGTATAGAAAAAATCTTGATACAATATAGAGACAAAAAGGGTAGCCGAATCGGCTACCCTTTTTGTCTCTATATGTTCATAATTAAGGTTATGGATTTAAATATAAATTTGATCGTCAACCAGCTTTAGACTTCCATACCGAAAAAGTTGGCTAATAAATTGTTTAACCATCTTTTAAGTACCGAATACGAATAATATCGGGTGGCCACCTCGTAATTGTGATTTACCATTTTCTCCCGTAGCTCAGATGAAAAAAGAGCGTCTTTTACTTGACGAACGTTTTTTTCGGTCAAAAATCCATCCATGACAATCAGATCAAAACCCTTGGGCTCTATGTCCCTCACAAAGGTTGCATAACGGTTGATGAGCATTGGCTTTTTGAAATAAGCCGCTTCCAAAAACGCATTGCCAAACCCCTCATAAAGACTCGGATAGGTAACAAAATTCGCACATGGGTACACATCCAAAAGCGTATACTCCGATTTCAATGCGGACTGGTCATTCCATGGGTCCCGCATTCGGATGCTGAACAGGCGCAGATCCACGCCATTTTTTTTCGCTTCTTTTTTCAACCATTCAGCATACTCAAACCCCTCATCACCGGCTTCATGAGAGATGACCAGCTTGCAACGGGGATTGTCGAGATCTTTGACCAGGTCGATTGCGTGTTCGATTCCCTTGCGCTGAACGATACGTGTTGGCTGGAGGATTACAATATCATCCGGGCCGACCCCGATGATTTCACGAAGTTCTAAAGTTCGTTTTTCGTCCACCTTGGGGGGATTTTCAAAATCCAGAATATTGGGAATGTTGATGGAAGAAATACCGGTGCGGAGCGCCAATTCCTCCTGAGCAGCCGAATTAATGACCACATGCTCCATATTGGGCAGATTCGGCGGAAAAGCCATGCGAAGGTAATCGCCCACCGCATTCACGAAAAACCGGGTCCGCTCCCAGTAAAAATCATGATGGTGCGCGATGGTGGGAATCTTGGTTTCGGCAATTATTTCGGTGATGGCAATTCCCAAAGGGACGTGTAGGGGTATGGTCAGGGCATTTTGGGGAACCAACAGATCGATGGAAAATTTTTCGATAAACGCCCGGATTCGATCTTTCAGAAAAGCTTTCAGCTGCTGAATCATCTCGGTGATTTCCGATGAACGGACTTGTTTTCCCAAGATGTGTTCATTGATCCATTGATTCTGATCGTGCTGGAAGTAGGCCTCGGGTACGAGCATACTCCGGCCCGGATCTTTGTCTAACTGCCCGGCAAACCAGAAGCATTGATGACCCATTTGCTTTAAGACTTGGGCCCATTTGCTGGACTCCAAAGTGACACCGTCGGTTCCGGAAAACCGTGTGGAGACAAATCCAATATTTTTACTCATTGAAATATACCCTATGCTCGAATTTATAACCGAGCAAAACGATACCGTTTCTAGAAATTTCGCTAATAGGGGAAATTTTTAAACACCTCTTGAACGCCCAAACGCGCTAGTTCGTTGACGGAAAGCCATTTCACCACGCGTTTAAAAGACCCTTTGGATAACACGTTGTCGGAAAGTGTTCTCTGGGTTTTGTCGAATGTCCCCTTCCAGACTCTTTGCCCGGTTTCCACCTTCAACAAAACGATATTAAACGCAACCGAAGCGCCACTCGGAGTGTCAAAAGTTTTGGTATCGCGATCCCTATACCGCCAGACATTCCCCAAAATGATGACATCGGTACCAAGAGCACTTCCCAGTTTTTGAGCCAAGAATCGGGGGGTGCTTTTGGAATCTACAGCAACAAATTTTTCATAGGTCTCTTTCACATCCGCCAAAGGAACCGTTTTATCACCAAATCTGCTCTCTGCGGTCCTTTGGACGATTTGGGTAAGTATGTCTCCGGCATTCTCCATCAACTCGTTTTCATCCGCACAAAGCCGTTCTATGGGGCAACTTATCATTTCTCGAACATCCTCAGGACGTTTGCCGATTAGAAAGGGCATAACAGCAATCTTTTGAATCGAACCATCAAACTCTTGGGCCATTGCAAGGTCACAAATTCCCCCGCTTGACCATCCATCCGGCAAGTTGATAGGTGCGGTCAACATGAATAGAAGAAAAACCATCCATAGACGTTTATTCATCGTAAACTCCATTTCCAAACCCTCAACCTATCCTTCACGAAAAAGAATACATGTTTCCAGAAAAACCCTTCAGAGGACGCAGACAAGACTCAAGGGGAAACCTGCGGCTGAGCACTTTAAAGCCCTAATATATTGATATAATTATTAAAATTTTGAAGCCGTTAAGTGTTTTTACAATTAATTATATTGTTTGTCAATTATATTGTTTGTCAATATTCGAAACATATTATATTTTATTTTTAGAGCACATGGATATAAGCATTTGACTATTTCAGGGATTCACCCGCAATTTTGTTATATTGAGGAGGAAACTATGGATACTAACGTTACCAAATCGATTGTCGTTCCATTGGACGGGTCAGCGAATGCCTTAAAATCGCTTGACTATTTAAATTTAATCTTCGGCAACCGGCATAACCTTCAGATAAACCTGTTTCATGCCGTTGCAGCCATACCACCGATACTGGCGGAAGAAAGCAAGAAAAATCAGGATACGGCCCGTCAGGTCAGAGAATTGGAACGTCGCAACAAACAGATGGCCCAAAAGACGCTCTCCGGAGGAAAGAAAGCCTTACTGTCGAAAGGCTTTTCAGAAGAACAGATCAAAATCATAGAACTCCACAAGCAGATCGGCGTTGCACGGGATATCTGTGCCTGGTCGGAAAATAAAAGTATGGATGCCATCGTTCTCAGCACCCGCGGACGCAGTCGAATAGAAGCTTTTTTTATGGGTGAAACAGCCAATAAAGTTTTGGAAACCAGCCGCATCTGTCCGGTATGGATGATCAAAGGGGAGGTAAGGTCAAAACCGGTCCTTGTTGCAATGGATACCTCTGAAAACGCACTTCGGGCAGTGGATCACGCAGCCTTCATATTATCTGGAACCGCTTGCCCGATCATCCTCTATTATTCCAAACGAAACCTGATGCGGTTTTTTTCCCGGGAAGTTTTGGAGCCTCTGGCAGGGCTTGAGAGCAAGTGGAAAAGTGCTGCTGAACGAGAAATCGCCCCTTACATGCTAAAAGCCAAAGACATGCTGATTAAGGCTGGTTTAAAGGAAGCTCAGATTACCGTCCGCGTTGATGATGGGAGTCACAGTGCCGCAGCCGACATCCTCAAGGCTGTCGACCGCCTTGGCTGTGGAACAATCGTTATGGGAAGGCAGGGTGTTACCGGCGCAAAGGACTATAGTTTGGGCACCGTTTGCCGTAAAGTTCTTCAGGATTGCAAAGACACTGCCCTGTGGCTTGTACCATAAAATTCTCTTCATATACATTGATTTTCATAATTTGCTCCCATGCAGAAAGCGTGCCCGTCATAACCGTTGACTTTGCTCAAAGTGTTCTTATTCTTTGGGAAGTTTGTGAAGGTGAATCCGTGGCGTTGTCTGCATCTAAAGATTCACCTGAACTATCCAAGGCCTAGCGCTGTTTTGGCCTCTTTCGACAGACAGCGCATATTACGATACGGTTTATTCGTAGTCATTTCAAAAGGTGCTTCGAAAATCGAACACCAGAATGGCTTTTTGTGAGTTTATTAGAATCACCGGAGGTGACTTATGACCAAAACAAATCAAACCGAAAACAGCAGCCATGCGGATCGCGAGACCGATGACGCCTGTAGCTTTGATTCCGAAGATCTCGATTGTTGCTATGTGATGGACCCTTGCGGATGTTACGTGGTAGACTCGTGCGGGTGTTATGTCGATCCCTGTTGTTGTTAAATAAAACGTAGATGAAGGACCGGGTTGTTAACCGGTCCTTTTAATTATATTATCTCAAACAACAAGCGATTTCAAAAATACATCTAATGCCCAATTACACTGCCGCTCCGCACTTCGGAACTCCCCGTTGAATAGCATTTATCCGGCCAATAAAAGTTACAGGAGCACTCCAAAATGGACCGAAAAAACAATTTTACCATCCGATGTACTGCTTGTGGAACCAAAAACCGAATTCCTGCCGTTAAAATCAGTGTCAGGGGCAAGTGCGGCAAATGCGGTACCTACCTTGAAACCGACGTTCTGTCGGTGGGCCACCCGATCGTGGTTGCAGACACTGATTTCGAAGCCAAAGTCCTTAAATCTCCGTTGCCGGTGCTTTTATACTGCTGGGCGCCCTGGTGCAGTACTTGTTCGGCAACCACCCCGATGATTCAAGACTTTGCCAAAGAGGCCCAAGGGCGGGTACGGGTCGCAAAGATCAACGTGGACGCCAGCCCGATGTTTTCTGCCAGATTCAATGTAACGAGCGTCCCTTTTATCTTTGTATTCGACAACGGACAATTCAAAGAAAGCTTTCCAGGAGCACTTCCCAAACCCGATATCATGTTAAAGATGGCTCACTACATATGAGCCTCAATCTATACCCATCGTTTAATAAACGCATATGGCAGGCAATACAACTCAAATATAATGCTAATATCGCCATATTCTTATCGGATGTGCTAAAAACCAGGTAAAAGCGCATCAAATTTCACACCGATTCCCTTTGATTCAACTCTAACAATTTTACCGCTGACAGTTATGTCTTTTTCAATTTTGGGGGGCGATAAAATCATCGTAACTTGCTGATCAATACGAAAGCTAAAATCGGTCTGAATAAACACACCAGAATTACTTATATTTTGAGTGAAACACATAAATGTAAAACCATTTTTTGAGAGCTCTACGGGGATCGTTAAAGGTTTCCGAGGATACCCCCTTTTCTCCGGATATTTGGAGTGATACCAATTTGTCAGCCGTTCCAAAAGTTCATATCTCTTTGCTTCAGATATACTGATAATCAATGACGAAAGGTCTTTTCCGGTTCTTGCTTCTGATAAATTAGCAATTAACACGGACTGAAGTTTTCGTCTTTCGGCTTCTGACATGTAGGAAATTATTTGGAATAAAAGAGAGTTGACTTCGTATATGTTAAGTTTATCACCATTATTTACCATAAAAGAAATACCTATTTCTTGCCCTTGTTTTCATACTTTTTGAGAAGGTCCCGGAAAGCTTCTTCGAGGATGTTGTTCGGCGGTCTTTCTGTATATACCGCTAAGTATTTGAGTCTTTTTATACGTTCAGTTTCTATACTTGATGTGATTTTTTTTTTCGTGGCGTAGATATCACATGGTATATATTCAAATCAATAAAAAAGGGCTCACAGCGTTTAATCGCTGCAAACCCTTAAATTTACTGGTAGGCACGATTGGATTTGAACCAACGACCTCTACCGTGTCAAGGTAGCGCTCTCCCCCTGAGCTACGTGCCTGTTTTTTGAAAATCTGTTAACACCTCTTTTTGAGCGTGTCAAGAAAAATGCCCGCGAGAAAGCAGATCAAAACCCATTTCTCCAAGGGCTTACCCGTATTGAGCATTTGTTTAGGATTAATTAGTGACTTATAATATCCGTGGCCGACCGGCACATAAGGACTAGCTCGCTCAGGAGAAACCTTTTGGGGAGCCAGTTTTGCAACTTCCGCCACCCGACGATCCGATAAAACAGGTTGAGCTTAATAGCCGCTTTACCCCTCTATGGTGGCATTTGGGACAGCTTGCCGTTTCGTCATCACTTCTAAAAACAAGGACCTCAAAACAATGGCAGCACTTTTCGCATTGATATTCATATATGGGCATCTAAACCTCCCGAAGTTAATTGGACCTAAACTGAGTGTTTCAAATTTTTGAAATGGTTAATTTAACAATATTTTTAAGGTATTCTCGCATTTTAAATTTCAATAATTTGAAACCCTACGGGATTTCCAATTTCACCGCATCTACTGCGTCAGATGCCGTTCCGCATAGAGGACTATAGCGAAACGACATCTTCCTTATATCTGAGGCAAACTTGAAAATCGCTCAATTTAGGTCAGACTTTTATATTCATTATTTCAAATACCGAGTCAACTTTTCTCTCATCTTTTGCGGAACCTCAATGGATCTGTTTTTTTCGTAATCATAGCAGACCTGGATCGATTCACCGGTGGCATATACCATTGCTTGATCTGAAAAATCGACCAGACGATATTTAAAAGAAAAGCTCTTGGTCCCGATATCCCTAACCCACATCTGAAGAATGACATGGTTATTAAACTGTATCGGTCTAATAAAATCGCATTGGATATGGGCCATGATGAATTTAAATTCCGAAATATCGGAAACTCCGAACACTTTTTTGGAAAATTGTTTTCGGCCTTCTTCAAAATATGTAAAAAAGACCGCATTGTTCACATGTCCAAGGGCATCAAGATCACGGAACCGGACTTCAATGTTGGTAGAAAATCTTTTATCCACGCGCATCAACAACTCCTAAACGGAATATTTTTTAAAAAAATAATGATCAAGTATCCCTCCTGTCAAGTTTTATCGAGATTTCTATTATGAATCCTAACTTGAGCGATTTTCGAGGATGCCGCAGATTCGAGACGAAGCGCATGAAGCCTAGTGAACTATTGCAATTGCGCTTCAACGAAGAAGGTGCGGCAAGATCGGAAATCCCGGAGGGTTTTAAATTGTGACATATCTTTTGAGATATAGTCCTGCCCAATAGCTGTAAGGTCCAATCAAAAAATATGGGCATAAAAATATAAAGACCCAGGAACACTGGTTGCGGATATTGACCATTTCAAATTCGAAACGCTCAGGTTAGGTGAAAATATGTTGGACATATTCAGCCGCCTGTGGCAAATTTAAACACAGAAAGGAGGTGTTTGACATGAAGGTCAGAAAGTCTATTTTTTCAGGAAGCTGGTACCCGGGCGATGCTTCGGTATGTGAGAAGGAAATTAAAGGTTTTCTTAAAGAATACAAAACAGAGACCTTTTCGGAAAGGACTTTGACCGGAGGAATCGTTCCCCATGCCGGGTGGTATTTTTCAGGCAGCATCGCATGTAATGTCATCCATTGTCTTGACGACGAAAAATCTCCGGATGTTTTCGTGATTTTCGGTATGCATCTGCACAGTGGCTCACCCACCTATATTATGACCGACGGGGCATGGGAAACCCCTTTTGGTCCAATAGAAATTGAGACTGCACTTGCGAGTGAACTGTCCGAGAAATTTACATTTGAGATTGAGACCGCGGATCGCTTTACCCAGGACAATACCATCGAACTTCAGCTCCCCTTTATCAAATATTTTTTCAAGGACGCGAAAATCGTTCCCATCGGTGCGCCGCCGACAAAAAGTTCTCTTGAAATCGGGGAAACCGTCGCCGACATATCAAGCCGGTTGGGGCTTGAGATAAAAATCATCGGCTCTACGGATCTAACCCATTACGGCCCAAATTATGGTTTTACGTCCCATGGCAGGGGACCCTCAGCGGTAGACTGGGTTCGAAATGAAAACGACCGGCGGGTTATTGATGCCATGCTGGCCATGGATCCCGAAAAGGTCATTAAAGAAGCCATGGTAAACCAGAATGCCTGCTGCAGCGGCGCAGCCGCAACGGCCATTTCCGCTGCAAAACAGCTCGGCGCCGGACAAGCGGAAACCATTGCCTACGCCACCAGCTATGACAAAAGCCCCGGAGACAGCTTTGTGGGGTATGTGGGGATTGTATTTTAAAGGATACCATCGTTGACCTCTGATTGTTTTGTTCTGTACAAATAAGAACAAACCGTTTTCAGGGGAATCGATGATGCGATTTGAGGGTTATTTAAAGTTACGTCTTAAATTTTTTCTGATCCTGGTATGGATGCAGATTTAGCCCTTTGTCCATAACGGCATTTCCGTGAGCCGGGTCCATAGATCAGATCATCGGAGCTGACCCACGGTGTTTGTGTCAGCATGAATCAGTACATGCCTTCATCCATGCCCCCTGTCGGTACATCCCGCTTCTTCTTTGGCTCATCTTCGATCATTGCCCCCGTCGTCACGCCACCGAGTCAGGTCTGTCCGAAGTTTAATTATGAAATAAAAAGGGGTTATGAATCATGTTCACAACCCCTTGAATTTTATGGCTGAGGGACCAGGATTCGAACCTGGATTAACGGGGCCAGAACCCGTCGTCCTGCCGTTAGACGATCCCTCAATTTATAAATATTTTAAATATAAAAAAGCATTATATGAGTCAAGATAAAACTGATAATTCTCGTTTTCACATAAAAAAACCTTTTGAAAAACCCTTGACAATCATTTTTGTTTAAATTACTAGAAGCACAACCGTGAGCGTAGTCATTTGTGATACACTTAAAATATAATAATATCAGCTTGTTATGGTGATATATTACTTGTTTCCGTTCCGAAACTTAAAAAAATTAAGTCAAATCCTCATAAATGACAGGTTCACCGGAAAACGGTAAATTTACGTCTAATCAACCGTCCTCATTACGGTAAGTTAATGCTTCCCGGATCATGTAGACATCGGCTTAAAGTATGTGCAATGGCCGCTTTATGTCTGAAACCGATCAATACAAAAGGATGATTATATGACAGAATCTGCAAACGGAAAAAAACCTGTACTCAATGGGCTGGACACTGAATCGAGACAGATGATCATCGATACAATCAGACAGATGAGAAACCGTCTCCTAACCCGTGAAAAAATCCTTGAATATGACAAAAACGAAAGCTTTCCGGAAGAAACAGTTCGCGAAATGTTGGGTCCCGATATTGGCCTGCAGCTCCTTTTTATCCCTGAAGCCTATGGCGGGATGGGTGGCGGTGCCCGGGACTGCTGTGAAGTCATTCTTGAAATGTGTAAAATATGCTTGGGAATCGGCACAGCTTTTTTTGCCATCCAACTGGGCTCCGAACCGATTATTGTCGGCGGTACCGAGGAGCAAAAATCAAAATGGCTTGGTAAAATTGCCGAAGGGAATTC
>JBFESJ010000039.1:0-19957 GCA_041548585.1 Desulfobacterales bacterium | reverse complement strand
TTATCTGAAGATAAAATCAAGATGAAAATAAGGGTAACACAGAAGATAAAACATAGGGTTATCCAGAACAATATCTTTTTGAATCGGGTCATGACGAACTTTTCTTGATAATTACGATAAACAATGTTTTTTTCATAAAAAAAACATTTCTTTTCCGGCCCAAATTAAAATCGGGCCCTTCCCCGCATGGCGGGATCTTCAATGGGCCCGGCTTTTTATTATTGGAGTTTCTTTTCTGTAATGTTAACGGCCATTTTTTCTTTGATCGGGTTGCCATTTTGTCTGATGAATAAGAAAATGCCGTTTTTACCGTTTGGGATTGGGCCCGGGGTAATTTTACCGGCCTTATTCCCTTTTCCTGTAAGTGGCTCGCGTGCCAATAGTTTTAATGGCGAGATCTCTTTTGAAAAGGAATGGTCGGAAGGAATAATATCCGGCGGTATGGTTAGGTTTTTAATGTCTCCAGGCTGAATTCCATCAAAAACAAAAATCCCTAAATCGCGTCCATTGTAAAGATAGCGGGTTTTATTCCAATCGATTTCCAAATCTTTAGGGGTTTTGTTGGTCACCTTGAGAAGAAACCCATCAAAAAAATTTTGACCTTCTCCCAAAGGTTCAAATTGAGCGGTGTAATAAGAATTTTCAGCAGTTTGAAATTTAGGGGTACTGATGGAAACCAGTGTCGGTGCACATCCCGCCAATAGACTTAGCGCAAGGCCAACCATTAAAATAAAAACCTTTTTCTTAACAGCTCTCATACGTTTCACCTCTCAATTGTATTTCCCCAGGAAAAACAAGCCTTCTCGGTTGAAAAAATCCAAACTGACCCATTTCGACGTCATAAAGTCAACTTGTTTTGCCTTTCATATTTATAAGCATAACATGAAAAAAACATTTTACCAATACGGAACATGCTGATGAAGCTCACCACTTTTCTATAAAGACATTATAAAACTCATCAACTCCATCATCCAAAGTCAATAAAAAAGCTTCCGGGTATTAAAATGCAGTCCATAATTCCTTTTTTCCGGACCTGATTTCTTCTGGTATTTCTTACCTATCCAAAACAATTAAAACAGACTTTAAACTTGGATATATCAACAAAAATATGTATACATTAAAATCTGTGTTTCTAAATAGAGTTACAGGTGAATGATCATTATGAAATTCTTTAAATGGGTCTTGATCGGCATCGGTTCGGTAATTGTTGTTGTGTTGTTTATGATGCTGGGGATTCAGATTTACCTGAATACAGAGCAGGTGCAAGCGCGGATTCAGGCAAAAGTGAACCAGAAAATTCCCGGGACGTTAACATGGAGCCGAAACAGATTTTCTATTTTAGGCGGAAAGGTGGACTTAAACGATGTGCTCCTCAAAGGCCCTGAAAATAATAAGTTAATGGAATTGGATCGTCTTTTTATCCATGTGTCCTGGACCGGGCTTTTAAACGGAGAAATAAACGTTAATGATATATTTTTCGAAAACCCCAAAGTATCTTTATCAAAGGATCGTTCCGGAAACCTTGACCTGATACAGGCATTTTACTCTCCAAAAGATACACCGTCGGAATCTGAAAAAAGCAGCGACCTTCCATTTAATGTTGTTGTTCGACGGCTGAAGGTGTTTGACGGTTTTTTTCAATACAAAACAGCCGAAGAAGCTGCCGACAATCAAAAGGATCACGTGGTGTTACAAAACCTGAACCTTTTGATTACAGATGTGAATGTCGGTAAACAAAAAGGTCGGCTTGCCTGTCAAATTGAAGGCGTAAACATTCGAAGCAGGGGTGTTCGAACCGCCATCGATCAATTATCTTTAACGGCAGATGTTCGAAAAGACCGAATCGACGCACTGGTCCTTGACGTGAACACCGGTGGCCTTGATGTCAATCTTACCGGAACTGTTGAAAATCCTTTTGCGGACAGGCCGATCTTGAATCTGGGTTTAAAAAGCCGGGTTTTTCTTTCCCAAATCAAGGATTTGATTCCGCTTTCATCCGATGTTTCGGGAGAGGTACAGTTGAATTCGACATTAGAAGGGGCCTCATACAATCCGGATATCGATTTAAACCTCAGTTATAAAGGTGGGGCGCTTTTCGGGAACAGGATCGACCAAATTCATTTGAATTGCCATCTAAAAGACAGATCTCTGAACATCAGGGACTTAAATCTATACACCTTCGTTGGTAGATTCGATATAACAGGTAATATCGACTTTAAGAAGGCCTTTGCTGACGGATTGTTTACCGCCAATCCTGATTTAGATGCAATAGACTACAAATTTTCCATCCGCCAGAAAGCCTCGCAGATAGCCAATCTGCCCTTGGGAATGTCCGGTGTAAAAGGGGATGTAAACGCCGACATTGAACTTCAAGGCAAAGGTGTTGATCCAAGAACGCTTTGGGCCAATACTTCCCTTAAAATTTACACACGCAAACTGTCTCTCGGGAAGGGACGTTCACCGCTCGACGTACAGGTAACATCACAAGCCGGTATGGAAAACGGATATGTTAAAATTCGGAATTTTAGCGCTGACGCAGGTCGGACCCGGTTCGAGATGAACGGCGGGTATGATATTTTTTCCCATCAGGTGGCCGCGCATTTTAAACTGGAAACTCCTGATTTGACTGAAGTCATGTCGAACTTGGGGATAACAGGCGTATTGGGAAGAATCAATGTGAGCGGAGAGGTTTCTGGAACGGCGAAGGCGCCGTTTATGGATGCCCGATTGAAAGGGGAAAACTTGGGTTTTGCGAACGTCAGGCTCGGCAATGCCGATGCAAATATCCGGTTTTCAAAAGGGCAATTTTTCCTAAAAAATGGAAAAATTTTTAACGGCAATTCCAAACTCGATATTTCCGGCAGCGCTCAGATATTTGATCCCATGAACTATCAACGTTTAAAAACCCCAGGTTTTGATGTTGCATTAAAAGGAGACACCCTGTTTCTGGGAGATTTTGTTGAAGGGATGACGGGAAAATTTGTCCTGAATGGCCGTGTTAACGGGGATACGGCCCACCCCAAAGGAAAACTGGAGCTGAACGGAGAAAATATCGATCTTAACATCCAGAAAGTCCATGATATCCAGCTATCATTGGATTTTGACGATGATCGAATTAAATTCGACCCTTTTTCAATCTTAATTGCACCTGGAGAGAGGATTCTGGTCGATGGTTGGGTTTCTTTGAATAAAAATTACGAGTTACGACTTACCTCTGTGGATATTTCCCTTAAGAATATAACACCGCTTCACTTGGGAGACGTTGATAACGGAAAAATTTCCTTTAATTTCGAAGGAAAGGGGAATTTTGAAAATCCTAAGATCAAAGGAAAGGTGGTCCTAAATGATTTGCGGTTCAACACGCAACATCTTAAAGATATTCAGCTCGAAATTGAAGTTAAGGACCATATTGCGCGAATTTCGGGTGATCCGAACTTTGCCCTGGATGCAAATTACCATTTGCAGACCAAAGCGTTTTCAGCATCTGCTGTTTTTGACAACACCAATTTGACCCCATATTTAAAAATTGTCGGGCGAAACGAACTGAATGGTATCATCACCGGTAAAATCGAAGTAAAAGGTAATACCGATGCACCGGATCAGATAAAGGGATCGGCAGATGTTTCTCGGGTTGAAATTTTAAAAAAGCAAACAGAATTGATCGGGGTCCGCGACTTCAAGGCCTTCTTAGAGGATGGAAAAATATCGATTCCAGGTGTCCGTCTGAACCTGCTTAAACGCAGGGGTGTAGAAATTAAAGGCAACGGCAAACTGAATGGCGACCTTGATTTAGAGGCCGACGGCAATCTTCCTTTGGAAATAATACCGCTTCTCACAGATATTATTCCCAATACCACCGGAGAAGCAGGCCTATCTCTCAGTATGCGGGGAAACCTGTCCCGGCCAGACTTTCGTATTGATGTTGAACTGATAAATGCCGGGATGGCGGTCCCGGTCCTTTTACAGGGCATGCACGACCTGAACGGCAGTGTTCATGTAACCCCGGAAGCCATTGTTCTGGATAACATCCAGGGAATGCTGGACACAGGTCATTTTAAACTGTCTGGTGCCATTGATCTTAAGGAATATGAACCCTCAAGAGTGGGCCTCAAATTAAAAGCCGATGATCTTCCGATAATGATTCCCGGTACTTTAGAGACCCGCTTGAGCGCCGAACTGGATATTCGGGGCACACCTGAGAAGTCCCTTGTCTCGGGAGACATTCAAATGCTTGAGGGGAAGTATTATAAAGATATACAGCTGAATCTTGTTGAAAGCCTCGGTAAAAAATCCCGGGAAGAGGTTTTGGTGGCATCGGAAATCCCATGGCCCTTTTTGAAAAATATGGCCCTCGATATTACAACCCGTCACAGAGAACCTTTTGTCGTAGATAATAATATGGCCTTATTGGCCCTCAAACCTGATCTTAACATATACGGATCGGTGAATCGCCCTCTCGTCAGCGGGAGGGCCGAAGTAGAATCCGGAACCGTTTATTTCCAAAGAAAGGAATTTAATGTCAAAAAAGGTGTCTTTGATTTCATAAACCCGTATAAAATTGAGCCGACCATTGATATTCAAAGTGAAGTGGAAATTCGGGAATGGGCCGTATTTTTGAATGTTTCCGGAACACCGGATAATCTGAAGTTTAATCTTTCTTCTAATCCGTCCGAAACAAAGGAGGATATTCTTTCTTTGCTGATAACCGGGAAAACAACACAGGAACTCATTGCAGGAGAAGGCGGTTCATCTTTATCTCCGGGACAAATGCTTGCCGATGTTCTTGCTGAAACCGTTCAAAAAGAAATCAAGGACGCCACCGGCTTGGATATTGTAGCGCTGGAATATCATGAAGCAAAAGATGCTGAGGAGTCAAATGAGGTAAAAGTTACCGTCGGTAAAGAGCTTTCCCGTAGAGTAACGGTCAAATACGGCATGCAGACAAAAAATGCGAAGGTTATCCAGCGAGTAATGACAGAGTATAAGTTTCTTGAGAAAGTCCTAATGAATACCTTTCAGGATACAGAGGGACACTATGGCGGTGGGCTTCAATTCAGACTTGAATTTCGATAAAGGAAGATGGATCAAATGACCCAGTTGGGGCTGAAATACCGGATAAAGATCGCCGTATTGTTGGGGATTTTACTGGTGGCCATTGCAAAAGACGTCGCGTTTGCACAGAAAAAGAAAATAGATCAACCTGGGCCTGTTGTTTCACGGGTTATCGTCGATGTTCAGGGGATAAAAAGGGATGTGAGTCGATGGGTTGAGTTGGTAAAAAAGTTAATTTTTATCGAGGAAGGAAAGCCTTTTTCAACAAAACGCTTCCAGGATTCCCTTGAGGCGTTGAAATCGTCGAATATATTCAAAACCATCCATGTTTCTGAATCAGACCCAGGAGAAAAACAATTTTCCCTTCGTTTTCAAGTGACGCCCTATCCCCGAGTCAAAGATATTAAAATCAGCGGTGCATTTCCCCTGTTGGAACGAGAAATTCTCAACGCCATGCAGCTCCGTCCCGGAGATGCATACAATCCGGAAAAGTTTAACGCCAAAGAGGCTGCCATTATCCAGCTTTTCAAGAATGAAGGTTATATTGCGCCGATTGTTAATTTAGACGCTACAGAAGATCCTGTTGACGGAAACGTTGTGGTTTATGTCCATATCGACAAAGGCGATTTTTTTCACATCCGGCGCTTTGAAATCATAGGAAACCGGGCGTTTTCACAGGCGCGTCTTAAATTGCGGATTAAAATGCATAAATCTTTTTTGATTCCGGATTTCTTGCGGCGTTTTAAGAAAAAACAATTTGATGCAGATATCAGGAATCTAATCCGGTTTTACCGAAAAAAGGGGTATCCGGACGTTGTCGTAAACGCCGTTATTAACAAAGACACCAGAACTCAAAATGTTTCTATTTCTTTAAACATTGATGAAGGACCCAGGTATGACATTGAGTTTGAAGGTAACACGGCGTTTTGGGATTTTACGTTAAAAAAAGATCTAATCCTTTTTAAGGAGGGCAATAAGGGGGATTTTGGTCTTAGAAAAAGTATTCGCAAAATAAAGAAACGTTACCTTAAAACAGGATATAAGGATTGTCGGATAGAGATGAAATCTGAAAGAAAACAAGAAGCGGGTCGGTCAATCCGTAAAATCCGCCTGCGTATTGATGAGGGGTTACAATACGTTGTAAATTCCGTCAATTTTAAAGGAAATCATGCGGTTGATTCAAAAAAAATCAAAAAACAGACCTTAACCCGAACTCCGGGCGTTATCGCAAACGGTGCGTTCGTCCAGGAAACCTTGGAAGAGGATAAACGCGCCATTGCGTCTTTTTATCTCAAACAAGGATATATGAATACGGTCGTGAAAGATCAGATAAAAACACATAAAGACATCAAAGAAAAAAAGCACAATATTGACCTCACCTTGGATATCGAGGAAGGGATTCAGACGTATGTACAGTCCACTGCAATCCATGGGTTGAATGTGTTATCAGAAGCTCAAGCACTGGAAGCAATCACTTTGAAAAAAGGATCCGTTTTCCGCGACTATATGATTCGAAGTGATGAAAACACACTGTCCTCCCTGATTTCTGAAAAGGGTTACCCCCATGTAAAGATCAAAGGGACTGCGGCCATCAGCAAAGACAATACCGAAGCCGCAGTAACTTATGAGGTAGATGAAGGACCTTTTGTGAAAATGGGTCAAACGGCTTTGACAGGGAATTTTATCACCAAAAGACGTGTCATAGACAATGAACTTGAACTCGATCCGGGGGAGCCGTTTTCGCTGAAAAAATTTTTGAAATCCCAGCGCAATATCCGCGACATCGGCGCCTTTGATTCGGTGCGTTTTAACACATACGGATTAAAGGAGAGGGAAGATAGGGTGAATCTGCTTTTGGAATTGGAAGAGAAAAAGCCTTACTATATTCAATCCGGCGGAGGGTATGATACAGAAAGGAAATTTTATGCAAACATCCGGGGCGGCGACCACAACCTTTTTGGATTAAACAAAGATGTTTGGGCCGGCACAGAAATCAGCCAGATCGGTTACCGAGGAGATCTGGGCATCACCGAACCCAGGTTTTTGGGAACTCGAATCAAGTCGGTACTCAACATGTTCAGTGAGACCAGGGAAGAATTTAACACGAATTTCGGAACCAGAGAGAGAGGCATTTCATTATCATTTAGCCGCAAATTTTTTAAGAAATTTACCGGAGACATTTCTTTTGTTTATTCCTATAAGAAGGACTACCCGCGCGATTCCGAATCCATTTCTATCAATGAAGAAATTAGATTTGAGCCCAGAGAAGTTCTAACGGTAAGCCCCTCTCTGGTTTATAATTCTATGGATTCGTTTATCCGCCCCAAAAAGGGAATTTTTTCTTCTTTGCTCCTGGACTTTTCTAATGGCATCAATAATTCCCTGGATAATTTTTTTCGGTATCGTTTCGAGGTTCGGAAATATTATACCCCCATGGAAAACTTGACGTTTGCCCTTCGGGGACGGATCGGAGATATTACCCCTTTTGAAGAAGACAGCACGATTCCACAAGATCAGCTTTTTTTCCTGGGCGGCACATCCACTGTCCGAGGATTTGACGAAAACCTACTTCGATTTGACTCTTCCGGAAAAGGTGTGGGCGGGCTAACCGCAGTCTTAGGCAATATTGAGACAAGAATTGACATGGGACCGAATTTGGAGTTTTCTATATTTTACGACATTGGCAGCGTTCGAAACGCAATTGTCGAAGAGGGTTCGAATGAGTTTCGTTCTTCAGCCGGCGTTGGGTTTCACTATCTTACACCCATCGGACCCATCGGGGTCTATTACGGCCACAAACTGGATAAAAAACCCGGTGAAAGCGCGGGGAGGTTCCATTTCACAATAGGGTTTAGATTATAAACCGTCGCTTGACGAAGCCAACAAAAATAAAGGATTAGACCATGAAAACGTATCCGATTCCAATGGTTCCCGGGCCGGTTAAATTGCCACAAACTGTGTTGGATGTTTATCAGACCCATTTGGGCTCGGCGGATTTGGAAACCGAATTTTTGGAATTATACAACAAGACCGAATCCAATCTGAAAATGATTCTCGGCACCGATAACCGGGTGGTTATTCAATCCGGGGAAGGCATGTTGGCGTTGTGGAGTGCCTTGAAAAGCTGCCTTGTTCCCGCAGACCGCGTATTGGCCATCGCCACCGGCGTCTTTGGCGACGGAATCGGGGACATGGCGCTTTCCATTGGTGCCGACGTAAAAAAAATTCGTCTCCCGTACAATGAAACCATTTCAGATATGTCCGAAATTGAGACGGCTATTGTTAGATTCAAGCCGAAAATGATAACCGTGGTTCATTGCGAAACACCATCCGGAACCTTGAATCCCATTGCTGAATTGGGACAACTGAAACGACACCACAACGTTCCCCTGCTTTATGTGGATGCCGTGGCCAGTGCAGGGGGGACCCCCGTTTTAAGTGATGCGTGGTATATCGACCTGTGCCTGGGCGGTTCCCAGAAATGTTTGTCTTCTCTGCCGGATATGGCCTTTTTATCGGTGAGCGATACCGCATGGAACATCATTCACAACGTCGACTATGTGGGGTACGACGCCCTGAAACCTTTTTATAACGTCCAGGCAGATCATTATTTCCCTTATACCCCCAACTGGTATGGGGTTGCGGGTCTCAACGCCGGAGCCGAACTGATTTTGAATGAAGAACTGTCCAACTGTTATGTTCGTCATGATGAAGTTGCCGAATTTTGTCGCAAAAAAATAACCGAGATGGGGTTGTCCCTTTTCCCGGCCCCGGATGCAGTGCCATCTCCTACCGTAACGGCCGTTAACGTGCCGGACGGAATTGTCTGGCCGGAATTTGATTTACGACTTCGACAGCACGGGCTTGTTGTCGGCGGGAGTTATGGCCCGATGGCGGGTAAGATTTTTCGGATCGGCCATATGGGGTCCCAGGCAAATATGGAGCTTGTCGAACAGGCACTCAATATTATTGAAAACGTTGTAAAAATATAGTGTCCATAAACAATGGGTTTCTCAGTTTGAAATGGGAGGTCTTGTCTCAAATCTTTCTTTTATCAAATAAAAACATAAACATAAAATAAACCCACATCAAAGTTTTGAAATCGGTCATGAACGGATGATAAACCCTTGCTTTATGTGAACAGATCGTTATAAAGTTCGGCCAAACTTTATGGATTTCTTTTTTATTGGAAATAAACGATGCCGGAGGTGTAAGATGCTTGGAGTACATCGCTTTGCCAAGTATGTGAGTTGTTTTGTAACCTTGACCATGTTGTTGATGAGCATGCCGGTGCAGACGGTTGGGGCGGCCATGGTAGGGACAGAAACCGTGATGACCCTGTCAAAGGCACAACACGTAAGAAAAAATCTCCACGAATTTCTGAACAGAGAGGATGTCAAGGCCATAATGATGGCCCAGGGCATCCGCCCGATAGAAGCAAAAGCCCGTGTCGAGAGCCTCTCCGACGCCGAAATTATGCAACTTGCCGATAAAATGGATCAACTGCCTGCTGGTGGTGACGGACTCGGTGTTATTGTGGGTGCTGCTGTGATCATCTTCATTGTCCTGTTGATCACAGATATTTTGGGCTATACCGACGTTTTTACGTTTGTGAAACATCCCTCCAAAAAATAACATGGTAAACGGCCGTAAGTACTTGGGGTTTACCAATATTGTACTGTTGCTTTGCTGCGCCGGTGTTGTATTGTCAAGCTGCGCGGGCCTCAACAAACCGCTGGTGTTGGAAAAAGCAGGCGGTGTACCCCCCCGTGTTGAGTTTGAAACGGTTCCGTTTTATCCCCAGAAGGAATATCAATGCGGCCCTGCGGCCCTTGCAATGAGCCTCGAATGGAGCGGTCTGCCGATTTCCCCGGAAGATCTGACCGCTGAGGTCTTTACGCCTTCCCGTAAAGGGAGCCTGCAGACGGCAATGATCAGTGCAGCCCGTCGGCATGGCAGAATCGCCTATGTGTTACAGGGGTTGGATGACATGTTCTCGGAAGTTGCTGCCGGGCATCCGGTGATCATTTTGCAAAATCTTGGGCTGTCATGGTATCCTGTCTGGCACTATGCGGTGGTTGTCGGCTATGATTTGCCTGAAAAAGTTGTTGTTCTTCGCTCCGGTGACATTGCCCGAAAAATTATGCCGCTTGGTGTGTTTGAAAAAACCTGGGCCCGTAGCAATTATTGGGGACTTTTAATTCTGCGATCAGATCAACTGCCCTTCACAGCAAAAGAGGACCTATTCCTATTGGCCGTACTGGGGCTTGAAAAAGCCCGTCAGTACCGGGTTGCCATCCATGGCTACCATACAGCGCTGACACGCTGGCCGGAAAATCTTACGGCCCTTATCGGAATTGGTAACTGCCATTACGCACTAAAAGAGCTTAAAAACGCCGAAACGGCGTATAGAGAAACCATCCGCTTACATCCAAAAGCGGGTCCGGCTTATAACAATCTTGCACAAATACTCTTTGAGCAGGGGCGAAAACCCGAAGCGCTGGCGGCTGCCCGAAAAGCGGTATCTGTTGGCGGTCCCTTAAGTTCTGTATATCAAAAAACCCTTGATGAGATTGAAGGATTTGAAAAAAAATAGAGATTCTAATGGCTTTGCTCCGTCGAATCAACCCATCCCGACCCAAATCCGAGCACCGATACTGCGAACTTGGTGTTGAGCGAGCCCTAATTGATACGAAACTATTGATTTTAAGGTGCTGATTCGATATAAAAAGCCTCCACCGAAATGGAAGAAGCCTATTTAATGGGATTCAGTGGAGGCTTTGAGTAAGGAAAACTGGTGACAGCACTCCTTCAACTCTAAAGATCAAATACCAGTAAACCCTGGTCGGGTCAATCAAAAACCATGATACTGTATAACCCGATTGATCGAAAGCGCTCAATTGATAAGGATAAAATGACATGATGCTTAAAATTAAGTGGCTTGGACTATTTTTTTGTTTTACCATAATGCAACCGATACTATTTGCCGATGTTTCTAAAGCCCAAGAACCGGATGACGTTTTTACCCTCAAACAGACCATCGAAAGTGCCATTAAGGTAAATCTCGGCTTGAAATCATCCAAAGAAGAAACAGCGGCAGCTCTGGCTGTAAAAAAAGCGCAGCAGACCAACTTTTTACCCACATTCAGCACATCCTATGAATATAATCGGTTCGACGCCAGTACAGAAACCGTTGGATTTGTTGCGGTTCCAAAAGAAGAATATGCTTTTATAACTTCATTCAGCCAACCGATATTTACCGGTTTTTCTTTATTAAGAAAGTACGATATCTCCAAGCTCGGCCTTGATAGAGCAACAGTTAAGGAACGACTGACCCGTCAGGATATTATTTTAGATGCAAAAAATGCCTATTTTCAACTCTTGCAGAGACAAAAGCTGAACGACATCGCCAAAAAGACCGTGGTTCAAATTAGGGCTCAAAAGGAAGTGGCCGATAATTTTTATCAAGTTGGTATGACCCCGTTAAATGATCTGCTGCAGGCACAGGTTGAACTGGCCAATGCCAAACAGGAACTCATCGTCGCAAAAAACAACATGGACAATGCCGAGTCGAATTTTAATACGTTGCTTCGAAGACCCCTTGATACACCCGTTGTTCTGAAAGATATTCTTGATTACACGCCTTTTGAAGAAACGCTTGAATTTTGCCTTTCCGAAGCTGAGAAAAATCGGTTGGAAATAAAGATTGCCGATTTGGAGCTTGAAATCGCCCAAAAAGAATTACAACTTGCAAAAAAAGACTATTATCCGTCCATCGATCTTAAAGGGAATTATTTTAAATACGGAACGGAATGGGATGTAAACGGAGGCGAAGGTGTATATGACCCCGATGGGTGGAATATTAGCGCTGTGGCAAAGTGGAATTTCTGGGAATGGGGCAGAACCAACTATGGTGTCAAAGAGAAATATTCCCGGTTGGCGCAAGCAGAGCTTCAACAAGAAGAAATTATTGATAATATTCGGTTGGAGGTAAAGACGGCATATTTGAGAACTCAGGAAGCGGAAAGGGCGATAAAAACGGTTGAAAAAGCCATTGAACAGGCAAAAGAAAATTTCAGGATCAACCAGGAACGTTATAAAGAACAAATCGCCACACAAACCGATGTGCTCATTGCGCAGACGCTTCTATCAAGAACCATGACGAATTATTACAATGCATTGTACACATTTAAAATTTCGAAGGCGACGCTCTATCGAGCAATCGGCCAGGAAGTTATTGAATGATTGAGAAACAAAATAAAAACTCAATAATTCGGATGTTTCATGTCTACAAGAATTACGGCGCCGTTAAAGCCCTCATCGATATTACCCTTGATATTTCAAAGAACGAACTCCTCTTTATCAGCGGCCCCAGCGGGGCAGGCAAGACCTCATTACTTAAACTTCTTTACTTTGGGGAAGCAGTATCAGAAGGACAGGTGTTGATTGATGGAATGAATCTGTCGAGGATTTCCCATAATCGAATACCGATTCTTCGTCGAAAGTTCGGAATAATATTTCAGGATTACAAACTGATCGCTACAAAGACCGTATTCGACAATGTTGCCATTGTTCTTGAAGCAATGGGTAAAAAACGGCGATTTATCGAAAAAAAGGTAAGGAGTGTTCTCAGAACTGTTGGTATGGAGAGAAGCATCCAATCCTTACCTCCGACCCTGTCCGGTGGGGAACAGCAAAGAATTGCCGTTGCCAGGGCTATTGTCGGCGACCCAAAGATTATACTTGCCGACGAGCCGACCGGAAATCTGGACGAAGAGTCTGCCGATGTTATCCTTAACCTTCTCAAAAGATTTCATATTCGAGGCGCTACGATTATTATTGCAACCCACGACAAAGAGCTTATACGCAAAGCAGGGGGCCGGGTCATTCATCTGAAGCAGGGGCGAATGCAATCAACACAGATTTTCTGAAAATGTGTTTTTATGATTATTTATTTCAAACGGGCCATAAAGGATATTTTTGACCACAGGTTTTTGAGTGCTGTGACCATCATTACCATTTCGATCTCCATACTTATTGCCAGCGCTTTTACGCTTTTTTTTATCAATGCAAACGGTATTGTGAATTCCTGGAAAAAGGGAATCCGGATAATGGTCTATCTTAAATCCAGTTCCCCTGAGATAAAAGTTGTGGATATCAAACGTAAAATTCAGAATATGAAGGGCGTCCAGGATGTCCAGTTCATTTCGAATAAAGAAGCGTTGGAACGCTTAAAAAATCAGATGAAGCGGCAATCTTCACTGCTGGATAACTTGAAAGAAAACCCCCTTCCGGACGCTTTTGAAGTCCGGCTTACAGAATCTTTCCAAAACCAGGATAAAGTCGAAATGCTTGCCGCCCAGCTGGAATCGCTTTCGCTAGTGGATGAAGTCGAATACGGGCAAGTTTGGCTGGGACGGTTTACGAACATTCTCAATCTATTAAGATTAACGGGATATGCAATGAGTATCCTTTTCTTTTTGGCAACGGTTTTGATCGTCGCTAATACCATTCGCCTGGTACTCTATTCAAGGCGTGAAGAGGTTGAAATCATGCGGCTGGTCGGTGCCACCGACGGATTTATCAGGGCTCCTTTCTACATGGAAGGCCTCATTCAGGGGGCACTGGGTGGGATGATCGGGCTGGCAGCATTGTTTGTTCTTTTTATGGTCATTTCATCCAATGTAGAGCAAGGCTTGACCTCGAGTATGTTTACCATAAGGTTTCTTTCTTGGGAGATTTTCTTTGGAATATTGATTTGCAGCATGTTTGTAGGATGGATAGGGTGTTTTCTTTCTTTAAAACAGTTCTTAAAACAATAGCATGTACTTTGGCCGGTCTCATTATCGCACTGCAATCCCCCGGTGTTTCCGGCGCACAATCCGGTGAAATCGGCATCGTGACTGTCAACAAGCTAAACGTTCGGTCCCAACCCGACGTTAAAAGCCCCTCCTTGGTATTAATTCAAAAAGGAACAAAAGTCAGAATTCTCGAACATCATGATAAATGGCTTAAAATTCAACATAAGGGCCAGGTCGGTTATATTCGACATTTAAAGCGGTATGTGCAGATCATATCTGAGGACTTGGAACAGGAAAAGATAAAAACAGGAAATAACAACGGTGACATTGAGACGTATAAGAAAGAAGCGAGAAGTATCAACCGGGAGATCGAAAAAGGGACGGCCGAATTATTGAAAGTCACCCGAAAAGAGACCTCCATAATCAACAGTTTAAACGATATCGATTTGACCCTCGACAAAGCCAGAAAAAAAGCGTCGTCCCTCAAGGCAGAGCTTGCTGCTTTTGAAAAAGAAATAGCGAAAAACATAAATGATTCCAAGAAGATTAAAGAAAAGATTAAAACCAGTGAGGACTATGCATCTAAGCGTCTGGTTGCCCTTTATAAGCTGAACTGGCTGGGCAGAATATATGTTTTAGCCTCGGCCCAATCCATGTATGAACTTTTTCAACGAAAAAAGGCTCTGGAACAGGTATTGGCATATGATGAAAATATTTGGCAAAACCTTCTGGACAACAAGGCGAGGCTTCAGCAGCTACTGATCGAGTTGAAAACAAAAAAAATGGAGAAGCTCGCTACTGAGACGGATTTTAACAAACAAATTGAAATTATGTCTCTTGAGAGAATAAAGCGATCAGAACTCCTTGATAATATACGTAAAAAAAGGTCTCTAAAGATGGCGGCCCTTGAATCCTTGAAACAGGCGGCGGCAGATTTGGATCGGACCATAAAATCTTTGAAACCGGGACCTGATTTGACTGAACCTCAAAAAGATATTTCATCAAAAAGCTTTTCCACATTAAAAGGTTTGCTTAATATGCCGGTTAAAGGTAAAATAGTATCGTTTTTCGGACCCTATCGAAACAAAAAGTTCAATGTTGTAAATTTTCGAAGCGGTATTGAGATAAAGGCTGACAGGGGTGAACCTATCCGCGCCGTGTATGATGGTCGAATTCTTTATGCCAGATGGTTTAAGGGGTACGGAAATATGATCATCATTGACCATGGGAATAATTACTACACCATTTATGCCCATGCTCAGGAACTTTTTGCCTTAAAAGGAGATATGGTAGAAATGGGAGAAGTGGTGGCCACAGTCGGAGATTCAGGGTCCATGATCGGTCCAAGCCTGCATTTTGAAGTGCGTCATCATGGGAAGCCTGTAGACCCGCTGAAATGGATTAAAAAAGGTTAACCTGGATTTTAAATGGGTTGAATGAATGGTATTATAAAAAATTCAGGTTCAGAGGAGAAACTCCATGAATGTTAAGAAAAAGCGACATATTAAACTTTGGTTGGTTCTGCTAATCGCTGTCATCTTTTGGACCGTTGGATCCGGTTTTTACCGAAATCTTTCGGCCAGAGGGGCAGAGACATATAAGGGCCTAAAATTATTTTCCGATGTGATCGAACTGGTTGAAAAAAACTATGTCGATTCCGTTGATTCAAAAGAATTGATCGAAAAGGCCATCCAGGGGATGGTCCACGGCCTTGACCCTCATTCTTCTTTGTTGTCTCCTGATGACTTCAAAGAACTGCAGATCGACACACAGGGGGAGTTTACGGGTATTGGCGTTAGTATTTCCATGCGAGATGGTTTTGTCACAGTGGTTTCTCCCATAGAAGGAACACCGGCTTACAAGGCCGGAATAAAAGCCGGTGATAAAATCGTTAAGGTTGATGGTAAACCCACAAGAGATTTGCGAGAAGCGGTTAAAATGATTAGAGGGCCCAAAGGAACTGAAGTTGTGGTTTCCATTGCCCGGGAGGAGAGCAAAGAACCGGTCGATTTCAAGCTTATCCGGGATGTTATCCCTGTTGAAAGTGTCAAAGCCGTTGTTTTGAAACCCGGATACGGATACATTTGGATCACCAATTTCAGAGATAATACGACCGACGACCTTATTACAGCCTTGGAAGGACTCGAATCGGGAGAAATGCCCTTAAAAGGCCTGGTTCTCGATCTTCGTGACAACCCGGGCGGGCTTCTTAACCAGGCAATCGAGGTTACAGATCTTTTTGTTGAAAAAGGAACAATTCTCTCAATCAAGGGACGGGAAGAAAAAAATGTCCAAATTTTCAAAGCAACGATCAACAAAACAAAACGAAAATATCCAATGGTTTTATTAATCAACGGCGGGAGTGCCAGCGCGTCAGAAATCGTAGCCGGCGCACTTCAGGATCAAAAACGTGCGCTTATACTGGGGACGACCTCCTTTGGGAAAGGTTCGGTTCAATCTGTAGAAAAATTGAGGGACGGTTACGGCCTTAAGTTGACGATCGCCAGGTATTACACACCCAATGGCCGTTCAATCCAGGCAAAAGGTATTGAACCGGATATCCTTGTAAAAAGAAGGCTTCTTGATAAGGAAGATGTGGATTATATCAGTGAAGGTTTGATAAAAGAAAAAGATCTTCAAAATCATCTCGAAGCAATACCTCAAAAAGATCGAGGCAAGAAAACAAAAGGAGACAAGAAAGAAAAAAAGCATCAGAAACTGGAAATGGAAAAAACTAAATTTAGATACGGTCAGCTTAAGCCTGAACAACTGCTGAAAGATAATCAGGTGACGCGTGCGCTTGATATTCTTTTGAGCTATGAAATATTCAAGGATGTCCAAAAATAAGGCATGGCTAAAAAAAAAAGACGACGTCCGAAGAAACCAATAAAAAGAACAGGTAAGGGCAGTATTCAAAAGACCTACCTGATAAAGGCTGTCGCCGGGCTTGGCGTTCTGATATTTCTGGTTGTTGTTGCCGGCGTTTTGATGCGTTATTTAATATCGCACAGTTATCCCATAGCGCCGATGACAAAACCACGGATCATAAAAACGCCCAGGTTTGAAATCTACCCAAAAAATGATATCCCCCACCGAAAAGCGATACCAAAAGCCACTCCTAAAGCACGCATAAAATTACCTAAAATTGCCATTATTATTGATGACATCGGCTATGACAAACATATCGCAAAAAAATTCTTAGGGCTTGACGCGGTGTTAACATTTTCCATACTCCCTCACAGTACCCATAATAAAATCATTGCCAAGTCTGCAAATTCCAAGGGATTCGACGTAATGCTTCATCTGCCGATGGAGCCCGATGAGTATCCATTGATTAACCCCGGGACCGGGGTTCTTCTAACTTCGATGTCTCCGGATCAACTCATTAGCCAGCTCAATGATAACCTGGATTCTGTTCCTTTTGTCAAAGGCGTAAATAATCACATGGGGTCAAAAATGACGACGGTTTCCCCTCAACTCTATCAAATTTTTTCTGTTTTGAAGAAAAAAGGGCTTTTTTTTATTGACAGTCGTACTACCGTCGATACGCTCTGCAAACCGTCGGCGAATTTGTTTCAAATTCCCTTTGCACAAAAAGATGTTTTTGTAGATCACATACCGGACCCTGATTTTATCCGCAAACAGATACGCCGGCTTGTAAAGATCGCCGACAGTCATGGCGAAGCCATCGGCATCGCACATCCACATGCCGTGACATATGAGATTCTTCGTGAAATGCTCCCGGAATTGAAGAAAAAGGCGGTCTTGGTGGGTGCGTCTGAGATCGTGCATGTCGGCGGTTAATTAGAATCTATCTCAAAAACAATCTAAGTGCCCATGGCGGCGTTGCGAAACGGTTCAAAATGCTCACATACTTCGTGTATGCTCCGCTTTTTAACCGTTTCGCGCCCCCGAATATCGGGATTTCGCAAGCTCAACTTGCTCTTGCGCGTAATCTATATTTTTGAGAATTAAATCACTTCAAAATTTTTGAGTTTGTGGGGCCGATCAAAGCAATCGCCCTCCTCGCGCGGCAGGATCGTCGATGGGCTCCGGATCTTTGCTTGACAGTAAAGCGCGCGGATTGTACCCTTTTATTTAACATGCCGATCTAAGAAAACAGCGGGATGGCCATGAAGAAAATTTTCAATCCTTTATTAATGAGTGCTCTTTTTCTTTTACTTGCATGTTTTACTGCGATTGGCACAGCGAATGCCGATAATATTCGAAAACCGGTATATGCCGGAAGTTTTTATCCGGACACACGTGATGAATTAGAGGCTTTCATTAAGCAACTCCTTGGCCGGGTTAAACCGGTTCCTATAAATCAACCCCCACATTCATCCCTCAAAGCACTCATTGTGCCCCATGCCGGTTATATCTATTCCGGATGGACAACGGCACATATCTCATTGGTACTCAGAGAAAATCAATTCAGCAGGGTCATTGTTATGGGGCTGGACCATCGTATCGGCTTTCAAGGATGTGCGATCAGCGATGTATCCGCCTATGAAACCCCTATGGGGTTGATTCCGTTGAATGGGGATGCCGTTCGGCTGCGTCAGAAGAAATATCTGTTTCGGGCAATTCAGGTTTCCGACCGGCTCGAGCACTCCGTGGAAGTGGTTCTTCCTTTTTTTCAATATTTGATAAAAAATTTTGAACTTATACCCGTTGTGCTCGGTCAAGGCCAGGCGCTTGCCGGAAGGGTTGCGGACGCTCTTTATCCGTTGCTGGATCAAAACACCCTTTTGGTGGCCAGTTCTGATTTGTCACATTACCTGCCGTATCGAGAAGCTGTTGTCAGAGATCGAGAAACCATCGAGATGATATTAAATCTTAAAGCCGATAAACTGATAAAGCTCGAGAATGCGGCCTGCGGCAAGACATCAATACTGACTGTAATAAACATGGCCCGTCGGCACAGCTGGCGCCCGGTTCTTCTACATTATTCGAACAGCGGGGACACAGCAGGGGATCGTTTGAATGTTGTCGGATATGCGGCCATTGCATTTTATGGAGGTTCATCTATGAAGATCCGTATGGATTCCCCTCAATCTTTGAACACGCATCAGGGCCAAACACTGGTGAAACTGGCCCGGCAGACCATTACGGAAAGGCTTGGAAAAAGTTCGATCAGAGTTGATCCTGGTTCTATGACGGACGCGGCCTTTCAGGACCACAGGGGCACCTTTGTGACACTGACCATTAACAAGCAGTTGCGGGGTTGTATCGGTAACCTGGATTCCACGGACTCTATCCTGGACGGGATCGAAAAAAATGCCGTTAATGCCGCCTTCCATGATCCCCGTTTCCCTCCTTTGAAAGCCGAAGAACTTGATTGGGTGGATATCGAAGTCAGCATCCTTACCGAGCCCAAGCCCTTGGAATACCGGGACAGTAAAGATTTACTTTCCAAATTGCGTGTCAATGTGGATGGGGTGATTCTTCGAAAAGGACCGGCAAGCGCCACGTTTTTGCCCCAGGTGTGGGAACAATTGCCACAGGCGGAAAAATTTCTTTCCCATCTTTGCCTGAAAGCCGGCCTGCCATCCGATGCATGGAGAAAGGGACACCTTGATATTTTGACCTATCAGGTTCAATATTTTGAAGAGGAAAAATGAACGCGCAATAACACGGGTGGTCATCGCTACGGGCGTTTCATCCGTGGTGACCCAGTTATTGATCATTCGTGAATTTTTAGCCCAATTTCAGGGGAATGAGTTTATCATTGCCCTGATTCTCTTCAACTGGCTGATCCTGGGCGGAATGGGTTCGATTCTCGCCCGCTGGATCACCCGGCACTTCTGGGCGGCCACCGCAAACCGTCTGGGGTGGCTTTCCCTTGTCCTGGCAGGATTGTCTGCCATGCAAATTCTGGCCATTCGATCTCTTCGTGATGTTTTCTTCATTCACGGGAGTTCGGTTGGATTCTATCCGACGCTAGCGTATTCTTTTCTGATCATTGGCCCCTATTGTCTATTGATCGGCTTTGTTCTCCCCTACAGTCTTTTTGTCATCCGGACCCAGACGCCGGATTATCCCGGCTCGCGGATCTATATTATGGATAACTTGGGGGATGTTTCCGGCGGTGCCCTGTTTTC
>JBFESJ010000038.1:0-19973 GCA_041548585.1 Desulfobacterales bacterium | reverse complement strand
TGAACTACGCTCGTGTTACCGCGTTGACCAAGGACAGCAGTGGGTTTTTAAACGGCGTAATTTTCGAAGATGTTGAGGCCGGCACCGAGCACGAGTTGAAAGCCAAGGTAATCATTAACGCAACCGGCCCGTTTACGGATCGTATCCGACAGATAGATGATCCGGATGCATTGCCGATGATCTCCCCCAGCCAGGGCATTCATTTGGTCTTCGATAAGTCCTTCCTGCCAGGTGAGTCCGCCATAATGGTGCCTCACACCAAGGACGGTCGTGTGATGTTTGCTATTCCTTATCTCGGTGCTACACTTGTGGGTACCACCGACACCCCGATCTTTGAAGCCGAACTTGAGCCTCGTCCTACGGCCGATGAAATCGACTTTGTTCTGGAAACCGCGGGAACATATCTGGAGAAAGACCCCACACGGGAAGTCATTCTCAGTGTGTTTACGGGGATACGTCCCCTCATCAAAGCCGGCAAAGAAACGAACACCGCTGAATTGTCGCGTGAACACATCATCCACATCTCCAATTCAGGCCTACTCACCATAGCGGGCGGCAAATGGACCACCTATCGGCTGATGGCGAAACTCTGCGTCAATCATGCGCTCTCTTTAGCCGGTTTAGAATCGAGACCCTGCGAAACCAAAACGCTCAATATTCACGGTTATCACAAAACGCCGGAAAAGTTTGACGAGTACGCATTTTACGGGTCCGATGCACCTGCTATTCAAGACCTTATACGTTCGGATCCGGAACGCAAAGAAAAGCTGCATCCGGCTCTGCGAGCCCGCGTTGGCGAAGTCATTTGGGCGGTCCGATTCGAAGCGGCACGCACTGTTGATGATTTCCTCGCCCGGCGAACTCGCAGTCTTCAGCTAAATGCCCGAGCGGCGCAAGAAATGGCTCCCAGGGTAGCATCGCTGATGGCCAAGGAGTTGGGGCGGGATGAAAAATGGGAACGCGATCAAATAGAGTCCTTTCACAAAATTAGCGAAAATTATCTGCCTGTCTGATAAAAAATTTCGTCTTCATTTCTCACGAAACGATTTATTGTCGTTATTTAATATGTTTTTAGACATAATTGAATTTTGTTGTATCGAAAGGGAAATTTGTGTATCAAGCGATTTAAGTAAGATCTTTATAAAAAGAAGATTTCTGTTTAAAAACTCATGTTGGGCGGAAAGGATACAGATGCCGGAAGAATTGTCGATATCAGAAGATGGGAATCAGATCGTTATTCGGTCATACGGTCAAATATCAAAAAAGGACTTGGTACAGGTCATCGAAAAGGTTGATCATATCCACCACAGGCGCGGTATCACAAAAGTTTTGGATAGCTTTGATGTATTTGATTGTCTTAGGAGGATTTACAACTGCAAGAAAGCTATCGAGATGACTTTACGAATGCAAAATGATGTGCGTGCGATTCTCCAAACAGAATTTTAACAAAAGCGTTCTTATATGAAATCAGATCCTTATCCTTTCTCATCACCACCACGATATAGTCTGGTTTAAATAAATGATCCATTGGTAATAACGCCAACTTTCTTTTTTCTAATTCCGGCAAATCCTTAACTACGGTCGCAAAAGATATACCGAGTCCCATCTCGACATACAGGGAGCTTAACTCAACATTAGAAGATTCCATGATAATGTGGTAGTCAATACCAAGTTTTTGAAACCGCTTTTCTAAACTGCTGCGGTATTTTAAATTTAGGGGGGGTAAAATCAGAGGATATTTTCCAATTTGGTTCAGTGTGATTCGTTTCGCTTTGGTCAGGGGATGGCCGACAGGCGCCATGACTACGGTTCTCACCTTCTTCCAACGAAGCGCTGTAAAATCTCTTGGAACCATGGATTCCAACACAAGACCAAAATCGACATCTCCATTTTTAATAAGACCAAGAATATCCTGCTGTGACCGATCAAGTATGGTCAGCTCGACATTGGGAAACTGTTTGATATAATGTTTCAGCGCAATCGGGAACAAGTGGTAAAGCGTTGTGAAAGGTGCGGCCATTCTCAAACGACCTTTTTGTAGCCCCTTCACCTCATTGAGTTCCTCAATAAGAGAGGTGTGTCTTTCCAGAATTGTCTCTGCAAATTTAAAACACTTTTCACCGGCAGAAGTCAGACGTAATTTGCGTTTGCCGATCCTTTCTATGAGCTGACACCCCAATTCTTCTTCGAGATTCCGAATCTGTTGACTGATTGCCGACTGGGTCCGAAATGTGGCATTGGCAGCTTTTGTAAAGCTGCCCAGCTTCGCCACATAGTAAAACCCCCTGATCTGTTGCCATTCCATCTTAAATAAGTTTTATTAATTGAATTTATTAAAATAATTAATTTGACTAACATACGATTAGCAGAAATGATGATGATGAACAATAAAAATCTACCGATGGAGGCAAGCCATGAAAAATTCTTTGCGACCTGGTTTAACCTTTTCATTTAAATTCAAGGTTCCAGAAAACAAAACCGTACCTCACCTTTATCCTGAATCTCCCGAGTTTCAAGCCATGCCAAAAGTTTTAGCTACCGGGTTTATGGTGGGCTTGTTTGAATGGACATGTATCCAAGCCACCAATCCCCATATAGACTGGCCCCGTGAGCAAACCGTCGGTATCGATTTGAAATTAAATCATATCGCTGCCACACCACCTGGCTTGACTGTGACAGTAAATGTTAAATTGGAAGAAGTGGAGGGCCGGAAACTTGTCTTTTCAATCGTTGCCGATGATGGCATTGATAAGATATCTGAAGGAACCCACGACAGGTTCATCATCGATGCTGCCAAATTCAATGCCAAGATGGCTGCCAAAATCAACCCGAAATGAATGATGCAACTTGATCAATAGACTCAAACTTCATTATTCTTAAGTAAAAATAAAGTAAAAATACCCCATTACCACTCACTTTTTTTCCGCTTTGATGACAGATTTCTTTTTGGCCAAGGCCAAAGGTGTTTTCCTGCTGTTGGGTCAAATTGGAGTCACCCACATTATGCCCTTGTGTACTTACTCCACGGATGACATGTTCTCCAACTCTCATGTCATCGTCTAACATAACGAAAAGTGACTGTAGAAAATATACGGGGACGGCAATGTCAATATTCTCGAAAGTAAGGATTATGTAACGGTGTGCAATATTGATGCATCCGATCGAATTGCTTATATCGACCGGGTTACCGGAGAAATGGAACGTTGCGATGCGGATTTGATAGGCATATCTGCGGGATTTGACAATCATAAAAAAGATTGGGGCGGTCTGCTCGCTACCCAAGACTATCAAACCATCGGTCAACTGGTGAAATCAGCTTCGGAGCGCAATGGCAGCGGTTGTTTTGCAATCCAGGAGGGTGGTTACAATCATAATGTTTTAGAAGACAGTGTAATGGCACTGCTTGACGGTTTGAGCGGCTAAACTGAAGTTCCACTTAAAGCTGTCGCAGGTTAATGGAACCGGCTTCTGCGGCTCCCGGAACGCACCCACAATCAACATGTTTATCATTTGCATTTACAGTTTGTAAAAAATCCTGACAATTAGTCCGCCTTTTCTTCCCTGCGAATATACGCCAACATTTATTAATATTTTCAATATTAAATGGTTAGCTGGTTTTTAAAAGAGCATTCTTGTTTGGCACAATCTTTGCTCCCTTTAAAATGGTGGGGAATATGCTTTTCACCATCCTTTTATAAAAACGTTTTTCAGGGGCCTGCCTTTTTGAGGCTTTGGTCATGGTAAACAATGAGGCGAGGAAAGAGTCCCGCCATCAAACTATTTTCAATAAAAGAAAGGGAGGTAATTATGGGACAGGGATTTTTCTTCAATGGAAAAGTTTTGTGTGAGGAATGCTTTCTGAAAGCGGAAGATTGGGAAGTCTTTGAAGGTAGGGAGGCTCCTCAAAGGAAAGAGTTGGAAGCGAATGATTGTCAACAATGTGGCATACCGTTACCAGATATCGCCCAACCCTACGAATAGCTTATCGGTAATTGAAGCGGCCTTTTGGCATTCATAATGATGAAAGGCAGGAGAACCGGGGTGCGCCCTTGATTAATTTGACGTATTGTTTGTGACATAATGAACTTGACCGCCCAAGACAAACGCTTTCGATGCTCACCTATCTTACTCGAACTCGCTGAATTTCTGAAAAAGGTTTCCAAGACCTGCTGGATCAACGGCGTATCTTTTCAGCATTTCTATGACATTTAAAAGGCCTATGATGAAAACGGGATCAAAGGGCTGAAAAAAAAGACCACACCAAAGCCCTGGATCAAAAACCGAGTTGCTTCAGAAGTTGGAGAAAGCGTGGTAATGCCGGTCTGCGAACATCCGGTCTAAAGAAATTTCGACCTTCAAATGAGCTTCGGGAAGTCGAATTGCGCATCGGGGTCGGGACGGTGTTCGGTAGGTTCACTTTTTGAGCAAAACGAAGATCCCGTTTACGGCGACAGAAGGGGTGATGCTATTGTGTTTTAGGGTTCAATGATTATGGGGGTGCCGACGTCTACAGATGTCCAGATCTCATCCATCTCGGTATTTGTTACCGCAATACACCCATCCGTCCAGTTTACGTACCGATGGATACGATCAAAATTTTTTGAGCCATTTTTTTGACCATGAATCATGATATCCCCACCTGGAGCAATACCCATTTCTTTGGCTCTTTTCATGTCTTGATCGTTTGGATAGGATATGTGTATGGATTTGTAGAAATCGCTATCGAAATTTTTATAATCCAGTGTGTATTTTCCTTCAGGCGTCCGTTCATCCCCCTCTTTTTTTTTGGGTCCTTTTGAATTTGCGCCCAATGCAACCCGATATATCTTGAACGGCTCTTTGTTTTTCATAAGGTACAGCCGTTTCTCATGCTTTTTCACCAAAACACAATCTGCCTTGGGAAGTTCTCCGGCAATGGCCAGACAGGGTAGAAGTATTATTAGTAAAATGATCTTTTTTATCATTGGGCAGTCATCACGCAGTATTTATCGAAATTCAATTAAATAAAACCTTGCCAATCGACATTTGATAAAATTTTATTCGAACACAACAGTGCGAAACTTGAGTTATAATTTCTTTCCGATTTCAAATGCCTTTCCGATAAATTTACCGATACCGTGATATTTTTGGACTTCAGGACTGAAGACAATGGGGCGAATTTTTTCGATATCCGGCTTGCCCTCATCCGTCAACATCCCACTTTCAATCTTAACATCCATAATCTCGCCAACAAAATGGGTATGCAAGCCGATTTCATAATGATGAATCACCTTACATTCCAAGACCATGGGAAACTCTTTTACATACGGTGCATCGACATAATCTGATTTGACGGGTGTGAGACCGGATTTCTTGAATTTATCCAGGTTTTTACCGGATGCCATGCCAAAATAATCGGTTTCCTTCACATATTTTTCGGACGGCACATTGAGGGTATACGCCTGTCTCTCCATTATATTCCCATAGGTGTAGGTAGCCTTTCGAAGAGAAATGGTCACGCAGGGGGGCTGTGAACAGCAAATTCCGCCCCAGGCAATGGTCATAATGTTGGGGTTTCCCGCCGTGTCATAGGAACCCACACACCATACCGGTGTGGGGAAAATTAGCGTTTTTGCACCAAATGATTTTTTCATGGTGTCACTCCTTTAATTTTGTTTTATTTTGGGAAATTTTGAAACAGCTTCAAATAAATCCCGGTCGATATAAAGCAAATGGTTGTGTGACGAACACGGGAGGTGTTCTAAACAGGTTGCTGCCCAAGCGGAAATCTCCTTGAGCGCTCATTGAAACGTTTTTAATTCATAAATCTTGGCGAAGTGAAAGAAATGCAATTCCAAATATTTGATCCCTTAGGGCGAGTTCTGGAATCGCCTGAAGCACGCCTTGGATGTATCAAAAAACGTTTTAGAGCCGGCGAAAAGTGATTTGGACAACAGCCTGCGAAGGGCTGACTCTACATATCATGTAAATAGCATAAAGGGCAAGTCCAAGAGGCGCCAAAAGCAGGGCAAACGCATTTGAATTCCAATAGAGAGGGAACGCTCTACGACGGCGTATATCTCTTTCCAACCGACTGAAACTTGTGCTTAAGCACCCGTAAGCCCGAGCCGTGCCTGAGTTATAGAGAAAAATTCGTCATTAAAATATCCTATTGATTTATTTAAGTTTTAATTTCGTTCGGCTCGGTCTAACGCGTGCTAAAGCCCTTCAAACAGTCAGTCGGTTTCCAAGAGAAACACGCCGTCGCTTCCCTAAATCGAAATCAAATGCGTTTACCCTGGCGCCAAAAGGACTGCAACGCTTATCAATTTCTTGGCTTTTGTTTTGACAGGGATGGCGCGTGAACGGCATTTTTTTCGCGATCAGGCAACTGCCGCCCTACCTTGATTGCTGGATCCCTTTTTGCAACATAACCGCACACACCTTGTATTCCGGTGTTTTGGCGACCGGATCATGGGCAGGATTGGTAAGTAGGTTTGCACAGTTTTCGGCAAAATGAAACGGCATAAAGACGACACCGGGGGGCACACGCCTGGTTACCAACGCCTTTGCAGCTACACGGCCCCGCCTTGAGCGTATCGTCACGGTATCGCCTTCCCGTATGGATATTTTTGAGGCGTCGTCAGGATGAATTTCAGCGATCACCTCAGACATTTCAGTATTTAGGGCCGGGGAATTCCTTGTCATGGTCCCTGAATGGTAATGCACGTGAAGGCGCCCTGTGGTCAGCCACAAGGGATAGTCCGGATCGACGGTTTCCGCGGGCAGCTTGTAGGAAACTGCGTGAAACCGGCCTTTTCCCCGCGCAAAGTCGTTTTTGTAGAGAAATTTAGTTCCCGGGTGATCAATATCCGAACACGGCCACTGGAGGCCTTCGTTTACAAGGCGGGCGTATGTGACACCGCCATAGGCGGGCGTAAGGGCTGCTATCTCATTCATGATCTTTTCGGGCGACTCGTAATTCATGAAAAATCCCATGCGCTCGGAAAGTCTCTGAATGATAATCCAGTCCGCAAGCGCTTCTCCCTCCGGTTCGACAGCCTGCCGAATCCGTTGAACGCGTCTTTCGGTGCTTGTAAACGTGCCGTCCTTTTCAGCAAATGACACCGCCGGCAGCACAACATGCGCCAGTTCGGCTGTCGGCGTAAAGAAGATGTCCTGGACCACCAGAAATTCCGCCGCCTTTAGTGCCTGTTTTACGCTGGAAACATCCGGTTCACTTACCATGGGGTTTTCTCCGGCGATATACAGCGCCTTGACCGAGCCGCCGGTCAACCCGGCCAGCATGTCAGGGAGGGCAAGACCCGCGGCATCGGGCAGGGGCGAATTCCAGGCTTTTTCGAACTTTTTGCGGTTCTCTGCTTTAATTATCGGCTGGTAGCCGGGATACATGTCCGGAAGTGCGCCCATGTCGCAGGCCCCCTGGACGTTATTCTGCCCGCGAAGCGGGTTGACTCCTGAGAATTCCTTTCCCACATGGCCGCAAAGCATGGCCAGATTGGCCAGGGATTTGACGTTATCTACCCCGGTGATATGCTGTGTGATTCCCATGCCGTAAACTATGGAACCTGTTTTCGCGGTGGCATACAATTCTGCGGCCCTCACGATGTCTTCTGTGAAAGCTCCGGTTATGTCACAAACCCTTTCCAGCGGATAATCCTCTATGGCCTTTTTAAGATCCTGGAAGTTTTCGGTTCGCTCTTGTATGAACGCCTGATCGTGCCAGCCGCGATCGAGAATGACATGCATGAGACCGTTGATCAGAGCGACGTCAGTTCCCAGCCTGTGCCGAATATGCACGTCAGCATCAAGGGCCAGCTGGATATTTCGAGGATCTGCCACTACCAGGTTTGCGCCTTTGCTTACAGCCCTCTGAATGCGGGTGGCAACCAACGGGTGGGTGGCGGTGGTATTTGAACCGATGACGAGAATACAATCCGAATGTTCAAGTTCTGCAATGGAGTTGGTCATGGCACTGCCGCCAAAAGCCGCGGCAAGACCTGCCGCCGTAGGCGCGTGTCAGAGGCGGGCGCAGTGATCAATATTATTGGTCCCCACGCACGCCCTGGCAAATTTCTGCAACAGGTAATTTTCTTCATTGGTCATTTTGGCCGAAGCCATGAAACTGATACTGTCGCTGCCGTGTGACGATTTGATTTTTTTCAGCCTTTCGGCGACAAAATCCAGCGCTTCGTCCCAAGAAACCCGGCACAAGGCACCCTTCTTTCTCAGCATGGGATGGGTGAGCCGGTTGGCGCTGTGGATGAATTCATGGACATTCCAACCCTTGATGCACAGCTTGCCGTCATTGTGCCGGCTGCCGCCGGCGGGGATTACGCCGACAACACGGCCGTTCAGGACTTCCAGATAGATGCTGCAGCCACAACCGCAGTAAGGGCAAGTTGTTAAAACGGTTTTGTAATCCATTGCGCAAACCCGAATATTTTAAATAAAACAAAAAAGTCAAAGCGATCGAACCGATGCAGACAACCGTTGTTCAAGGAATTCCCTTTCGGCTTGATCGTCGGAAATAAATTCCAGCAGGGCTTTTGATGAAATTTCCGGGAAGCGGAGTGCGATGATGGGACAAACCCCCAATATCATCGTCATGGCAACCCTATCTGTCCAGAAACGCGGGTTTTTCTCTTTACGGCCGGATAGGATTGGCGGCAACCCTCCACCAAATTTCAGAAAGTCCTTCGCCGGCACATCTCCCCGTATAAACGCTGAGGTTTCATCGACGCCGGGACTTAAAATTTGCCGGTCTTTCCCTATTCCGGCAAAGCCTCTTGCCGTTTGAACAAGTTCTTCAATCTTCATTTCCGGATCGAATTTCAATGCCGCGGCGGCGGGGTCAAGACCTAAGCGCTGACATTCCCCAAGCAGCACAAGGCATTTGCTGCCGCACGTTTTGGCCAGCGCAGTCAGACCCGAATGATCGATAACCATGACCGGTTCAGACCCTTTTCCCCCGGACCGATTCAGGCCTGGCGTGACCCCGTATCCCATGCAGGAAAAAGGGCAGTTGTAACAGGCGAAAACGCTTTTGATCGAATTCGCGATATACGACTTGACTGCTTCAGGCAGCCCGATGCTGCCAAGCACAGACAGACATCCGCCGCCTTTTGTTTTACGGCCGGCATTCAGCGTATTGAGCATTTTTCCTCTCAGGGAGAGGTTATCGGCCCCAAACGGCAGGCCGCCACCGCCTGCGAACATTATCGCCTTCAATTTCCTGGCAGCCATCCAGGCGGCCATACCGCCCTTATCGAGGCTTCCCCCCGTTCCAAGAGAAACCATGGCATTGGAAGATCCCGTGTCTGCAGCCGGACCGGTCAGGATCGTAAAGTAACGACGTGCCGGATGTTGCAGCTTGATCATTTCCGAGACTTCGGGAACACTTCTATTTATAAGGTCTTCGGCGGGAAGAAATTGAATGGTGTTGATTGCGATGACAAGTTTCTGAGGCGCGGTGGCTGCCCCTTTTATCACCAAAAAATCAAGACCTGAAAATTTTAATCCCGGTCCCGCTCTTAACATCAGCGGGGTGTGACAAAGCCCGTCGTCTGAAAAGCGTCTGAACGTTGCAACCATTAGGCAGGATCCTGGAGCAAAACTGCCGGTAAGCGGCCCCACGCCCAGAACAAGGGGATCATCTTTCCGGTACTGTTTGAAAAGGGCGCGGTTCAGAGACGCTCCCCCCAGGTTTTCGGCTGCAACATCCCTGGGCAAAGTGAGTATTTCTGCTTCTCTTGCGGCCAGATCGACGACCGCTATTTTTAAATTGAAGAATCGGCCCAGAAATTCCATGATCATACCTGCTCTTCAGGCGTTGCCTTCTGCCAACGGAATCTGATCTTTACGGCACTATACGGGCACTTATCAATACAGCGCATGCAGAAAATACATTCGTCCAGAGACAGCCGCGGGGATATGCCTTCTATGAGTTCTCTTTTGTCTACGATTCCCATGGGACAGATGTCGGCACACCGCATACAGGAAAATTTCTTACATTTACGGGCGCCGATGACGATTTTAATCAGTCCGATTCTGGCCGCCAGCGCCAGCAACGCCCCAACCGGACAATAATATCGGCACCAGCTTCGCCGATCCCCTATCTCGAGCGACGCCACAGCCGGCAAAATGGCAAGTTCATATCCTTTGAATACGCCCTGTACACCGTGAGCGCGGCACAGGGTGCCGATGGGGCAGACCGTGCAGAATGCCTGGTAGCCCAGGGCGTAGGAACCGCCGATTGAAGCCGCCAGCACACCGTACTTGGCGGACCGCGCTCGAAGAAAACCGGGCGGTCGGAACCGCTTTACGATCACTTTGTCGATCAGATCGAGGAAAAAGCCGAAAGGACACAACCAGCCGCAAAAGAACCTCCCCCCCAATATGGTTAGAAGAATCAGCAGAATCCCCGTGATCGCCGACATGACAATAAGCATTCGGGTTGATGCAATATTCTGTAAAACTCCCAACGGGCAGGAGAGCTGAAAGGTCCCGGCAACAAATGAACAAAACGAGCCGATCAGAATAACGACAAGCAGGAGAAAAGCGGCGAGCTGCACCGGCCACCGCAGCAGTCGGATCCACCCGAACCGCTTTCCTCCGGTAAAAACCAGGGCCTCCTCGGTGCAATGAGCAACGCAAAGGGGCTCGCCTTCACACAGGTCACACTTGTGCACTTTGCCGCTGATCGGGTCGATAAGGGGGGCGGCCTCGGGGCAGACCACGGCACAAAGCGCACAATCAACGCATCGGATATCGTCAATCCGAACAATGCCGTCCTTTCCTCTTGCAATTGCTTGGGTGGGGCATACTTCCATGCAAAAAGGTTCGCGACACTGCTGGCAATAAATCGCAAAATTCTTGCCGTACCGTTCATCCCGAACCACTCGGATGCTGGCAGATGAAGGAACAACTGGAGACCCGTTTCTACTGGAACAAACCATCTCACATGTGCCGCATCCCGTGCATTTGGCAGGGTCTAAAACGATAAGGGGACGACGCCTTTCCCTGATTCGATTTAGAAAATTACGATCCGGTTTGGGTCTGGGGAATATGTCTTCGGGATTGAGAAAGACGCCCTTTTCCGCTTCGAGGTTCTGTGTGTGATGTGTTTGTCGTTCGGTATTTAAGTTCATATCTTTTCAGGTTCAAGCATTTCTTCGAAGGTATACGGCCATCCGGCAGGAGGGACAAAGCTCCAGATAGTGGAATTGCTGCTGCTTTAACTTGTCCGTTAGAAAATCGATGATCTGCATCGATGCGTAAACAATTCCGCACGACGAACATCGTTTCATTTTGTCCGTTTTTTGTCTTTCCAAGGCAATCTTTTTCAGCCCCTTGACCATCTCCCGACAGCTGACATCTTCAGGACAGGTTTCGGTGCATGCATTGCATTCCGTACAGCACCAAAGTCTCCCGTCCTCAATTATTTTGGGGCTCATCCGGGCGGCCTTTAAAAATCCCCTTGGCGACATGTCATGGGAGAAGTATGGATACATGTCCGCCATGGGGCACACGGCCACACATTTTCCGCATTCCACGCAGTAGAACGCCCCTGAGTCTCGCAGTACCCCGAACACTTCCGTTGTCAAATCATTACTGCTTTCAGGATAAAGGGTCATTTTCCTATACTTAAATTTTTTCTTCGCCCCTCGCGACAATGGGCTGCTTTGGGCTTAAAGAGGATTCCCATGCCGGCAGTTCATCGTCTTTACCGGACGCTTTAATCAGGTCTCCCAAAAGCGGAGACCGGTGTTCAGCATCAAGACCGGGTTCGTATCCGTAACGCTCTTTCATGACTTTTCGCAAGAAGAGCTGAATCGCAAGAAGCGGAATGTCCGCCGGGCAGGTTTCCTGGCAAGCTCCGCAGGCGACACACCTGTCTGCCAGATGGAAGGCCCGTATTAAGTGGAACGCCATCGGCTCAGGAGAAATATCGATCGGTAGTACCCATGCGCTGTTTGCCAATCTGCAAGGATCACAGACGCAAAGCGGACAAGCATTCCGGCATCCGTAGCATTTGATACACTTCTGTAAAATAGAAGCCCAGCGTTTCATTCCTGTGATGTCTTCCTTTTGTAAAAGTTCAAGCATCTTCTCATCGGCAAAGGGGTCGACGCCCGGGACGTTTTCCCCAACGTCGGTATGGGTCGGATATGGCCGCTGGCACATGCACCGGACAGCCTGAAATTCACCGCATGCAACACCGACAACCAAAACAGCGTCTGAATCAAGCTGGTTCATTTTTGCAAGCTCCCGCAGCGCTCTCTCATCACACCCCCGGCACATGATCGCCAGCCGAAATCCGGAAGCCGCTGCCTCGAGTATCCTCAAACCTATTTTGGAAAGAAGAATCTTGGGCTCAAGAACGAGATCCTCTGCATCCTGGGGAGATCGCAGGAGGCCGGGCCCTACAGATCCGTTTTTCTCCATGAGCCCGAGAATGGCGTCGGCCTGTCCTTTATCCAAAATTTGCTTTGCGATTTGACGTGCCTGAATAAGAATCTTCATAAGCGATTCGTTTGAAACGTTGGCGGTTTAAGCAAATTATCCATGGGAGACAGCTTCTCAAGAATCTGATGAAAACGATGAATATCCCTTTCAAACTGGAAAGGCTCATGGGCCGTACCCCAGCTGACCATCAGGCGACGCCGATCCACACCGATGATATCGAACAGGTCCTGAAGGAGTTCGTTTCGTTTCACAGCCATATGGTTGGCCTGATTGTACCGGCATCCGCCAATGTGGCATCCCAATATCGCGATACCGTCAATTCCGTCCGCCAGGGCCCTGATGATGACGTCCGGTTCCACGCTTGCCGCACACTCTACAGGAATGAGCCGAAAATGGGGCGTCAGCGGTATTCGTTTCCTGCCGGCACCGTCTGCACCGATAAAACCGCACCATTTGCAGGCGAATACAAGCATCCGGAAGTCCTTGGACCCGGTTAAAGACGTCTGTTGAGTTGTCGAAGAATACATTTTTTGCCCTTTAACCAAGTTTCAGACGTCCCTGCAAACCGGGGCGTCAGATAATATCTTAATGTATACCACTGCGGGAAAAGGCGGATTTAATCATTTCCCTGGTTCTTCGGGTATTATTTTCGGGTATCTGAATTGCGCCATTCAGACAGACCGACATGCATGTGCCGCAACCCTTGCACCGGATCTTATCTACAAATGACCTGGTGCTCTGATCCGATTTCAAAAGACTGCAGGCCTGAAACGGGCATGCGGCAACACAATTACCGCACCCGCTGCAGATTTCGGTGTCAACGAAGGCCAATCCGGCAGTCGGACCGGGGATACAACCCTGCGCGGACGCCGTTTTTGTGCTGCTGTCAGTCAGAAAGCCAAAGGCCTTCATGGCCGCCGCCCGCCCCTGTAAAACAGCCTGATCCGCCGAAACAGGCCACCTGGCGGAACCGCAAAGAAAAACACCGTTTACGAAAGTCGTAAGGGGATGCATCGGTTCAGAACCTGAAAAAAAACCGTGACAATCGAGTCTCAGGCCGAGTATTCGGGCCAGCTCGCCGTTCTCCTCATGGGGAGCCAAGGGTGTGCTCAGGACCACCATGTCCGCATCCAGGCGAAGATCTTTCCCGGAAAGCACATCATAAACGTTTACAGCCTCTACCTGATGCTCCCCTTCAATTCTCGGTGGATTTTCAGGATCAAACCGGATAAACCGAACTCCCAAGGACATGGCACGCCGGTAATAGTCCTCCAGATTGACACCCTGCGTCATAATATCCCGGTGCAGGATCACAGCCTCTGCTCCCGGGACAGCGGCCATGACCCGCATGGCGTTCTTCAGGCTTGAGGGACAGCAGATCGTGGAGCAGTATGGCCGCTCCTTGCATCTCGCGGCGACGCACTGGATGAAAACGATGCGTTTTGCGTCTGTCAACGCCTTTGCCAACCGGCCTTCCAACTCCATCTGACTGATAATGTTCTGCAACCGGCCGTACCGGTAATATCCCTGGGGAATAACAGGCCGGGCTCCGCAGGCGACGATGATTGCGCCGGCAGAAAATCTGCGCTCCCCTTCAGGCGTGGACAGGGTAATGTTGAAATTCCCCGGCGTGCCGTCTACGGATGTGACCCTTGATTTCGTGCTGATTTTTATCCTGGAATCTGACTCCAGGGCTTCGAGAAGCGGAGAAAGGATTTCATCCGGATCCCGGTTTCCGGTGTAAAGGCTGGAGATAAGGGTTAACATACCGCCTATTTCTGATTTTCGTTCTACGATATGAACCGGAATCCCGAGTTTGCCGAGCGATATAGCTGCCGCAAGGCCGGCCGGTCCCGCGCCGATTACCAGGGCCGTTGAGCGAATATCGACGTCCGTGTCTTCGGTCTTGCCCTTGAATTCGAGTGCGGCCAGACCCATATCAATCAGATTCATCGCTTTTTCATAGGTGATGCCGGACTTCTCTTCGTGTATCCAAGCGCACCCCTCCCGCAGGTCCACCAGTTCGATGTTTGCAGGATGAAGCATCTGTCTTGCAAGTCCTCCAATGACATTCGCTCCCCGGGCACGCCCTGAACAGGCGGCGATCAGGACACGGTCCGCACCGGTTTTTTCAATAAAGCGGCATATTTCATCGAGGTTTTCAACAAGGCAAAGCGAGTCCCGTATTTCTACCGCCGCAATCGACCTGCTGCGTGCAATCCGCCTGGCAAGACGCTTAAGATCGATTGCTCTGTCGATTTCACCGAAGCATCTGCAGAGGAATACGATTGCTGAGAAACTTTTTAGTGTCAATACTTCACCTTGTTTAAAATAATTGTATCAAGAGCTGCGGCAGAGGCCTTGATAATCGAATCCGCCATATCGGCCGGGCCGCTGCAAAATCCGCACGCACGTTCATCTTCCTGCCGGGTCAAAGCGCCGGTTGAACCCGAGGCTTCTTGAGAAGAAGACGGTTCCGAAATAGCGGGCTGACAGGCACCCATTTCAAGTCCGCCGCTTAACACCACCATGTCAAAGGCGCGAATTCTCCTTTGTTGAACCAGAGTGTCCTCGTATTTAACAGCAATTTTTCCTCTCTCGATAAGGGGCAGGATCAGGCCCGGTCTTCCTCGTATGATTTCCAGTCCGTAACCGTCTATTCCTCTTTTGGCATATCCATAGTAGTCTTTTCCGACCGTGCGCAGATCTGTGAAAAAGATGGTACAGTCAATCTCAGGCTTACGTTTCTTAACCCATTTCGCCTGCTTCACCGCGTGCATGCAGCAGACCGATGCGCAGTATGGCAAAAGCCGCCTGTCCCTGGCACCCGCGCACTGCACAAAAGCAATGCTTTTCGGCGTTTTGCCGTCAGACCGCCGTTTTACTTTGCCCCGGCACGGCCCCTGTTCTCCTGCCCAGGCCTCGAATTCCATGGCGCTCATGATGTCAGGATGCGTATCGCTTCCGAATTCCTTCAAAGAGGAGAGATCCGCCTCCCTGAATCCCGTGGCCCATATTACGCCGCCTGCAAGGATCTGAACCGATTCTTCCGGCCTGTTAATATCGATGGCACCGGTTGGGCATACTGTCTGGCAGTCGCCGCAGCGTGAGCACATGTCGAAGTCGATCCGGTAGAAAGGAGGGGACGCATGTTCCCATGCCGGGTGGATGGCACCGGAAGATGCGCGGATGCCGGGGGGGTTCTTGTCCGAAGCACATGCTTTTCGGCATTTACCGCAGAAAATGCAACGCTCCGGATCAATATAGGCGGGGGCTTCGGCAATCAGGGCTTGGAAGTCCCGACCGCGCCGGCTGAGTTTTTTAACGCGGGCCTGCAAGTGGACCGTGACGCACGGATGATCCATGCATTTCTTGATTTCGGTCCAGAGATGACAGAACGCACAGTGATCCGTCGGGTAAACCTTTTCAAGCTTTGCGACGTTGCCCCCCGGAAAAGATCCCCGCTCTACAAGATGAACAGAAGCGCCGCTTGCGGCCAGGTCCAGTGCGGCAGTGATGCCGGCCACGCCGCCTCCGATGATCAGAATTTTCTTTGGCGAATACGCTTTTCCCAAATGAGCACACATTCTGCTTATAGTTTCTTTTCGACAAATCCGTAACGATCGAGCAGTGTTCTGATCCGGTTTACAAACCACGTTTCAAAGTCCGGGGGAGGAAACTCATAAGGCCCCACACGGTTCTCGAGACGCTTTGCAAATCGGATGTCGGGACGCTCAAACCGTCTGGCACCCCTATAAGATATTATCACTGCTTTGGGCGCCATGGTACAACTCCGGACACAGATACCGCAACCGTTGCATTTTTCCGCATCAAGAACCGGATAGCGTCTCTTTTTCAGCGTGATCGCCTTGGTCGGACATTTTTTACTGCAGGCCTTGCATCGTTTTTTCTTCTGCCAAGCCAGGCACCGATCCCTATCGATGACTGCGGTGCCGAGATCCACCGCTTCCTTTGGGATTTTTTTCAGGGCGCTGGTGGGGCATTTGCGAATACATTCCATGCATATGACACAACGGGTTACATCCAGAACCGGTGTGCCGATATTCACCATACCGTCAAGAAGACCGGCAGGGTGAAGCGCCAGAGGCTGGCAGGCGTCGATGCATCTGTTGCAGCGGCTGCAGAAGGCTAAAAATTCCGCTTCGGTCAACGCCCCGGGAGGTCTGGGCAGGGCCTCTGTCTTCTCCACTTTAAATAAGGCAAAGAACGTGCCACAAACCGTTCCGCTGACGACAACATGTATAAATCTTCTCCGCGAGATACTCATAATTCAGGGTACGGATTCCAATAATTAGGGGGCGGCAGTAGTACCCTCCCTGTGGAAAACAGTTTTCAGGACGGTGGAACAGGCGCTTAACGATTTCCGACCGTCCTGAAGTTTTTCTTTCCCGGCAGATAGCTCGAGGTTGAACTAGCCGATAGCGAACTCAAGCCCGAGATTTTTTAAGGTCTCTTTTGTCGGAAGTCCGTCGTCTCCCCAACTGAAGTAGGCGTAGTAATCATCCTGCATCTTCTTCATCTCTTCCGGGCTGACAACTGCTCCCTTCTTGGGACCTTCCGGAAGTTTTTCCGTCATAAGCCGTTTCGGCAGGACATCGTCTTTTCTCGATACGCCGGCTTCCCTCCTGTTGTAGCAACGCTCGAGTGTAATGATGCGTTTGCCCGTTGTCCAGTATTCTTCACCGGTCATGTTCCAGCCGCAGAGAGGATTCAGCATGGCTGTGAAAACATCCGGCGTATACTTGCCCCAGGGATAGCCGCCGACAAAGGAACACATGACCAGCGAATTGAGCATGGCCCACTGGGCGTGCTTTTTGGGGTTCGTCCCTTCGTGATGGCATCCGCCCCTCTGTCCCAGGGCATAGCTGTAACCCCTCCCTTTGTCGCCCCGGGGATCATGGGCAGCGAGTTCCTGCCCTTTCACATGGATGGCATAATAGTCTGCGCCCTTCCCGATCTTTTCTCCCATTCGCTTTACGCCGAGGGCCAAAAGCTTGCCCCCCTTGCCTTCCTTGTGTGCCACTTTCCGAATCATTTCGGCCATGGCTTCGGGTTCACCCCATTCGAGTTTCACGCCGTCCACGTCCTTGTGGGAAAGAATGCCTCTTTCGATCAGTTCCATGGTATACCCGAGCACATTTCCCATAGAGATGGTATCCACGCCCATGGCATCACACATTTCGATCGTCTTAACGTAAGGGTCAAAATCGGCCACGCCACAGTTGGCTCCGAGCATGGTTCCTGTTTCAAATTCAGGTGCTTCAGCGATCAACCCGCTGTAATCTCCGCCTCTGATAACTCCGACTTTCATGCAATGAACCGGACAGTTGGGGCAGGACTGGTGCCGCTTCCAGAATTCCCGGCCGGCCTGCTCCCCTCCGATCTCGACGATATCCGGATACCAGGTGGTCTGGTAGTTCCTCGTGACCAGAGAGCCGGACACAAAGTTTTTCAGCTCTAGAAGACCTGCCGTGCCCCAGCGTTTGATCCCCTGCCAGGCCTCAAGATCTACGGCAAGTTTCTTGGCCTTTTGGGCCGCATCGTGGAATTTGTCCCTGTCTGCCACCGGAACCCAGCCGGTCCCCTTGACGGCAACGGCCTTCAGGTTCTTGATCCCCATCAGAGTGCCGCCACCGCTTCTTCCACCAGCACGAAACCGATCGACGATCATGGCCGAATAGTTGACCTGGTTTTCACCGGCCGGACCGATGACAATGGTTCTAACGTCAGTATCCTTCAATTCCCTGATAATGGCGTCGTTCGTGGCATAGGTGTCCTTGCCCCAGAGCGTCCGTTTCGCATCCCTGAACTCCACCTTGTCGTTGTGGATATAAAGCCAAACCGGCTCGGGAGATTTTCCCTTGATGAGAAAACCGTCCCAGCCGGCCCACTTTATCTCGTTTCCAAAGTTTCCGCCGACCTCTGAGTGACCGTAAATACCGGTATAGGGGCTTTTGAAGGCGATGCTTAACCTGGTAGCGGGACAATAGGTGCCGTTCAAAGGGCCGGTTCCCATAAAGATAAAATTCTCTTTAGATCTGGGATCGGTGTTTGGTTTTAAATCGGTGTAAAGAAAATAGGCCCCCAGACCGGAGCCGCCGATGTATTTTCTGTAGACCTCATCCGGGATTGTTCGGGTTTTGAATTTTTTTGTTGAAAGGTCGATTTCCAGAATTTTTCCAAAGTATCCTCCTCTGGGTGCTGTCATGGCCGTTACCTCCTTTCGCCTTTTTCATTGGGGTAGAAAAAATTCTTGTGAAGCGCTCTTGCGGCCTCTTCAGGGGTAACATCTCTATACGCCATATTAACGCCGAATCCCAGCTTTCCCGCCTTCAGACAGGGGCCCTGGGGATTTCCGGCCTGTTCCGCACAGGCCTTGACACATTCCGGATCCCCGTCGCAAAGATCACAGAATATGGGCCATCCGGTATCCGGGTTGCGACGCAGATAGCCGGCCGGACAGGCTTCAATGCACTTGTTGCATTTGGCCCCCAGGCAGGTTTTGTCGTCAATATACTTTATGGCGCCTGTTTCAGGATCTTTCTTGATGGCCGTAGGAGTTGTCGGGCACGCTTTGACGCACGGTAAATCATCACAATTCCAGCAGATAACCGGCACGTCGATAACACTGGCGTACTTTGTAACGTGAATTCTTGCTGCCGACGGTCTGACGACCCCTTCATGTTTCAAGGAACAAGCATATTCGCAGGCGCGACACCCTGTGCAGTTCTCCCGAACGGCAAAAAGATATTTCATTTTATCCTTTTTTTTGGCAGGGTCTGCTGCTTCCACATCAGGGGTTTTGAAACCGCCGACAGTTACAATTGTCGCAACACTTCCTGCGGTGGTAAGTGCCCCTTTCAGAAAACTGCGGCGTGATGTTTTCTTTTCGACAACAGATAAAGGTATAGTTTCCTCCTTTTCGAATTCCATTTGGCAACCTCCTTTTTTAAAAAAAATTGGCACAGAAAAAACATGCTTTAGAAATCCAATAATCTGACATATCCTCTTTTTTTGTGGGGCTTATACAAACAGTGTAGGCCGGTATTGACGGGCTGATGGAGATGGCAATTTAACTAGTGCCTGAATGAAAACCTTATTTTCCGGCCAAAGTTCCGAAATATGATGGTTTCATAAAAATTATTCACGAAACAATTTCGAAAATGGAACTGATCGACAAATTATTTATTGCTGACGTTATTCATTTTGTCCATAGGAAGAAGGGCTCATTTTTTCTGAGGAAATCTCCTATGTGAGGATTCCTCCCATACGATGCAGAGGATTTCTCCCATACGATGCAGAGGATTTCTCCCATACGATGCAAAGGATATCTAATGTGAAGAGGCATTGGTGGGGGGTATTCTTTCCATAGATTTGGTATCTTCGTTCCTGGGTGAACTGCGAGTTCCAACGCATAAGCGTTCCTTTTATAGCTATTGTCAGAATAACATTCCGTTTCAGCCGCCGGATAATTTCGTTTAGGT
>JBFESJ010000037.1:0-20040 GCA_041548585.1 Desulfobacterales bacterium | reverse complement strand
TCCGATCTAATTTCCAACTAAATCGCGTCCCCTCACCGACTTCACTCTCAACATCAAGCCAGGTATTATACGATTCGAGAATTCTGTGAACGATGGAAAGGCCAAGCCCTGTCCCGCTTGGTTTTGTTGTAAAAAAGGGGTAAAAAATCGACTGTATGAGCTTTTTTGTCATGCCACAACCATTGTCATCAACTTCAATACATGCAAAGTTATGCTTAAATGGATATGTTTTTACGTTGATAAGACCTTCACCCTCAATAGCCTCGGCTGCATTTAGAATAATATTCCACACCACCTGGCGCAGGTGAACCGGATCTATTTCAACCCAAATATTGGGGAAAAAATCAGTTATAATGGAAACTCTGCGGCTGGTATCTTGGTTTTTTTCAAACAGCTTGATGGTTTCTGTCAGGGCACCTTCCAGGTCTACTTTCTCGATCTTACCCACCGGTGGTTTTGCAAACAGCAGAAAATTATTTGCAAGGGCATTTAACCGGTCTGTTTCACGAAGCACGATCTGCATCAGCTTATCATGTTCAGGATCATAAGGAATTTCTTTTCTTAAAATCTGGATTGACCCCGCCAGTGAAGCCAGGGGATTCTTGATTTCATGGGTCATGCCAGCCGCCATTTCACCGAGATACGCCAACTTTTCGACGCGTTCTACACGATCCTCCATGGCTGAAAGCTTCTTTTTTGTCCGTCTTAGCTGTTCTGACAGTAAACCGCTTAAAAAAGCAACCGCAAAACAAGCCACCATGGTAATCACGACCTTAAAAAACACAAAGCTCCAGTCATAGTTACCAATGCTGCTGCTCTCTTTTAAAAAATAAGGGTTAATAAAACCATAATATTCGAGGTCAATGAGAATACCGTATTGAATACTGCAAAGAGCAGCCATGATCATGCTCCCTTTTCTAAAAATGACCATGCTCGAATAAATAATGACAACCAGATATAAAAAAGAAAAAATACTTGTGAAACTTCCGGTAATAAAAATGATTAATGTTACGAGAAAGGTGTCGATCCCGATCTGGATATACGGAAAAAGAAACTTTATTTTTTGCGCACGAAAAATAAAGGCATAGTAAGTCGAAAGTAGAAATATTGCGACGATAAGCCCGTAAAGGACGATGAAAGATTTGGCCAAAGGGAAAGGATTCTTATTGAGTTGAACAACAATCGTTGAACTTAGTAATAATAGAGCAAAAAGGATTCGAAAGAACATAAGCCATTTAAGCTTATGATATAAATCATCTTCAGGCGTTATTGAAGAACTGCGCATGATATTCAGTAGAGGCGTTATGATTTATCAACCGAACGCAGATGCCATTTTAAAAATAGGCAGATACATAGACACAACCAGCCCGCCAATAACCACACCCAAAAACACAATCATAAACGGCTCGATCAATGAAGTCAGGTTTTCCACTGCCTGATCAACTTCCTCTTCATAAAAGTCGGCAATTTTTGTTAACATTGCATCAAGAGCGCCGGTGGATTCGCCGACAGCAATCATCTGGCAAACCATTGAGGGGAAAACTTCGCTTTCAGCAAGCGGGTCGGACATTGTTCGACCTTCCGCAATGGCAGTTCGAGTGTCTAAAACAGCTTTTTCAATGGTTTTGTTACCGGCGGTTTTAGAAACAATTTCAAGCGCATCTAAAATCGCAACTCCGCTGCCAAGCATTGTCCCCATGGTCCGTGAAAATTTGGCAACGGCGGCTTTCCGAACCAATTGCCCGAACAACGGCAGCCTCAACACAAGGTCATCCATCAAGATTCTTCCTTTTTGGGTTTTATAAAAACGCCGTATTGCATAGATGAATATAACCATCGCCCCGATAATATAAAAAATGTTGGATTTTATAGCCCTGCTCAAATTGACAACAACCTGTGTAGCAACCGGGAGTGCACTTCCCATGCCTTCGAACATTTCCTCAAATACGGGAATAACAAAAACCATGATTATAGCCACCACCACGATGGCAATCACAATGGTTACAATTGGATACGTCATACCGCCTTTTATTTTAGCTTGAAGTTTTGCAGCTTTCTCCAGGTAAGCCGACAACCGTCTTAAAATCGAATCTAAGATACCACCGGCTTCACCGGCCGAAATCATATTTACAAAAAGATCATCAAACTGTTTGGGGTACTTTTTCAACGCTTCTGCAAAGGTTTGTCCGCTCTCAACATTGGCTTTAATGTCTTTGAGCATTTTTTTAAACGTTTTATTTTCATTCTGGGCATAAAGAATATCGAGGCATTGGATGATGGGAAGCCCAGCGTCAATCATGGTCGAAAATTGTCGGCAAAAAATGATTATATCTGACCGTTTCACTTTGGGCTGCATGAAAGAGACATTTTCAAAGAGGTCCTTTGGCTTCACTTTAACCTTGGCAGACGTAATCTTTCGCCGGGCAAGTTCCGAACGGACAGCCTCTTCGGTTGCCGCTTCCATCTCCCCTTTTCTGGTCTTATTATTTCGATCCTTCCCTTTCCACAAATAAACCGGCATGATCTTTCCTCCTTTTAAATGGAGCCAACACAGATTGTGTTGCGAATATGTGGCCTAAATAATATCACAATCCAAGTCAAACAACAACAGGTTTGCGGAATTTAGTGCTAAATAAGGTATTATACAGCTTGATAAACCCATCCATATATGCATATGTTTAAAATTGAAAGACAGGACAATTTTGGATGAACGCATCAAAATGGCCGGTCATATAGAGCCCTAAAAATGATGCCTTCTTCTATTGGAATTCGATGCCAAGTCGAAGATCCCGGGCTTCGAACGAGGGAAAGCAAAAATTTTATTTTCCATAGGATGATCTACCGGATCTGTTCCGGTATTTTCATGGAGACGAACAGGACCGTCAGGAACACATTGAATATTTCAAGGAATAACATTTAGGACTGACATCGAAATTGGGTAAAATTGAATGTATTCAATGGATTAATAAAAAACCTTAAGGTATCGTTGTGACAAAAAACAAATCGAACCATAAGAAAGACCTCACTGTCATCACAACGCACATTAACGCCGACTTTGATGCCTTGGCTTCAATGCTTGCAGCACAAAAATTGTATCCGGATTCCATGGTCGTTTTTCCCGGTTCTCAGGAAAAAAACTTAAGAAATTTTTTCATAAAATCATTGGTTTATCTATTTAACATGGCTGACATAAAAGATATCGATATGGCAAACATCAAAAAGCTGGTCCTGGTGGATACCCGGCAGGCAAGTCGTATTGGAAAACTTTCAGCTTTACTGGATCGACCGGATGTTGAAATCCATATCTATGATCACCACCCAACTATGAGTAGCGACATCAAAGGACATTACGAGGTGAATTGTCCGACCGGCGCCACGGTCACGATTCTCACAGAAATCATAAGAGAAAAGGAAATCGAAATTTCACCAGATGAAGCCACAATTATGTGTCTCGGTATTTATGAGGACACAGGCTCCTTTACTTTCCCTTCCACCACAGAAAAAGATTTCACAGCCGCCGCCTTCTTATTATCAAAGGGTGCCAATTTAAATGTTGTTTCAAATCTGATTTCCCGGGAAATCAGTCCGGAACAGGTAGGACTTCTAAATGACATGATTCAGGCCGCTACCCGTTATAATATCAATAGTATCGAAATTGTAATTACCAGCGTATCGACCGACCATTACGTGTCCGATTTTGCCTTTTTGGTCCACAAAATGGTCAAAATGGAAAATCTTGATGCCATATTTGCCATCGCCCGAATGGGAGATAAAATGTACATCGTCGCTCGAAGCAGAATACCGGAAGTCGATGTTGGAGCAATTGTCACGCCTCTGGGCGGCGGAGGGCATACATTTGCGGCAGCCGCAACGATTAAGGGAAAGACTTTGGCCCAGATTGAGAACGAACTTACAGAAATTCTTTACAGAAAAATAAGATCTCGAAGCCGGGCAAAAGATCTTATGTCATCGCCGGCGATCACCGTCGGTGCAAACGTTTCCTGTAAAGATGCCGGCAACCTCCTTACCCGTTACAACATAAACGCGCTTCTGGTCACCCAAAAAGACAATGGCAAAGAAAACCTTCAAGGTTTTATAACCCGACAGATTATTGAAAAGGCCATGTACCACGGTCTTGATAACATTCCGATAAAGGAGTATATGACGACCGAACTGGCATCAGTTGAATCCAGTTCCGAACTCGCTGAAATACAGGAAAAAATTATTGAGAACAAACTTCGCATCCTTCCTGTTATCGATAGCGGTGTCATTTCAGGAGTTATTACCCGAACCGATTTGCTCAATATTTTGGCGCGGCAATCCAAAAACAAGGATTTAAGCTCACCGGATTTGCTGAAGGAATCCGGCCACGCAAGAACAAGAAATATCCTTAAGTTCATGAAAGAACGGCTTACACCGCGTATTATGGATATCCTTAAAACCATCGGCGAAGAGGCCGACAAAATCGGTTATGGCGCTTATGTCGTCGGCGGATTCGTGCGCGACCTGTTTTTATATCGGAATAATGAAGACATCGATATTGTCATTGAAGGAGACGGTATCGAATTTGCAAAAAAATATGCTAAATTGGTCGGTGCCCGTATTCATTCCTACGCAAAATTCGGCACGTCTGTCATTATATTCCCGGACGGTTTTAAAATTGATGTGGCTTCCGCCAGAATGGAATATTATAAATTCCCGGCAGCGCTACCTACGGTTGAAATGAGTTCCATAAAACTCGACCTTTTTCGACGAGACTTCACGGTAAATACTTTGGCTATTCAGCTTAACCCCGGCAGGCTGGGCCTCTTAATCGATTTTTTTTCAGCCCAAAAGGATCTTAAAGAAAAAATCATCAGGGTTTTGCATAATCTTAGTTTTGTTGAAGATCCAACCCGGGTTTTCCGTGCCATCAGGTTTGAACAGCGTTTCGGCTTTTCAATCGGAAAACTGACTTCAGGTTTGATCGAAAATGCCGTAAAAATGGATTTTTTCAAAAGGCTCCGTGGAAGAAGGGTATTTGCCGAGCTCCGTCAGATTCTCGAAGAAGAAAATCCTTTAGCCGCAATTTTAAGGATGAATGAATATAATCTCCTTCATGTTATTCACCCTTCCATAACATTAAATACCGATTTGATTTCATTATTTAAATCCGTTAAAAAGGTGCTATCTTGGCACGATTTGCTTTTCCTCGAAGAACCCTATATGAAATGGGCCGTATACTTTTTAGCGCTGATAAAACCTTGCGATAAAGAAACGGCCAGTGAAATTTGCAAACGGATTGAACTAGCGCCGAGATACAGGAGCATCTTCTGCAAGGAACGCTTCGAGGCCGACAGTTGCGTGTTATGGATGGAACGAAATCTACCCGAAAAAAACAGTATCATTTACAAACGAATTTCCGTTTTCAAAATTGAGCTTATCCTCTATATGATGGCAGCCACAAAAAAAGAAACGGTAAAACGATCCATCTCCAATTACTTTACACGGCTGAGGCACATACATACGTCAATAAAAGGGGAAGATCTTAAAAAACTCGGTCTCGAACCCGGTCCGGTTTATCGTGAAATCTTAGAGGCAGTCCTTGACGGCAAATTAAATGGTCGTATTAAAACACGCAGTGATGAACTTTCTTTTGTAAGAGATTATGTTCAGTAATTTTAATCTGAATCAGATTGTTGTGATGATCGTTCCGCTTCTATTCTCCGTTACCATACATGAGGTTGCGCATGGCTATGTTGCTTTAAGAAGGGGAGATAATACTGCCCAGATGGCCGGAAGATTGACGCTTAATCCGATCAAACATCTGGACTTCTTTGGATCTTTGCTTCTGCCACTCATTTTGAAATTGACCGGTTCACCGATAATTTTCGGTTATGCCAAGCCAGTACCGGTCAATTTTTCTAACCTTAGGGATGTTCGAAGAAGTACAATTTATGTTGCATCGGCAGGTGTTTTGGCCAATTTCATACTCGCGATTTCATCGGGAATTTTCTTTCAACTCCTGACCCGGTATAAATTTTTGTGGCAAACATCAATCTTCAACCCGTTTATCGTGGACCTTTATTCTATGCTCTTTTACAGTGTGATTATTAATTTGGTCCTGGCCATATTTAATCTCATTCCCATACCTCCCCTCGATGGAAGCAAAATACTTGCCATGTGTCTGCCTGCCCCGTTAAGGATGCAATATGCCCGTTTAGAACGATTCGGCATGATCATCATTATTTTCTTGCTTCTAACCAATCTTCTGGATAGATTACTGTCATTTTTCCTTATCCCGATGTTCAATATCTTGCTGGGGAAATAGGAAATATCGAGTTGATTTATAAGGATTCCATACTGTTATACGGAACAGAAAACAACACACTTCGGATGTTCGTTTAAGACAAAGCCCTTGGATGCTGATATCGGCTTCACCGGTAAATTTTACCTCAATTGAGGTTTTACAATGTTAAATAGACGCTTATATTTGCGGTAGAGGAGACGCTAAATGACAGGGAAAAAAAGGATATTAAGCGGGATGCGTCCTACAGGACCCCTACACCTTGGCAATCTGCACGGCGCACTTGCAAACTGGGTAAACATGCAAGAACAATATGACTGCTTTTTCTTCATCGCCGACTGGCATGCCCTGACCAGTGATTATGAAGATACCGGACATATTTCGGAATATGTCCGAAATATGTTAATAGACTGGCTGAGTGCAGGCCTTTTGCCTGACAAAAGTACACTCTTTATCCAATCACACATCAAGGAACATGCTGAACTGTTTCTGATCCTTACGATGATAACACCGGTGCCATGGTTGGAGCGCAACCCCACCTACAAAGATCAAATCGTTCAACTGAGTAACAAGGACCTTTCCACCTTTGGTTTCCTCGGCTATCCGGTGCTCCAAGCCGCAGACATTATTATGTACAAGGCCTATGGCGTGCCTGTAGGGGTCGATCAGGTGCCGCATGTCGAAATTACACGTGAAATCGCAAGAAGGTTCAATTATTTCTACGGTGAAGTATTTCCGGAACCTGAATCGATTTTGACCGAAACTCCCAAAATACTGGGCATTGATGGACGCAAAATGAGCAAGAGTTACAACAATGCAATTTTTCTGTCAGACAGTCCCGATGAAATCGCCGCCAACGTTGCCAAAATGCTTACAGATCCCCAGCGTGCCAGAAAAAGCGATCCCGGCAACCCCGATGTTTGCAATGTTTACGAATTTCACAAGCTATACAGCGATAACCAAACCGTCGAAAAAATAAACCGAGAATGCCGAACAGCTGAAATCGGGTGTGTCGAATGTAAAAAGATCATGGCCCAACATCTCATAATCGCTCTCGAGCCCATGCGCAAAAAGAGAGAATATTATGAAGCTCGGCCCCACCTTGTTGACGACATTATTTTGGATGGATGCGAGAAAGCCCGACAAGTCGCCTTAAAAACGATGTCGGAAGTCCGAGCGGCCATAAAAATATAAAAATGCAAGAAGAACTCTACAAAGTACAGATTGATGATATTTTCGAAGGTCCCATGGATCTCTTGGTTCATCTTATCAAAAAGCATGAGGTGGACATCTATGATATCCCCATTTCCCTGATAACAGAACATTATCTCGAATACCTTCAGTGGATGAATGCGATAAACATCGATGTTGCCGGTGACTTCATCTTGATGGCATCTACTTTGACCAAAATTAAATCAAGAATGCTCCTCCCGGTTCATGAAGATGAAAATGACGATGAAGATCCCCGATTGGAGATCGTCAAACCGCTTGAAGAATACCTTCAGATGAAGTCAGCAGCCAATGAACTGGCTGCAAGGAACCTTTTGGGAGAAGATACCTTTGTAAGGAACTTAAATCAGGAAGATCGCTCAATTGATCAAGAAGGGGAAATCATAAAGGTCGGACTGTTTGAACTTATTGATGCGTTTCAAAAAATACTTGATAAAATATCCACCCATCAAGGTGTGGATATCATCACCGCCGATACCGTTTCCGTAAGGGACCGAATCGTTCAGATTGTAGAAATCTTTGAAACCCGGGAATCGGTAACTTTTAACGAACTTTTTTCCAATAATATCGATAAAAGTGAAGTTGTCGTTACATTTCTTGCAATTCTTGAAATGGTCAGACTCTCCTTGATCAATATTGTCCAGAATACACAAACCGGCATTATCAGACTCTTTTACTTGTAATGGAAGATATAAAAAATATTGTAGAAAGCCTCCTAATGGTGGCCGAGGAACCGCTTACAATCGATCGTATAAAAAACATCCTCGCCCCGGCAGGGAAAAAAGAAATCCAAAATGCACTCGCCGAACTTACATTGGAGTACGAAAATCGCAAAGGGGGTTTCTTTTTACGGGAAGTTGCCGGCGGATACCAGATCCGTACCCGCCCGGAATACAGGGATTGGATTAAGCGGCTCATTCAGCCCAAACCGATGCGCCTTAGCAAGGCCGCCCTTGAGACACTCGCGATTATCGCTTATAAACAACCGATCATCCGCAACGATATAGAACATATTCGCGGGGTCAGCTGTGGCGGCATCCTTCGCATGCTGCTCGAGCGAAAACTGGTGCGGGTTCTGGGAAGAAAAACAATTCCAGGTAGACCGCTGATTTATGCAACTACAAAACAATTTCTTGAGGTCTTCGAGCTGAGAAACCTTGAAGACCTTCCAACACCCAAAGAAATTTCAGAGCTTGGCGATTTGATATCGGAAAATATGGAATAACAGATTGTTTCTTATATGTTAAAAAGTGCTTGACTTAAAATTTATTAATACCTATATAAAGAATGAATATCCTTCAGCGGTCTGAAGTAACGCTTACCAATATGACTCAACGCTCTATTTTTATTAAGGAGTCGCTATGAACAGATCCGATTTAATTAATGACCTTAAAGATAAAGTGACGCTTAGCAGAAAAGAAGCTGGAAAGGTTGTGGATACGTTTTTCGACGCATTAAAAGAAACACTTACAAGAGGTGATCGGGTTGAAATCAGGGGCTTTGGCAGTTTTTCGGTAAAACATTACAAGCCGTACATTGGACGAAACCCTAAAACCGGCGCCCAGATTCAAGTAACTTCCAAAAAATTACCCTTCTTCAAGGTGGGCAAAGAATTAAAAGAAAATGTAGACAAGCCATGATAACGGGCGGTTAACTCAGCGGGAGAGTGCTACCTTCACACGGTAGAAGTCACTGGTTCAATCCCAGTACCGCCTACCAGTGAAATCAGGGGGTTATAGGCAATGATATAACCCCTTTTTGTATTATTCGACCGATTAAAAATGCTGAACGCTTTTTTGTTATTTCCCAGAATCACGGATTTCCGTGGGTCTTGACAATAAACCAAGAATTTAAAAGGTTTTTTTTGTTGTATTGTAGCGGTTCACCCGTCTCAGAATTCAATACACTGCCATTTGCTTGTTCTACAATGGCTTGACCGGCAGCAGTATCCCACTCCATCGTCGGTCCCAGTCTGGGATATATATCTGCCCTGCCTTCGGCCACCAGACACAGCTTTAGAGAACTGCCGGACGAAATAACTTCTACCTTCGCATGCTGCTTCCTCATGGTTTTCACAAAAGCTTCAAACTCCTTTGAAGGGTGAGAACGACTGCCCACGATGACCAACTGTGAGTCGTGAGCATCTAATGGCGTATCATAATACGGTAATCTATCGGATTGCTTTAAGATTTCCTTTAACACGCTGTCCCTTTCAATTTCAGAAGTTCTGCCTTCTAAGAGCTCAAAGGCATTATCGTTTTTTAGTCTGTACGCGCCAAAACCCTCAGATGCAAAATAGAAAACGTTATTCACCGGGGCATAAATTACCCCAAGAATCGGTCGAGCTTGATGAATCAACGCAATATTTACGGTAAATTCTCCGTTCCTTTTAACAAACTCCTTGGTACCGTCCAAGGGATCAATCAGCCAGAAATACTCCCATACGCGTCTTTGTTCAAAGGGAACATCTTTGCCTTCCTCACTTAGAATCGGAAGGCTTTCCCCGGCTGGATCAGTTAGATGGTCAACAATGATGTTGTGGGAGCGCTGGTCTGCAATGGTGAGCGGCGATTGATCCTCTTTGTACGAAACCTCAAAATCCTGTTGATATACATCGAGAATGGCCAGGCCGGCATCTTTGGCTGCCCATAATGCAGTTAACAGGCGATCCGTTAATGGGTGCGGTCTATCTGCCATTTCACCTCTAATTTCGATGGTCTTCTACGATTCATCAACCCCTGTCCACGATCGATTATTTACTATTTACCATTCACTGTTCAAATGTATCCCTTCTGCCCCAGCAACAACAGAATCTCCTGAGCGGCTTCATCGGGTATAAGATGGGTTGTGTCGATTTTCACCTCCGGTGATTCCGGAATCTCGTAAGGATCATCAACTCCGGTAAAGCCCTTGATCAACCCGGCGCGAGCCTTGGCATACATCCCCTTTCGGTCCCTTTTTTCGCAAACTTCTAACGGTGTGGATACATGCACCTCGATAAATCCACCATAGTTCTCAATGTTGTTCCTGATTTCAGCCCTGGTGGCATTGTAAGGTGCGATCGGTGCGCAGATGGCGATGCCGCGATTCTTGGTGATCTCACCTGCCACAAAACCGATGCGCCGAACATTGGTATCTCTGTCTTCTTTGGAAAAACTAAGCTGGCTCGATAGATTTCTTCGTACAATATCGCCATCCAGCAAGGTTACCGGCCGATCGCCCATTTCCAGAAAACGCGCATAGAGCACCTTGGCAATGGTCGATTTCCCTGCACCTGAGAGGCCTGTCAGAAATACTGTAAAGCCCTGTTTATCCGGGGATGGATATGCTTTTTTCAGTTCAGCCACAACCTCCGCAAACGTTGCCCACTCCGGTATTCTCCGCCCTGTTCTGATTCGTTCGCGAATATGAGAACTTGAAAAAGAAATATACTGTTCTCCCTCGGGTATCTGATCTGAGGAACGAAACTCATCTTCAAAAGGCAAATAGACAAGTTCTTCAAAAGGAATAATGGTTACACCGACCTCTTTGCTGTATTCCTGACTCATTCTTTGAGCCGCAACACTATCGTAAAAAGAATTCCCGGCAGCATCTGTTCCCGAACTGGCATGGTCTCGTCCGACGATAAAATGGGTACATCCGTAATTTTTAGCAATGATGGTATGTAAAAGCGCCTCTCTGGGGCCCGCCAGACGCATGGAAAGAGGTAGCAGATTTAGCACAAAAGAATCCGGCGGATAATGGCGGGTCACCGCCCTATAGCATCGGACTCTCGTGTAGTGGTCAAAATCTCCGGGTTTTGTCATGCCGGTAACGGGGAGAAGAAGTAGATTGGCCTTGGCCTGCCGCATGGCTTTCACCGTCATTTCGAACTGGAGACGCTGGATTGGATTTCGAGTCTGAAATCCCACAACCCTCTGCCACTTTAGTTTTTGATAAACACTCCGGGTTTCTTGTGGTGTCATGCGAAGCTGTTTGAAGTCAAAGTGAAGCGGTAAGCTCAAAACCTCGAGTTTACCTCCGATGTAATAATCACCCTCGGTATTAAATAGATACTGAACGCCCTGATGCGTTACGTCCGTTGTATCATATACCAGCAATGCCTCTTTCTCCCGATTCACCGGCCACATATCCTCGATATGCATAACAGCCAGTAAGAACCCTTCCTGATCTCTTAAAACAACAGATTGTCCCACCTCCAAAGTTCGCGCCTTGGTGTCGGAAATGCTCAGGCATATCGGTATGGGCCAAAGCACGCCACTTTGTAGTCGCATGCGGTCAAGCACCGACTCATAGTCAGGTCGGGGCATAAAGCCGTCAAGTGGAGAAAAGGCCCCAGTTGCCAGGAGTTCGAGATCACAAAGTTGCCGGTCGTTCAGGGTAATGTCCGGAAGGTTCAGGGCAATATCCTTGAGCGTGGTTGCCCGCGCTTCATTCACGACCAGTTGGACAGGCGGACCGCCGTGATATTCAACTGTTGATACACTTTTCATTCAAAAGCTCCCGGTCACCCAATTAATGTTTAATTTTTTAGTTAAAATTTTGGGAAATTTTAATTAGAATGGCGTTTATTGTCAAGGAGAATAGCGGGAGGGTCAGGCTCAATTTGATTAAAAATAAAAAGCGGTCCATCAACTTTTTATAAAGCCGATTAAACCGCCTTTTGTCACTTCTGATAAATAGCCCTAAACCGCGTCTTTGAGTTTCTTTCCAGCCTTGAAAGTTACAACATTCCTTGCCTTGATCTTAATGGGTTCACCTGTCTGGGGGTTCCGCCCTTTTCGAGCCTTTCTTCTAACTTTTGCAAACGTACCAAATCCGACCAATGTAATCTTTCCGTTTTTTTTCTTCAGGGCTTTGGTCACATTTGTCATAAAAGATTCCAGTGCGGCTCCAGCCGCAGACTTCGAAATTTTTGCATCTGCCGCCATTTGTTCGACCAATTCTGCTTTTGTCATATGCCCCCCTCCTTTTATTAATTGTTCATCCATCTTTTTTTTCTTTACTTTTTTTACGGGTTACAGCAACAAATTCAGAAAGTCAATAGGTAAAAGCCCGCTATTTAAGGTTTTGGGGGGAAAAATACATAAAAAGTCTTTTATCTCAGAATTTATGAGGGTGTGTATTTTCGAAGACCCATGATCGGGTCTGAAAATTCGACTTTCATTTCCTGAATACGCCATTTTAGGGGCTTAATAGCCATTGATGTCCGGGCAGGGATGATGCGAGCGTATTCAATTCATCAATAGAAACGCCGCTTCGCATAACAGCTTCATATTCAATGTCGACGATCGTGTCTCCAAAAACACTTGCATATCGTTGTATCGGTATTTCCCAAGATGGAGACTCCCCAATGCCTTCAGCTCTGGTAAAAAGTGCTTTCAAAAAAATGAACCCATCAGAATTGCATGGGAGCATCGATATGGCATTTATGGTAAGTCGTATTGCACTTTCTTTACATGCCTTCCAGCTGTTCTGCGTTTCAACGAACCCGCTGATTGCGGCCGTTATTGTGCGCACAAGGTTAATCCGCTGTGCAGCCAATAGACAGCAGAGCGCAACCCACGCCCCTGCCTTTGGATCCGTGTTGATTTTTTCCAGGTTTGCTTTGTATTTCTCTATAACAAGACCATAAGGCTCATAGCATCTCTGACATAAATGCCCGGTTCCCAGAGGGTTTCGGCGTTTCTTATCCCGAATTGTAAAAAAAGGGAGTTTTTCTTTACATTTTTGACAGGTTGCCATCTCTTTTCCGATTAAAGAAGTGGAAAAAAATCACCAAAAACTTTTAGAAGAAGTACCTAAAGAAAGCACCGAGGATTCAACAAACTATTATGTCTGTCAGGTCTGCGGGCATGTTGCCGCGGAGAAAATCCCCACAAGCTGTCCGGTCTGCAATGCCGTTCAGAAAAAATTCAGGCTGGAGTATTAAGTGTGTCCAAATAAGATTTTAGGGACTCATAACGCTGAGGCGTTTCAAGTTCATTGCCGGAATTCATGTCTGATATACTAACAAGAACAGGCTCATCCACGGAATCAGGCAGGTGAAGTTCATCATCTGCTGTGATGGTGACAAAGGCATCATTTCCTTTATACTGAATCTTTTTCATATACCACTCGAAACCGCTACAGCTTGATGATACTTTAAAACCGTATTCTTCCATTATGTGATCGAGTTCCATTTTCTTTTTCCCCGGTATCTTTTTCTACAATGTCTCATTTATAAAATTCCAGTTTCAACCCTTTGGGCACAAACATTTCTTTGGTTTCCCAAAAGCCTTATTGGCGAGGTAACAAAAGGATTGTATCAGAATTTACGCCTTGTGATTACTTTTCGAGATTGTGAAACCTCAATTGAGGTAAAATAATTACAAATGTCCAGGCACTGTGTCAAGGATTAACCCGGATGAACTTTCGAGTTTGCAAAAAGGCTTCATGAATATCCAAGTTAACCCTGTTTACCCTGTCGTTTGATCGGAAATTGTGGTATATACAGCATGAATGCAGCACTCGATAATTTGTTCACCTTTTTTCCAAAAGAGGTACAAAGATGCGTCATAATATCAATGCATCAAATGCAATGTCAATTCAGCTTGAAAGCATATTCGATGAATTTCCTGATACCCCGGAATTTATTAACGGCATCCGCAGGGCCCCCAAGAGACATTTTTCTCTCTCCATAAGTGATACGATCCTGGCGTTAAAAAATGCCCTCAGATACATTCCGGAAAACTGGCACGACGCTTTGGCCCCTGAATTTCTAAATGAATTACTGACACGCGGCAGGATTTACGGCTACCGTTTCAGACCCGTCGGCAAGATCACAGGACTTCCCATTGACCGATACAAGGGCCGGTGTGTTGAAGGCCGGGCCTTACAGGTAATGATAGACAACAATTTGGATTTTGATATTGCGCTCTATCCCTATGAACTGGTCACCTATGGCGAAACCGGTCAGGTCTGTCAGAATTGGATGCAGTATCTATTGATCAAGCGATATCTGGAAGAACTCTCTCGGGAACAAACCCTGGTCGTTGCCTCCGGTCACCCGATGGGTTTATTTGCTTCCGGCCCCGAAGCTCCCCGAGTTATTATAACCAACGCTCTCATGGTGGGGATGTTTGACGACCAGGAAAACTGGCACCGGGCAGCTGCACTGGGAGTGGCCAACTATGGCCAGATGACCGCCGGTGGATGGATGTACATTGGCCCCCAGGGTATCGTTCACGGCACTTACAGTACGATTTTGAACGCTGCCCGAAGGACATTCGGCATGTCCACCGGCGGTAACCTTTCGGAACATCTTTTTGTATCTTCCGGCCTTGGGGGCATGAGTGGGGCTCAGGGAAAATCCGTGGAAATTGCCCGTGGGGTAGGGATTATTGCAGAAGTTGATGATTCACGGATCCGAACCCGGTACGATCAGGGTTGGGTCAGCAGGATCCTTGATTCACCGGCCGAGGCCTTCCGTTTGGCAAAGGAATATCAGAAGAAAAAGGGTAGTATTGCCATCGCATTTTACGGTAACATCGTCGATCTACTCGAATATGCGGTAAAGAACAATATCCACATCGATCTCCTTTCTGACCAGACCTCCTGCCATGTGGTTTACGACGGCGGCTACTGTCCTCAGGGGCTGACATTCGAGCAACGCACTGAAATGCTCAGGACCGATCACGCCGGATTCGTAGAGATGGTGGACACTTCTCTGAAACGTCATTACGCGCTCATTAAGACCCTTGTGGACCGCGGTACCTACTTTTTTGACTATGGAAACAGCTTTATGAAAGCTGTCTTCGACGCGGGTGTTACCGAAATATGTAAGAACGGCAATGATCCCATAGATGGATTTATTTTCCCATCCTATGTCGAAGATATTATGGGCCCGATGATGTTCGACTATGGTTATGGCCCCTTCCGCTGGGTTTGTCTCAGCAACAGGTCCGAAGACCTCGACAAGACCGACCGGGCGGCCATGTCGTGCATTGATCCCGACCGGCGCTTTCAGGACAGAGATAACTATATCTGGATCCGGGATGCAAAGAAAAACAGCCTTGTGGTTGGAACCCAGGCCAGAATCCTTTACCAGGACGCCATCGGCAGGATGAACATGGCCTTAAAATTTAACGAGATGGTCCGAGAAGGTGAAATCGGCCCCGTTATGCTGGGCCGGGATCATCACGACACCGGCGGGACAGATTCCCCTTTCAGAGAAACGGCCAATATCAAAGACGGCAGCAATATCATGGCAGAGATGGCGATTCAGTGTTTTGCGGGAAATGCCTCAAGAGGGATGAGTATGGTCGCACTGCACAACGGTGGCGGCGTGGGAATCGGAAAAGCCGTCAACGGTGGGTTTGGTCTGGTTCTAGACGGGAGTAAACGCGTGGATGATATTATCCGTAAGGCCATTCCCTGGGACGTCATGGGTGGCGTTGCCCGGAGAGCCTGGGCCAGAAATGAAAATGCAATTGAAACCAGTATTGCCTACAACTTGGATCACCCTGAAAAAAATCATATTACGCTTCCGTTTATTCCTGACAAAACCATGATCGAAAAGCTTGTATCGGATGCACTGGATAAACGTTAGGGGGGTCGATCCAGACGAAAAAGAGATTTTGAAACATCTTTAAGACCAATTGAGAGGAAATATCGTGTTGACCGAAATGAAAGTGTGGGCGTTTTTAGACAGGACGGCCTCGGGTGATCCGGTGCCCGGTGGCGGCAGCATATCGGCGCTGGCTGCAGCTTCTGCCGCCGGCCTCGTAGAAATGGTTGCCAACCTATCCGGTGGCGCAAAAAGATCTGAAACGGATAACGCCCAAATGAAGGAGATCTCACTCAAGGCTGCCGCGTTCCGGAAAAAATTATCCCAATGCATCGATCGGGATTCCCAGGCATACAGTCAGGTGATTTCGTCGTTTAAAATGCCAAAGGATACGGCGGCCGAAGCAAAAACCAGAACCTTGGCCATTCAGGATGCATTGAAGCACGCCGCCGAAGTCCCCCTCTCTGTTGCGTCCGAAACTCTGGAGGTCATGTCACTTGCCGAAATCGTGCTGCAAAGAGGCAACCCCAATGCCGTCACCGACGGGCTTGTGGCCGTGATGATGGCCAGAACCGCCATTTTGGGTGCTCTTTACAATGTAAAAATTAATTTAAAATCTATAAAAGACACATCATTTGTTGCCAGACTTTCAGCGCAGGTCCATAAAATGGAAACCATCGCAGTACAAAAGGAGAAAGACCTTCTGGCGCTCGCAGATTTCTAAACCATTCCATATCAGATTAAAGAACACCCTATTAGCGTTCTCTCGTCTATCAATCATAACCACCGGTAATGTACTTCTCAAGTTCTCGAATAGCAAATTGCTGATCCGAGATAAGCTGTTTGACCACATCCCCAAGGGTTACGATACCAATCAACTGGTTATTTTTAAAAACAGGTAAATGGCGTATGTGTTTGGCTGTCATTAATGCCATACTTTCTTCGAGTGTAGAACTGGCATCGATATAGACTACCTCCCGGGTCATCAACTCGCCGACAGATGTATCTTTAGAGGACTTTTCTTTCAGGATGACTTTACGGGCATAATCGCGTTCAGAAAAGATTCCAATCAACTTCCCTTTATCGATGACAAGTAACGCCCCCACATTCTTTTCTGCCATAACCTGCAATGCATTGTATGCCGTTTCCTGTGGCAAAATAGACCAGATATCGAATCCTTTTTTCTGTAAGAGTTGTTCAATAATATGCATGTCTTGCTTCCTCCTTTCTTAAGTCGTTTCCCGACAACCGACCATGGCCAGTAGATGGACTCTCCCACAGACTTGGAAACAAACGAAACTCAGCCGTTGGTTTTCACTGAAAAATAGCGCGAGAAACAAGGATTGTGTCCAGAATATTTTTGCAATCTATATGGGCAATCTCTGTTTGCAGGAAATTGCCCATTATGATAATAGAGCTCTGATGTAACAAAAGTCAAGAATGCCCTGAACCTTTTGGAACAGGTATTTTTAAGATAATGGCGAATACATCGTCTTTAAAGGGAAAGATTATGGCTCAGAACCAAAAATTTGAAGCAAGACTTGAAGAAATAGAACGGCTGGCGGATGCCATTGAACGCCAGAAGTCGAAATTGCAGGAAACAGCTGCTTTAGACGCCGGTTTTCCCGTAAAAATCACCGGCATCGAGGTGGACCTGGCGGTGGACTATTTGCGGACCATGAAAGAAGAAATCCCCTGGGTCGTCAGCGGGCAACCCTACGGCACGGTGGCCACCATATTTGCCTATGACGCACCGGCAGTGGTGCTGGCACGGCTGGGCGGATCAGCCCTTTTGACCGGCAACCATCTTCGGTTCAGCGTCTCTTCCCAGACACCGAAAACCGCTGCGATTTTGGCTGAGATTTGTGAATCCTTTGAAACCATCGAACCGATGATCGGTCTGGACAATCGAGAATTCGGCAAACGCTGTGTCGAAGACGGCGATGTCCGCGTTCTATTTATTTCAGGGGCTTCGGCGGTTGGAGAAATCTACCGGAAGCAGCACCGGTCTTTTGACAAACTCTTTTTTGCCGGTCCCGGCGGCATGCCGGCAGGCATTGTGTTTGAAAATGCAGATGTTCTGGCTGCAAGCCGTTTTATTGCCCGCAGGGCCTTTATTAACGGCGGACAGTACTGCACCACCCTTAAAAAAGTCTATATCCACAACAGTCTCTATGAAACCGTTCGGGAAAAAATACTCGATACTGCTCAAAATATGAAGGTGGGGGATCCGTTTGATCCGGCCACCGAAATCGGACCGATCCGGGTGGAACGCACCCGAAAAATTGTTGAAAATGCCCTTGAGAAGTGCCGACCGGCGAACCGGATCACCGGGTCCATCAACGGAGAAATGGTTTATCCGCTGATCCTTGAAACTGAAAACATCCACATCCCGGATCTTGAGCTCTTTGGCCCGTTTCTTCTTTTAAAACCGTTTGATGATCCGCTCGAAGCAGCATCGGAGCTGCTTCAGACCCGCTATGGATTTCTGCTGGCTTTTTTCGGATCGCCTCCGAAACAGATCAAAGCGCTTTTCAATTCACATTTCGGCATGGTGCATGACAATCCGGATTTTACGTTTACGCCGTTGCGGCTTCCCTTTGGTGGAAAAAATGAAAGCGGCTGGATTCTCGAACGAAAAGCCGATGATTATATCGAACGGGACGGGGCATTTCTTTACAGCAAGGAATTGGTGTCCTTTGATGGATAGAACATTTTTTAAGTTTTTAGCAGTAGCTTAGACCCTGTAAACAAATTGATTTCAAAGGTGCTACAGGTATGATTAAATTTTGGGCTGGAAGCTGTCCGAGTGGATTAGGGATCGTTTTGAAAGAACCATAAGCGATTTAACTTTAGGGATGGAACCCCCTGTTAAATCAAAGACCTTTATTAATAGCTCGGGCGGGTTCTTTCATTACGAACCCTTATTCACGAGTTCTTTCAGCAAAAATTTAATTATACCTGTAGCGGTAGTGTTTCCAAAAAGCTAACGTGTTACAGTTTTTAAATATTTCGACTTGAGTTTCATGATTCGTTTCAAAGATTTCATTCCTTTGGCCTTCATCGACGAAGATCGGTCCTGGATATCCAATATCTCTTTGAATGCAGCTTCAATGTTTGGTCCTGCATGGCAGATCAGAGCCATATCGATATCCGCCGAAAGGATCTTTTGGATGGCGGTGCCGATGTCATAATGTTTTTGAATGGCGCCCATGTCCAGATCGTCGGTCATGACAACGCCGCCATACCCCATTCCCTTTCGCAAAAGATCATCGGCAATGATGGTCGACAGGCTGGCCGGCCAATCCGGATCGATCTTTAGATAGCGGATGTGAGAAAGCATAATGCCGGCCACGTGATGATCGATGGCGGATTTGAAAGGAAGCAGATCGAATGTCTGCATGGCATCCACATCGATATCCAGATCCGGCAATTCAAAATGGGAATCAAGGATGGTACGGCCGATGCCCGGAAAGTGCTTGGCCACCGCCATGATGTTTTCGGTCTGCAGATGCTCGATCACTACCGTCCCCAGTTCAGACACCCACCTTGGATCATGGCCGAAAGCCCGGTCAGCCATGACGCTGTTAATGCCTTGAAGCGCAACATCCAATACCGGCGCCAGGTTCATATTGATGCCGACGTCTAAAAGTTCCCTGGCCGTTGTTTTTGCAAAAAAGATGGCCTCTTCAGGCCCTTTCATCTTCGGGTTGCCCGGAAACTGGGTAAACGGTTCTTTAAGCCGGGCCACCCGGCCCCCTTCCTGATCGATGGCGATCAAAAGCGGCGGCTGTCCGGAGGTGCGGGCACACGACTGCATTGAAAAGCAAAGATCTTTGATCTGGACGGGGTTCAAGAGGTTTCTGGCAAAGAGAATGATTCCGCCGACCTTCAACGTGTCAATGAGAAACTCCAGTTCTGGGTTGAACTCAGTTCCGTCAAATCCCACCATCAGACGCTGACCGGCCGACTGTTC
>JBFESJ010000036.1:0-20143 GCA_041548585.1 Desulfobacterales bacterium | reverse complement strand
GTGTAACGATTTTATGAAACTCCCGAAGGTTTACCTTCGGGATCTAATCCGCCACACAGCATAGGCGGACAAGTAAGCGAAAGGTTTATCCGCCTCTGGCGGGCTAAAATTCCTATCCCCGCAGCCCCGAAAGCGGGATTTGCGCTTCGCTCCAACAAGCAGCGGGGAATTCAAATTTAAACAACGATATTAACAAGTTTCTTTTTGACAACTATAATTTTTTTAATGGGTTTGCCATCGATGAATTTTTGGACCCTCTCGTCTGAAAGCGCCATTTCTTTGAGGGTATCATCATCTGCATCCGCATCAATGTTGAACCTGCTTCTAAGCTTGCCGTTGACCTGTATCACGATTAAGAGTTCATCTTTGACCAGGGCGTCTTCCCTGTATGACGGCCATGAAGCCAGCAGGATGCTGGTGTCAAATCCCAGTGTCTCCCAGAGTTCTTCGGCAAAATGAGGAACAATGGGCGATAAAAGGAGTGCAACAGATTCCATGGCAAGCCGCATGACCCCGATCTTTTGAGCGTTCTTTTCAGCGAGATCGATCCCGTACATTGTGTTTACGAGTTCCATTACTGCGCTGATAGCGGTGTTGAAGTGAAATCTGTCTTCAATATCTTTTGTCACTTTTTTAATTGTTGCATGCGTCTTTTTAAATAGATCGCGGAAACTGCCCTTCAGCTGGTCCGGGCTGCCGTTAAAAGGCTTGGCATCACGAATCAAATCCATCCAGTTTAAAGCCAAGCGCCATACGCGGTTTAAAAAGCGATAACCGCCCTCAACACCCTGTTCGCTCCATTCCAGGTCTCTTTCAGGCGGGGCTGCAAATAAGCAGAAAAGTCTTGTTGTATCCGCTCCGAATCTTTCTAATAGAATATTCGGATCGATGACGTTCTTTTTCGACTTGGACATCTTTTCAACTCGGCCGACGATCGTCTCCTGGCCACATTTTTTACAAAGCTGGCCTGCATCGGTTCCTTCCGCTTCTTCAGGGAGAAGAAAACCGTGTTCGGGACAGGAGACCGTCTCTTTACAGACCATTCCCTGGGTCAAAAGCCGTGTAAAAGGCTCCTTATATTTGACCATCCCAAAATCTTTCAGAACGCGGGTGTAATATCTGGAATAGAGCAAGTGTAAAATTGCGTGTTCAACACCACCGATATACTGATCAACAGGCATCCAATAATCCACGGCTTTACGATCAAACATCGCCGTTTTACAGTTCGGGCTGCAATACCTTTCATAATACCAGGAAGACTCTACGAATGTATCCATTGTATCGGTTTCCCGTCTGGCCCCAAGACTGCCACAGGCCGGACAGGTCGTCTTTTCAAAATATTCGAGGGTCGATAACGGAGATTTGCCGCCTTCAAGAAGATCGGCATCCTCTGGAAGCACAATGGGGAGATCCTTTTCAGGTACTGGAACAACGCCGCATTCTTTACAATGAATTATGGGTATTGGCGCACCCCAGTATCGCTGTCTTGAAATACCCCAATCTCTTAGCCTGAAACTTGTTGTTTTCTTTCCGAGGCCCTTGTGTTCCAGATAAGAAGCGATCTCGTCAAGTGCATTCACATTATCCATGCCGTCAAATTGGCCGGAATTCACCATAATGCCTTCACCGGCAAAGGCTTCGGTCATTGTGGCGGGGTCGAGATCGTCATCATAAGGTTTTACAACCACAACGATATCGAGACCGTACTTACGGGCAAATTCGAAATCCCGCTGATCATGGGCCGGAACAGACATAACGGCCCCGGTACCATACTCCATAAGCGCAAAGTTGGCGGTATAGATCGGCATGCGAATACCACTTAAAGGATTAATACAATATGCACCTGTAAAAACGCCCTCTTTTTCATAACTTTCCACGGCCTTGACCGATCGATCCTGCATGGATATGCGGTCGATAAACTCGGAAACTTCTTCTTCTTGCAACGTCCCTTTGGACAGTTTGACCACCAGTGCGTGCTCCGGCGCAAGGCACATAAACGTCGCCCCAAATACGGTATCCTGCCGTGTTGTAAAGACCGGTATTTGCTCATCCGAATTTTCTATGGGAAACCGAATTTCCGCCCCAATACTCTTTCCAATCCAGTTTTTCTGCATCGTGATAACCTTATCCGGCCATCCGGGCAGTTTTTCACAATACGACAAGAGGTCTTCAGCATAATCGGTGATGCGGAAAAACCATTGCCAGAGCTTCTTGTGTCGAACCTGTTTGCTACATCTCCAACATAAGCCGGCCTCCACCTGCTCGTTGGCGAGTACCGTCTGGCAGTGCTCACACCAGTTCACAAAGGATTCCTTGCGATAGGCCATCCCCTTTTCATACATTTTTAAAAAAAGCCACTGTTCCCACTGATAATATTCAGGACTGCAGGTCGCGATTTCGCGATCCCAATCGTAGGAAAAACCGAGACGCTTCAACTGAAATCGCATGGCATCTATATTTCCATAAGTCCACTTGGCCGGGTGGCTATTATTGGCGATTGCAGCGTTTTCCGCCGGCATGCCGAATGCATCCCAGCCCATAGGATGAAGGACATTGAACCCTTGCATTCTTTTATACCTCGCAACAACATCCCCGATGGTATAGTTCCTCACATGTCCCATGTGTATATTGCCCGAAGGATAAGGAAACATCTCAAGTAGATAATACTTTTCTTTGTGCAAATCCTCTTCGACCTTAAAAAGCTTTGTCTCCTCCCAGAATTTTTGCCATTTGGATTCTATCGTCTTAGGCTCGTATCGTTCATCCATTTTTTCTACTTTACCTCAAATAAAACCGTGTAACGATTTTATGAAACTCCCACCCCGCTGAAGGCGGGACGGAATCTGATAAAGGACCTTATCCTTATTTGAATTCATCCCGCGCTGAAAGCTGCGGGGAATTCAAATTCAAATAACCTGTAACCCTAAATCATCGTAAACAAAATTTGAAAAACCCTTTCACCTTTTAACGGATTAAAGGCAAAATTTCTGCCCTGCCATGCCTGGCTTAACTTTTTGATTATATTATTATTTTTTGAATAATTCAATCGCAGGATGTGCTGCCGCCAAAACCAGACCAAAGGAATCGTTTCTGCTCAAACACTGACATTTCATGCCACAACATTATACAAATAGCAAGTCATAAGAAATCGTTTGACTTGTAGATGACAATTTCATATTCATTAAAAAGAGCAAGTGCTTAAGATTAAAGCTTGTTTTTGTTCATAAACATCCGTTTATTCCTAAGCGGTACGTCTCAATACCAATAAAAAGGCATCTATTTCATGACCAGCAAAATCCTTATCAACGCCATAGATCCTGAAGAATGCAGGATTGCAAAAGTCAAAGACATAAAGCTTGAAGAATTTCATATTGAAAGTTCCGGAAGAGAAAGTCTCCATGGAAATATTTACAAAGCAGTCATCTATCGCATTGAACGAAGTCTGCAAGCTGCATTTGTAGATTTCGGCACTGAGCGTCACGGTTTTTTACAAAAACATGAAATCCATAGCGATTATTTTCAAGACAATCTCTCAAAGGATAGATCCATCTTAAAGTTGGTCAAGCGTGGCCAAGAACTTCTGGTGCAGGTTACGAAAGATCCTTTCATGAAAAAGGGTGCCATGCTTACCACGTATATATCTCTACCGGGTCGATACGTTGTGCTTATGCCTGGAAGCGACAGCCGGGGAATCTCACGCAAAATAGAAGATGAAGACGAGCGCAATCGATTAAAAAATCTCGTCAGCAAGCTAAAGTTGCCGGAGGGATTCGGTATCATTGTCCGTACTGCAGGAATACAGTGTAACAAAACACGCCTGTCAAAAGATCTAAATTACCTTTTGCGGCTCTGGAAAAACATCAAAAAAAATGTGACGAAAGTAAAAGCGCCTGTATTACTTTATAAAGAGCAGAACCTTGCCGTAAGATCCATACGGGATTATTTCACACCCGAAGTCACCGAAATCCTCATTGACGATGAAGCCGTATATCATGAGATTAAAGACTTTGTTAAAATCATATCCCCAAAACATAAAAAAATCGTTAAACATTACAAAGGGGACAGGCCGATATTCACCAAATACCAGCTTGAAGACCAGATTTCGTCGATTTATGCGAGTCATGTAAAACTAAAATCCGGGGGTACTCTCGTAATTGCACAGACTGAAGCACTCGTTTCTATCGACGTCAATTCAGGCAAGGCAACCCAAAAAAAATCCATTGAACAGACAGCGCTGCAGACCAATATTGAAGCCGCCGAAGAAATTGCGCGCCAGTTGAGACTCAGAGACTTGGGCGGCCTTATTGTCATTGATTTTATCGACATGAAAGATCCTAAACACAAATCAGAAGTTGAAAGGGCCGTTAAAAAATATGTAAAACCTGATAAGGCCAAAACAAATATCGGCAAAATCTCAAAATTTGGCTTGATGGAAATGTCCAGACAGCGAATTCGGCCCTCTATAGAATCCAGCAGTTTCGAGCCCTGCAGTCATTGTAAAGGAAAAGGGATGATCCCCTCTACTGAAATGCTGGCCCTTGACTTTCTCCGCCAACTTCGCCTTAAAACCTTAAAGGTTGAAATTTTAAGCGTTAAAGGAATTGTCCCACACGGTGTGGCTGATTATCTTTTAAATAAAAAACGCAAGGAAATACTCGATCTGGAAATTCGGCGAGGCCTTTCCATCACCATTGAAGGGGACTCCGAGATCATTCCTGGCATGAGCAAGATTAATTGTGAAAAATAGAGCGGAACCAGACCCATCGATCATCCGTAATTCAAAGGAAAGATTATGCCAAAAAAACCTGTTAAAACAGCAAATAAGGTCATTGGAATTATTATAATCTTTGTCGTGCTTGTTGGTGTATATACGGGTTTCAAGTTTTTATCGAAACGAGAATTGAAGCCCGACACCCAAAAGGGGCCTGAAAAAATTCAAGTCCCCTCAACTGCCGAGCCGGTGATTGATTACAACAGAATCGAAGAAGACAAAGAACTCAAGGCATTGATGGAACAGCGAAAAGCACAATATGGAATTGAAAAAGGGGTTGATATTATCGCAAAATCAGATGAATCTTTTAAGGTCGGCGATTCCACGGTATCCATGCAGGAAATTTTGGATAAGATTCGTCTAAAAAGTGGTGATATCGTCGAAAAGGATCTCGAATCACGGGATGTAGCCAAAAAAGAAAAAATCGAATCCTTCGGGATCCACGTGGTTCAGCCGGGAGAGAATATCTGGAATATCCATTTTACGTTTCTGAAAGATTATTTTGATCATAAAGGCGTCCAACTCTCTCCCCTTTCAGATGAACCCATCAAGGGGGGACGCAGTTCGGGTGTCGGCAAGATTCTAAAGTTCTCAGAGCATACGGTTTACATATATAATATTAAAGAACGTAAGCTGGATGTTGACCTTAATCTGATCTTTCCCTTGACCAAAGTGGTCGTCTATAATATGGATCAGATTTTTGCATTTCTGGATCTCATCGACTATGAACACGTAAACCGTATTCAATTTGACGGTGAGACGCTCTGGATGCCGGCAAATTAAAGAACTATTTGACCTGAGAAACAAATTGCAGTATATCAGCGCCATTTTCACCATTTTTTGGTATGGCGGATGAACGGTTAACCAATTAATAACCACAATTAAGGAGGTTTTATCTTGATAAATATTGCTTATGCAATGGGCCAGGGTGGATCTGCGACAGGACAAGGGGCAGGCGGATTTGCATCGCTTATCCCCATTATCCTAATGTTCGTTATATTTTATTTTTTACTTATCCGGCCCCAGCAAAAGAAGTCCAAGGAACATCGCGAAATGGTCAGTCATTTAAAAAAGGGAGACCGAATTGTAACCAGTGGCGGGCTGCATGGTCGAGTAACAGCGGTCAGCGAGACAACAATGACGGTAGAAATCGCAGACAAAGTCCGTGTGAAGATTGCCCGTGGAAACGTTTCCCAGGTGCTACAATCTTCGTCTCAGCCCCAGAGCACCAAAAAAAGCAAGGCTGATTGAACTCATCAAATTAATTCTAAATCAGGCCTTTTAAACTTAAGGCGGGTTCAGGTAATCTCACGACTGCAAAGATTATCTGAATTCAATTTTTTCAAAAGACGAACAGGGTTTAATGAAAACAACTTTTGATGTATTGAAAGGAAAAAATCATTGGGCAATCTTTCTTGGCGAGCTCTGGCAGTTTTCGGGGTAATTGTTGTTGCGATTATTTATGTTCTTCCCACCATAAAACCATCCTTTTGGCCGCATAAAAAAATAAATCTGGGCCTTGATCTTCAAGGCGGAATGCACCTGGCCCTCGAAGTCGATACGGATAAAGCTGTGGAAGGTACCATTGAACGTATAAATCAGGAACTCCGAAGCTTTTTAAGGAAAGAGCGTATTCGATATGTCGCTTTGAATCGTATAGAAGGAAACCGGATATCGATCATACTCAAAGGACAAGAGAATATTGATGGATTCGAAAAGGTTCTCGACAAGGAATATAAAAATTTACGTATACTTTCGAGATCCGTCGAGGATGATGTCCTAACCATGCAGATCGATCTTCCGGACAGAGATGCGGATCAAATCAAAAAAATGGCCACTGAACAGGCCCTTGAAACCATCCGAAACCGAATCGATCAGTTCGGGGTCAGCGAACCCGATATCCGCCGCCAGGGTGAAAAACGGATACTCGTCCAACTTCCCGGCATCAAGGATACCGCAAGGGCCAAGGGGCTCATCGGTAAAACCGCTCTCTTGGAATTTAAACTTCTGGATGAAACCCATGACCTGAACGCAGCCCTCAACGGAAACATTCCCCCGGGAAGCGAGATTCTTTACGGGATTAAGGAAGACCCCGCGACGCGGCGTGTTCTCAAAACCCCTTATCTTTTAAAGAAAAGGACTCTTTTAACCGGCGCCAATCTTACCGATGCAAGAGTCCAAATCGACTCTCAATATAACGAGCCTTATGTTTCCATTGATTTCGACAAAAAAGGTGGCAGGGATTTTGCAAGAATCACCGAAGCCAATGTAAAAAAACGCCTGGCCATTGTACTGGACAACAAGGTTTATTCAGCCCCGGTTATCCAGGAGAAGATCACCGGCGGCAAGGCCCGTATTACCGGACACTTTACCACGGAAGAAGCACGGGATCTCGCCATTGCCTTGCGAGCCGGCGCCCTTCCGGCGCCTGTGCGTATCCTCGAAGAAAGGACCGTTGGCCCCTCTTTGGGGACCGATTCCATTCGCAAAGGACTCATATCCATGTGTGTCGGCGGTATCCTTGTTGTCCTGTTCATGATTGTATATTACAGGGGTTCGGGACTCATTGCAGACTTCGCACTGATTCTCAACATTCTCCTGATTGGCGGAGGCCTGGCCGGATTTCAGGCAACCCTGACACTACCGGGTATTGCAGGAATCATCCTCACCATCGGTATGGCCGTAGATGCCAATGTTCTCATATTCGAACGTATCCGGGAGGAGATGAATATCGGCAAGACACCGCGTGCCGCCGTGGATGCAGGCTACGACAGGGCGACCCTTACGATCCTCGATGCCAATGTAACAACACTGATCGCGGCCCTTGTCCTGTTCCAGTTCGGCACCGGTCCTGTCAAAGGATTTGCTGTAACACTCAGCCTGGGAGTTATCTCCAGCCTGTTTACGGCACTGATTTTGACCCGAATGGTATTTGACTATTACTTAATAAAACGAAAGACAAAACGTCTTAGCATTTAATTCGTGCCCATCCAGAAATGATGATTTTTGTTCAAGATCAAGTCGAAGATCCCGGACTTTGAGCGGGAGCATGCGAAAAAAATAACCGCCCAGGTACGATCTGCGGGACCTACGGGACAGGCCCTGTTGAAGTACCGGGACAGGCAGGCATATAGTTGATATTCCGAGGATTTATCGGCCTCAGGTGGATTATTTTTTGAGCATAACGCAGAGATTGGGCAAAAAGACCATTTTTGGACGGACACTAGTTGGGGGTCATGCATGCAGTTCATAAAACCCGATATCAATATCAATTTTGTGGGTAAAAGAAAAATCGCTTTCTATCTATCCCTGGTGATGATCCTTATCAGCATCGCTTCTCTTGTAATTCACAAAGGACCCAGATACGGCATCGATTTTGCCGGTGGAACCCTGATACAGGTTAAATTCAATGATCCGATAAGCATAAAAAAAATCAAATCCGGTCTTGCCACCATAGATCTGGGAGGATCTTCGGTCCAAGGGTTCGGTGAACAAAGCGAAAATGAATACCTTATCCGGACCGACCGATCTGTCATGACTTCAGAGGGATTTTCCCTCAAAGTACAACAGGCTCTGGAATCCTCAACCGAAAACGGCGCAACCGTGCGTCGTGTCGAGATGGTCGGCCCCCAGGTGGGTAAGGATTTGCGGGAAAAAGCCCTGTTTGCCATGTTTTACGCACTGCTTTTTATTGCGATATATATATCCGGTCGTTTTGAACTCAAGTGGGTTTTAAGCGGTGTCATGGCCGGAGTGCTGATGGGAGCGGTATATCTTCTCTCTATTTTTAATGTTAGTGTCCCTTATCTTATAGCAGCCGCATTACTTGTCACCCTTTTACTTTTCTGGTTTCTTGGGCTGAAATACGCCATGGGGGCCATTGTGGCGCTTATTCATGATGTCACCATTACTGTCGGCATATTCTCCATTTGTAACAAGGAGTTTACACTTCCGATCATCGCCGCCCTTCTCACAATCATTGGATATTCACTCAACGATACCATTATCGTTTTTGACAGAATCCGGGAAAACCTTAAGAAATATCAAAAGAATCCTTTGGAAATTGTTGTTAATAAAAGCGTAAATGAAACCCTGAGCCGAACGATACTAACGTCTCTCACAACCCTTGTTGTGGTTGTTGCCCTGTTTGTCCTGGGAGGAGGAATTATCCATGATTTTGCATTTGCAATGATGGTGGGTGTCATCATCGGGACCTACTCCTCAATTTACGTCGCAAGCCCCATACTACTTGCCTGGCAGGTTCGTGGAAGAAAATAATACGTGGATAATATTCTACCATGGTTTATCCTGAAAAGTGTTCCCGGAATAGGGGATCTCCTTTTCAAGCGCCTTATAGACCGTTTCAATTCACCGGAGCTTATTTTTGAAGCGACCCAAGAAGATCTTCTTGAGGTCGACGGTATAACACCTCGTCTTATCACTTCAATAAAACAGCATAAAATTCAAGATTCGGTCAAAAAGGATTTCGACCTTGTCGTGCAAAAAGGATATAAAATTGTCACTATGGCTGATACCGATTATCCGCCCCTTTTACTTCAGATACCTGATCCGCCGCCCTTTTTGTATGTTTTCGGTCGCCTTAACGGTTCCGTTCGGAATATCGCAGTTGTCGGCTCCAGAAACGCAACCCGTTATGGCGTCTCGACAACCCAACGGCTGTGTTCTGACCTGGTGAAGCTTGACATGACAATTGCCAGCGGCATGGCTGTGGGTATCGATTCGGCTGCACACGAAGGGGCACTCATGGGCAACGGAGAGACCATTGCCGTTCTGGGAAGCGGTCTCGAAAGGGTCTATCCGGAACAGAACCGAAAACTCTTTTATCAAATCGCCGAAAACGGCGCCGTTATTTCTGAGCTCCCGTTAAAGGCAGAGCCAGATGCGCACAATTTCCCCAGGCGTAACAGAATCATCAGCGGTATTTCCCTTGGCACGGTGGTTGTTGAAGCAACAAAACGAAGCGGATCACTGATAACAGCACGCCTTGCAGCAGAACAGAACAGGGAGGTATTTGCTGTTCCAGGAAGCATCCAGTCATTCAAAAGCACCGGGACACACACCCTGATTAAACAAGGCGCCAAACTCGTCGAACATGCTCAGGATATTATGGAAGAGCTTTCATATGTGATAGAAGCTCCTGTTGAAAAGGACAAAACAGGCGATGAAAAAATGGAGAAAATATCGCAATTGTCATCCGATGAGGTGCTTGTGTTTGAAGCGCTTGGGGCATATCCCGTTCACATCGATGACATTGCAAGAACGCTTTCCATTGAAGCCGGGAGACTTTCGGGCATTCTGCTGCAACTTGAACTCAAAGGTATTGCACAGCAATCTCCGGGGAAGTTATTTTCCATAACAGAGAATAAATGAGTAACGTCTTATAACGAAAACACATAAATTATAGCTCAGGTTTCGCACCCGAATATTGCTAAAAAGTTTTTGCAGTAGGCGGCTGAATTAAATTTTTTGAATGAATGAGGCCTTTGAAAAATGTTCAATTTTGCTCAAGGTTAAGGAAGGCGTAAATTTTAACCACCCCAGTACGATCTGCCGGCCTGTTCCGGTATTTCAACGGAGACCTACGGGGCAGGCAGATATACATGGAGTATTTCGAGGATTACCCCGCCAAAGTTCGGTGGCGGGTTAAAATTTGAGTCTGACGCAAAAATTGGGCAAAAGGGAGCGTTTTTCAAAAGTTTCTGATAGCGAGGTAATATCGTGACCAAACCCCTTGTCGTCGTGGAATCCCCCACAAAGGTGAGAACCATTAAAAAATATCTCGGAAAGCAATATAACGTTGCTGCCACCGTAGGCCACATAAAGGACCTTCCGGCAAAAGAAATCGGAATCGATATCGAAAAAGGTTTCAAACCAAAATACACCAATATCCCCGGCAAGCAAAAAGTGATAAAAAGTTTAAGACAGGCGGCCGGGGATTCAAAAGATATTTATCTTGCTCCGGATCCGGACAGAGAGGGCGAAGCCATTGCATGGCACACGGCTGATATCCTTAAAAAGAAGGGAAGAACTTTTTACAGGGTGCTCTTTCATGAGCTTACAAAAAATGCCATCCATGAAGCCATAGGCGCACCCGAGGAACTCAACCAAAATAAGTATGAGGCGCAGCAGGCACGAAGGATTCTCGACAGACTTGTGGGATATCAAATCTCCCCTTTATTATGGCGTAAGGTAAAAGGTGGGCTCAGCGCCGGGCGGGTTCAGTCTGTTGCCGTGAGAATTATCTGTGAAAGAGAGCGGGACATCCAGGCCTTTGAACCTGAAGAATACTGGTCGATTACCGCCCACCTTGAAGACACTGCCCCCCCGCCGTTTACGGCAAAGCTGGTCAAGAAAAAGGGGAAAAAAATTAAAATCCCCAATGAAAAGGCATCAAATACCATCATCGACGAACTATCCGAAGAAAAATTTATCGTTGAGAAAGTCCAGAAAAAAACGGTAAAAAGAAACCCCTTACCTCCGTTTATCACCAGCAAACTACAGCAGGAAGCCATCCGGAAACTCCGATTTTCCGCAAAAAAAACCATGATTGTGGCACAGCAGCTTTATGAAGGTATAGAGCTTAGCCCTGGTGAACCCGAAGGGCTCATCACTTACATGCGTACAGACTCCACCCGCATTTCCAAGGAGGCTGCATTAGAAGCCCTTCAACTCGTTCGTGAAAAATATGGAGATGAATATGCGCCTCAAAAGCCGCGTTTTTTCAAAAACCGAAAAAAAGTTCAAGATGCCCATGAAGCCATCCGCCCCACATCGGTCTTTAATACTCCGGAAAAAATAAAACCCTATCTCTCAAAAGACCAGTTTGCTTTATACGAGCTTATCTGGAAGCGCTTTGTTGCATCGCAGATGATGCATGCCCTTATGAACAAGATCTCCATATCGATTCATGCAGGTTCATATATCTTTACCGCAAGCGGTTCATCGGTGGCGTTTCCCGGTTTTATGGCGCTGTATATGTCCGCCGATGAGCAGATCGAAAGTGAAAGCCTGAAGAAAAAAGACGATCTGCCCGAACTCACCGAAGGTACGGTTTTAAAACTCAATCAATTGGAGCCGAAGCAGCATTTTACAATTCCTCCCCCGAGATTTTCAGAGGCGTCTTTGGTGAAAGAACTCGAAGAAAACGGCATCGGCCGTCCTAGCACCTATGCTGCCATTCTGTCTACAATTCGGGAAAAAGGTTATGTGGATCTTCTTAAAGGATATTTCAAACCCAACGAACTGGGATTTATTGTAAATGATCTTCTGGTGGAGAGTTTTCCCGACGTACTTGATGTGGAATTTACCGCCAAGATGGAGGATGATCTTGACCGTATTGAAACGGCAGAGGTGGATTATTTAGAGATTTTAACACAATTTTACGGCCCGTTTAAAAAGGAGCTGGAAGCAGCTTCAAAAGGAATGCTCAGCGTAAAGGGCATCGGTTTTCCAACAGACCTCATCTGTCCCGAATGTAATTCCCATGTGCATATCAAAATCGGTAAAAACGGACATTTTCTGGGATGCAGCAAATACCCGGAATGTACCTACACCCGGAACTACACCCGGAATGAAAAAGGGGCGGTTCATGCCATCGAACCGTCTTCTGACAAAACCTCAGACAGGATTTGTGATAAATGCGGTAAACCCATGCTGATTAAAGAGGGAAAATACGGTACATTCTATGCCTGCTCCGGGTATCCTGCGTGTAAAAACACCCAGTCCACAAACGCAAACAACGGTGGTGAAAAAACCGGCGTTAACTGCCCCGAAAAGGACTGTGATGGAATGATTGTTCAGCGTACATCCAAGCGGGGAAAAATATTTTTCGGATGCAGCCGTTTCCCGGATTGCACCTTTGCAACCTGGGACAAGCCTGTATCAAAGGAATGCCCTGAATGCGGGGCCAATTTTCTGGTGGAAAAATCAACCAAAAAGCAGGGGACCTTTCTGGCCTGTCACACCAAGGGATGCGGGTTCAAATTAACGTCTTCATAAAAGGTTCTCGATAAATTCTTTGAAGTCTTCAGACGCCAGACTCTGCCATAATGTTTCTTCCTCGTGGGGTTCCAAGGTGATGGTGGGGGTTAATCCTTTCTCATTCATAACCTGAAAAAGACCGATAAAGTCTACATTCCCCCTCCCGATTGCCAAATGGGTGTCTTCCGCTCCGTCGTTATCATGAAGGTGAAGTTCCATAATTTTTTCACCCAGTGCTCCTACCCATTCCTCAAGTGTACTTTTTCCGAAAACATTGTGGTGACCCACATCCAAGCAAAACCCAAAATAATCGGACGGAATCGCATTGAAAAGGGCCAGGTGCACTGTGGGACTGTTCTCATAAACATTTTCCAGCAAGAGTTTAAAACCAAACCGTTCTGCGAGATGGACATAGGGTTCCCATGTCGCAACACTATTGGAGAGCCATTCTTCCCAATTATTTCTATAATAACAAGGATCATAACCGGCATGACACACAACATTGGCGGGTTCAAAAACAGGAACGATCTCAAAAAAACGCTCCAGCCTTTTTCGCGTTGCCGTCAACAGCATCGCATCAAGCCCTCCTGGAACCAGATCCATAAAAGGGCCGTGCAACGTTATGTTTCGGTTATTTATCTTCAAAATTTCGGCAACTTCTCTTAACTCCCTTTCCGATGTCGTATCCAGGGTACCGGCATCTATTCCAATTTCAGGATTTATGCCGTATTCCAGGAACAAAGGAAGGTATTCATTTTTTAGCCTTTTGAAGGGAACATTCACCTGTACTTTTGCGAGTAGTTTTATAAATTTTCGTCGTTCATTCATTATTTTTTCTCAACTTTCAATTCGCTCGATTTCATCACCTGCCAGCCGGCATTTTGTTTACGCTCAATTGAGGTGTTGCACTATACAACCAATTCTGAAAAGCAAGCAAGCCGAAATTCGTACATTGCAACCAAAGAATTGATGGCTTTTGTCGTTTCCGGAGCGTAAGCTGCCGAGGGTTTTCCCATCACCGGCGTCCCTGTCCCGCATCAAGGGGGGTCAGCGCCGATGGGAAATAAATACATCTCCGCGAACTCGAAAAAAATATAAATTTCATGCGCAATTTAAAATGTTAATCAGGGATAAGAAAAAGCTTGACAATGTATATAAGAACAGTTAGATAGAAGCTTCTTAATTCTATATGCAGGTCATGATGAAAAATATTTTAGCCATTAACATCCTTATTAGCCTTATTATTATCCTCGTCGTAGATGTACTTATCTGCTGCGAGGCAAGGGGTTGATAATGGCCTGATTTTTTGACCAAGCCAAAAAAACAAAAACCGTTATCAGCCCCAAAGGCTGATAACGGTTTTTTTTTGAGGAGACAGCGCCCATGAAAAGCGACCTGGTTAAAAAAGGGGTGGAACGGGCACCCCATCGATCCCTCTTTAAAGCCATGGGATACACGGATGCAGAAATCAAACGACCACTCATCGGCATTGCCAACTCCGCCAATACCGTCATCCCCGGACACATTCACCTGGACAAGATCGTGGAAGCCGTCAAGGCAGGCGTCTACATGGCGGGTGGAACGCCCATTGAATTCGGTGTCATCGGGGTTTGCGACGGCATTGCCATGAATCATGAAGGCATGAAGTATTCTTTGGCAAGCCGGGAGCTGATTGCCGACTCCATCGAGGTCATGGCAACGGCCCATGCACTTGATGCCCTGGTTCTGGTTCCCAACTGCGACAAGATTATTCCGGGGATGTTGATGGCGGCCGCCCGTCTCGACCTGCCGGCCATCGTCATCAGCGGCGGCCCCATGCTGGCCGGCAAACATCCTGAAAAGACCGGCGATGATAAAATCGACCTGATTACGGTATTTGAATCCGTGGGTGCCGTGCTCTCTGGCGATATGACCGAAGATCAGCTTTTGCAGATTGAAGATGCTGCCTGTCCCACCTGCGGATCCTGTGCCGGTATGTTCACTGCAAATTCCATGAACTGTTTGACCGAAGCCGTGGGAATGGGCCTTCCGGGAAACGGCACGATTCCAGCGGTCATGTCCGCCCGTATCCGCCTGGCCAAGGAAGCGGGCATGCAAATACTCAGGCTTTTGGAAAAAGATATAACACCGTCAAAGATTATGACCGAACAGGCGTTTCAGAATGCCCTGGTGGTGGATATGGCCCTTGGATGCTCCACCAATACCGTGCTCCATCTCCCTGCCCTAGCAAGGGAAGCAAACGTCAAAATCGATCTCAATCAAATCAACGAAATCAGCAAAGCCACGCCGCATCTGTGCTCGCTGAGTCCTGGCGGACCGGACCACCTTGAAGATCTGAACCGGGCAGGCGGCATTCAGGCGGTCATGAAGGAACTGTCCGGCACCGGACGGATTAAAACAGACTGCCTTACCGTCACCGGCAAAACCGTGGGAGAAAACATAAAGCACTTTAGCGTCATGGACAACACGGTTATCCGATCAACCACCGACCCTTACCATGAGGAGGGCGGACTTGCGGTGCTTTTCGGAAATCTTGCCCCTGAGGGTGGTGTGGTAAAGCAGTCTGCTGTTTTGGATGAAATGCTGCGTCACGAGGGCCCGGCCCGTGTGTTTGATTCAGAAGAAGCGGCAGGCCAGGCCATCATGGGCGGCAAAATAAAAAAAGGCGATGTTATCGTGGTTCGGTATGAAGGGCCCATGGGCGGTCCGGGCATGCGGGAGATGCTGACACCGACATCGGCCATCGCGGGCATGAAACTGGACGCACATGTAGCACTACTCACGGACGGTCGTTTTTCGGGGGGAACCCGAGGCGCTGCCATCGGGCATATTTCACCGGAAGCCATGCAAAAAGGTCCCATTGCCATCGTTAAGGACGGTGATTTGATTGCCATCGATATTCCGGCCAAAACATTGACCCTCAAGGTGCCGGACAGCGAGATCCAGGACCGGTTATCCAAATGGTCTCCCCCGCCGCCCAAAATAACCCATGGGTACATGGCACGATATGCAAAAATGGTGTCGTCTGCCAGTGAGGGGGCAGTAGTAAAGTAAAGAATCCGGGCATAGAGGACCCGGCTTTGATATAACCCCTAAAAGGGGCTGTTTTACTTAAAATCGTACAAGTTAAAAGTGCCTAAAGTGATCTAAAGTGCCTATTTATCCCGTATTACACGGGGAAGTTATTGAGTTGCTTCGCTCCGCTGATTTTATATAATTGGCAGAATTCCTTGACCTTAGCTCACTTTAAACTTTAGTTCACTTCAAACTCTTGCAGCGATTCTTGAATTCAACCCATAAGTACAAAGTTATGGTAAAAAGTCTCTTTATGGCAAGCATTAACGTTTAATAGAAAAAAGGAAGGAAGAAACATGAAACTCACAGGCGCACAAATTATGATGAAGGTTTTACAGGAGGAAGGGGTTGACACGATTTTTGGATATCCGGGTGGAGCCGTCATCGATATTTTCGATGAACTCGAAAAAACAAACATCCGGCACGTCCTTGTCCGTCAGGAGGCGTGTGCCGTGCATGCTGCTGACGGTTATGCCCGTGCCGGCAGCCGTGTGGGGGTCTGTCTGGTAACCTCCGGGCCGGGTGCGACCAACACGGTTAGCGACATTGCATCGGACTATATGGATTCCATACCCGTGGTCATATTTACCGGTCAGGTGCCCACACATCTAATCGGCAATGATGCCTTTCAGGAAGTCGACACCGTGGGGATTACCCGGCCGTGCACCAAACACAACTACCTGGTCAAACGAACTGAAGATCTTGCCAGAATTATCAAGGAAGCCTTTTTAATTGCAAGCTCCGGCCGGCCGGGACCTGTTTTGGTGGATATCCCGAAAAATGTTTCCGTCAATGCCATAGAGTACAAAGCTCCCAAAAAAATAAACCTGAAGTCTTACAACCCGACATACAGTCCCAATGTAAAACAGCTTCACAAAGTGGTGTCGCTGATCAAGGCTGCCAAAAAGCCGATGATTTTTGCCGGCGGCGGTGTCATTCTTTCAGGGGCTGCCAAGGAGCTAACGGAACTCGCCCGTAAAACCCGAATCCCGGTGACCACTTCTTTGATGGGCCTCGGGGGATTTCCGGGAACAGACCCCTTGTGGCTGGGCATGATCGGCATGCACGGAACGTATCGGGCCAATATGTGCACCGGTGAATCTGACCTTTTGATCGGTATCGGCGTCCGGTTTGACGACCGCGTTACCGGAAAAACAGATGTGTTTGCAGCCAAAGCCAAAATTGTGCACATCGACATTGATCCCACATCCATACGCAAAAATATCCCGGTTACCGCCCCGGTTGTCGGAGACTGCAAAGTCACGCTGGCCAAACTGAACAAACTGCTGGCCAAGGAAGACCTTGGCGATCTCAAGAAAACGCGAAAAAAATGGTTAGATCAGATTCAGCGCTGGAAAGACACTCAGCCGCTTGCCTATAAACAGAAAGACGTTATCAAGCCGCAATACGTTGTGGAAAAACTGTATGAATTGACCAAAGGCAAAGCCATTATCACAACCGAGGTGGGACAGAACCAGATGTGGGCCGCACAGTATTATCACTATGACAAACCCAACCATTTTATTACATCGGGCGGCCTGGGCTGTATGGGGTTTGGTCTGCCGGCCGCTATTGGCGCACAGCTCGCGTGCCCGGATAAGCTTGTGGTCGATGTTGCCGGTGACGGCAGTATCCAGATGAACATACAGGAAATGACGACCGCGGTGCAAAACGGTCTCCCTGTAAAAATTGTTATTCTCAACAACGGATATCTCGGCATGGTCAGGCAGTGGCAGGAGCTTTTTTTCGAAAAGCGTTATGCCGCAACGTGTCTGGATTGCGCACCTGATTTCGTCAAACTGGCAGAAGCTTACGGGGCCGAGGGTCTAAGAGCCACAAAACCCGAAGAGGTGGAGACAGTCTTGAAAAAAGGCCTGGCCTCCAAAAAACCGGTGATTATGGATTTTGTGGTGGAAAAGGAAGAATGCGTTTATCCGATGGTTCCGGCTGGAGCCCCGGTTACTGAAATGCTTTTGGTGTAAGATCGTTTTCCAAACATCTGATTTAAAACCTGATTTTTGCAAGCGTCGAGTTTGCCCCGTATAGCAAGTTGAGCTTGCGAAATCCCGCTTGCGGGAGTGCAGGGCATGGAGCTGTAGTGTACTATCGCAAATGCCCTGCAACACAGCAGATGCGGTGAAGGCGACGCTCCCATAGGGCAGACAATTTTGAAGTAAAAATGGAAGTATTCCAAAAATACCAATCAGGTAAAAAGGCACCGACCTTTAATCATATAAGAATATCTGAAAATGAAATATTTTATATATTTACAAGATTGTCTGTGCAAGATCCAGGTAAAAAACCGTCAACTCTATCTCTTTAAAAAGGATGCAAACCATGACAGAAGAAAAACACATACTTTCGATTCTAGTGGATAATGAACCCGGTGTTCTCTCAAGAATTTCAGGATTGTTCAGCGGTCGGGGATTTAACATTGAAAGCCTGTGCGTTGCCGAAACCATGGACCCGCTGGTATCGAGGGTGACCCTGGTCACAAAAGGAGAACCCCCGATTATCGAGCAGATCGAAAAACAGCTGAACAAGCTCATCAATGTCATCAAGGTTCACGATTTGACTGGAAAGGAATATGTCCAGAGGGAAATGGCCCTTATCAAGGTGGTCGCAAAGCCGGAACATCGTGCCGAAATATTAAGAACCGTGGACATTTTCAGGTGCAAGATTGTTGACGTGGGACCTGACCATTACACCATTGAAGTCACGGGGGATGAAGGAAAATTGAGGGCGCTTTTAAACCTTTTAAAACCCATCGGTATAAAGGAAATCGCCAGGACAGGAATTATTGCCCTGTTCAGGAATTCAAAATAAGTGCTTGCTCGTAGAATTCGAATCATTTGGCATTAAATTTGGAATGTTTTTGTTTCACCTCGTTTTATTCGGATACTGTTTTTTACATTAATTGAAGGAGAACAACATGGCCATAATTAATTTCGGCGGGATAGAAGAAGAAGTCATTACATCAGAAGAATTTTCTCTGGAAAAAGCCAGGGACGTGCTCAAGGACGAAATCGTTGCTGTTTTGGGCTACGGCGTTCAGGGTCCGGGACAGGCCTTAAATATGAAAGATAACGGGATCAATGTCATCGTCGGACAGCGCGAAAAGAGTAAATCCTGGGACCGTGCCGTAAAAGACGGTTTTGTTCCCGGAGAAACCCTTTTCCCCATTGAAGAAGCGGCCCTAAAGGGAACCGTCATCCAGTATCTGCTTTCGGATGCCGGTCAGGTCGCGGTTTGGCCAAGCATAATAAAATGCCTTGATGAAGGGGACGCACTTTACTTCTCACACGGCTTCTCCATCGTTTATAAGGATCAAACCGGTATTGTACCCCCTGAAAACGTCGATGTCATCCTGGTGGCCCCAAAGGGGTCGGGCCGAACCGTTCGGACCAACTTTTTAGACGGCAGCGGCATCAATTCTAGTTTTGCAATTCACCAGGACTTTACCGGCCGCGCCAAGGAAAGAACACTGGCACTGGGAATTGCCATTGGTTCGGGCTATCTGTTCCCCACCACTTTTGAGAAAGAAGTTCACAGTGATCTCACCGGTGAACGCGGTGTTCTCATGGGCTGTCTGGCCGGTGTGATGGAAGCCCAGTACAATGTCCTGCGAAAACATGGGCACACCCCAAGTGAAGCCTTTAATGAGACCGTAGAAGAACTGACCCAGAGCCTGATCCGCCTTGTGGCGCAAAACGGCATGGACTGGATGTATGCGAATTGCAGTACCACCGCCCAGCGAGGTGCCCTGGACTGGAAGCCGAAGTTTCGTGATGCTGTGGCCCCTCTTTTCGACGAACTCTACGAAAGGGTTGTGTCCGGCGTTGAAACCAAAAGGGTTCTGGAAGCCAACAGTGCCCCTGACTACCGGGAAAAGCTCGAAAAAGAACTCGACGTACTCAAAAATTCCGAGATGTGGCAGGCCGGAGCTGCGGTAAGGGCATTAAGGCCGGAAAACAGATAACCTCATCTTAAGTTTCAAGTGTCTAAAGTGAAGTAAAGTGCCTATTTATCTCGTATCAAACGGGGGAAGTTAAGGTATTCTATCATTTTTAATTGTGTTGGAAATGTCTTCCTTAATTTTAGCTCACTTTAGCTCACTTCAAACTTAAGCTCACTTTATTGTAGGAGATAAATTATGGAACAGATCGTACTTTATGACACGACCTTGCGGGATGGAACCCAGGGAGAAAATATCAGTTTTAGTGCCAAGGAAAAAATCCAGGTCGCAAAAAGGCTGGATGATTTCGGCATACATTACATCGAAGGCGGCTGGCCGGG
>JBFESJ010000035.1:0-20460 GCA_041548585.1 Desulfobacterales bacterium | reverse complement strand
TGAAACTAATGAAGATTGACGGCTTCGTAAAAAGTCCAACTTCTGCGTTGCGCTACATCCTTCGTCACTGCAGCGTACTATAAGTACGCCTCACTCCTCAGGATTTACGCGCCTTGAATTTGGATCTTTTTACGAAGCCGTCTGATTTTGACGTTTGACGAATGCAACAACATTGAAAGTTGAGTATTCAACTCCCCGCCAGTTTTTTAAAATGAGAGAGTGTTTCCCAGGAGAAGGGTTCATTCTGGCAGGGGAGAATGGCATTGTTCGTAAACACGGGGTCTGATTCCAGATCATAGCGTGATGAAGCAACAGCGCTGGGCCACAACACGGTGTGTGGAATCGGAGTGTAATAGGCCAGGACCGGTACGATGTTGTTTCCCCGGACGACCTCGATTGAATTCTCGATGGAATCCATGTCTTGACCGGGCAGACCTGCCAGCAGGTATGCGCCGATCATGTTCTTATGAAAACCCGCTCCTTTCAGACAGGAAACCGCCCGTTTAAATTCTTCGGCCGTTACCTTTGCATCCAATTCTGCTCTTGTGTCAAAGGCTGCGGTTTCAAGGCCAAGGCGGAGTGTTTTGAAACCGGCTCGAAACATTAAGCCGGCGGTCTGTCTTGATATCCCCCGAATATGAACCGCATTGGGTGTATGAAAGCGAATCTTAAGATCTGCACGGATGATTCTTTCGAGCAGGGGAGCAGCATGCGTTTGGGCATCCACAAGGAGTGCATCATCGTAAAAAATAAAATCTTCTACCCCATATTGTCCATGCCAGTATTTTATCTCTTCTAGAACAGATTCCGGACTTCGCACCATTCTTTTTGGATTTAAAAAATGTGACGCACAGTATTTACAGGAAAAGGGGCATCCTTTGGACGTCAGCAGCGGCACATAGGGTACCTTTCCTTGAATATCGAGGGCAGGATAAGGGTGGGTATCTAGATCTGCAGGATCAAATTTCGAAGTCACCGGAAAACCGGTATGATCGCCAACCAGTTCGAGAATGTATTTTTCTCCGGATCCTGTTTCGATCCGGTCTGCACCTGAATGGCTTTTCGCATGTTCATGGCACAGATTGGCATATATCCCTCCCAGCACAACGGTCACATCCGGAAAAACGTCTCTTACAACTTCGATGGTCTCCTGTACACCCGGGTACCAGTAAGTCATCATGGAAGTCACGAGCACAAGGTCAGGTTTTTCAATTGAAAGAAGATCTTTCTTGAACCACGCTTTTCTAATCCCATATCTTGAAAATTTCCGCGGTATATCCCCCAACCCGCCAGGCTTTGGAATCCGGGTTTTAAGATACGGCCCCCTGCCAAATCGGGCATAAGGATCTGTTTGAGGGGCCTTGGGATGAAAACGATCCAGGCAGTCCATGTAGGTGACATTAAATCCGTGATACCGGAGTATTGATGCCAATGTAAGAAGTCCCAGGGGTTTGGCCCAGAAGTCATACGCAGCAAAATCATGTATCCAGGGATTGATCAGAAGGATATGGGGAGTGTCACGATTCACAGAATAAGTAGTAGAAGCCTTTGAAAAACGTCCCCTTTTGCCCAATCTTCGCGTCAGACTCAAATTTTAATCTTCGAAATACTCAATGTATATCTGTGGTTAAAATTTCCGTCTTCCTTAACCTTTAGCAAAATTGAATATTTTTCAAAGGCCTCGATCTAAAGGAGTTTAACGTTCCAAAACAGTTAATTCATAATACGTCGGTTTTAAAATCGCTTCGGGTATGATTAAATTTTTTCTGGAAACTGTTTGAGTGGATTAGGGGTGGTGTGGAAAGAACCCTTATCGGATTGATCCAAAGATAAAACATTCTCAACAAAACAAAACCTTTTATAAATGATTCGGGCCGGTTCTTTCATTACAAACCCTTATCCATGAGTTTTTTCAGTAGAAAATTTAATAATACCCGAAGTGCTAACAGTCTAATAAAATTTAATAGTTCTAATTAGTCATCATCGTCAAATGGGAAATATTCCATGGACGTCTTTTTTAATTCCTTGCGGCTAAAAAGAAGGGTGTAGTTGTCGATGGACGTTTCTATGGAGATATTGCGGGCGATCTCCCAACAAGATGCCTCATCTTTTGCATGGATCATCGTGTATAGGTTATACGGCCAATCATCTTTGGGATTTCTCCGGTAGCAATGGGAAACCGAACTAAAAGAGGCCATTTTTTCTCCCACCGCATCAACGCGGTCTTCATCAACTTTCCATGCCACCATGGCATTGGCTTCATATCCCGATTTCTGATGGCGTATGGTTGCCCCAAAACGCCGCATGACCCCTTCATCACAAAGCTTTTTCAGTCTTTCAAGGAGCATTTCTTCAGAGATTCCCAGATTTTCGGCAATTTCCAAATACGGCCGCTCGGTAATCGGGATATCCCCTTGAATTGAAGCGATGATTTTTTTATCCAGTTCGGTCAACATAGGACGATTTAACGGGTTGGGGCAAAAAAAGTCAAGGGTTTTTCTTTTCGGGAAACAGCCGGAAGATCTCTTTTTCCGAAGCCTTGCAAATTCCCCGCTCAGTGATAAAACCGGTCACCAATCTCGCAGGTGTCACATCAAAAGCGAAGTTTCCGGCTGGGCTGGATTCGGGCGTGATCAAAACAGTCTTGGTCGTCCCCTGATCCATTCCCTGGACATATCGCACTTCATCCGGATCGCGCGTCTCGATGGGAATCTCTTTTATTCCATCTCTAAGCGTCCAATCGAATGTGCTGGAAGGAAGGGCGACATAAAAAGGGATATTGTTGTCCCGGGCCGCAAGGGCCTTAAGGTATGTCCCGATTTTATTGGCAACATCTCCAGTGTAAGTGGTTCTGTCGGTCCCGACAATCACCATATCGACCCTGCCGTGCTGCATGAGATGGCCGCCGGCATTATCTGTGATCACCGTGTGGTTAATGCCGTGTTTTCCCAGTTCCCAGGCTGTCAGCCTTGCCCCCTGGTTGAGTGGTCTGGTTTCATCAACCCATACATGGATATCGATGCCATGATCAAATGCCGCATACATCGGCGCCGTGGCCGTACCGTATTCGATGCAGGCCAGCCACCCGGCATTGCAATGGGTCAGCAGGTGGACCGTCTTGCCGTTTTTACTTCGGCTGATTTTATCGATCAGACCCAAACCATGCTCACCGATTTTTCGGCAGTTTTCAGCCTCTGCCTCGACAATTTTTTCAGCTTCTTTACGTGCGGTATCGATCTTATCCGAAGCGCCCGATATGCTGAGCACCGCTGATGAAACCTTATCCACAGCCCAGGCAAGATTTACCGCCGTGGGCCTGGCTGATTTCAACCTGCCGCATTCCGCCTTCAGATAACCGTCTTCAATCGTTTTAGCCGGCGAATTCAATGTCGCGATATACACGCCATATGCACCTGTGACGCCGATAAGCGGCGCACCCCTGACATACATCTCTTTGATGGCCGTGATGACATCATCAACGGTTTTAAGATCGGAAATGACAAACTTGTGAGGGAGAAGCCGTTGATCGATGACCTTTACCGTTTTAGAATCTTTATCCAACCAAATGGGGCGCAAGTCTTTGCCGTCCACTTTCATTAAATAACCTCATTTTAAACTACCCTAATTTGAATGCGTTGCAAAACAAGCGTAACACGCTTGAAAGAATCTGGTACGATATGATGTGAATATCACACTGCCTCATTAATTTAAACCTCAATTGAGCGAAAGTCGATATTAAGGGGACATGCCAGACGAAACTAACTCTTACTGTTCTTTTAGAGTCTTTTCGATTTCCCTTGATCTGTCTTCTTGCTGATCTTTTACGGAACGTGCACCTTTGATCGGCGCCCGCGTTTTGTCCACGATTTCTTTCGCGGTTGTATCGGTCATCTTTTCAATGGCTCCTTTTTCAGACGCTGCGTCTTTGTCCTTGGAGCAGGCAAAAAAAGCAGCACTGCACAACAATAACACCATAACGATACACAGCAGACTTTTTTTCATAAGAGCACCTGTAAACGTTCTTTATTTAATCATATCCCGGGACTTATCCGAGTCGTTTCTTTCCCCATTCCGCCAGGTTTTTATATGGGCCTTCGAATCCGTCTTCTCCTTCGAATTCTCCGGTATCCGGATCAATGGCGACAAATGGCACCCCCGTATATCGGGCTGCGGATAAATCTCCTTTTCCGTCGCCGATAAAAACACAGGTTGAAGGATCGAGTTGAAATTCACCCAAAAGCCGCGCCAGTGATTCGGTTTTTGGCCAGTCCCCTCCTCCGCGAATGATGTCTAACAGAAGATCAAGTTTTTGAGCTCTCAGAATTTCTTTTAATTCTACAAGTGGTGTATTTGAAAGTGCGATACGGGTAATTTTCAGTCTCCCAAGAGCAGCTAGAATGTCCGCGCACCCTACTGTCAATGGCGCCCTTGTCATGGATCGACGGGTTAAATCTATAAGCTTTTGCCAATAAAGCACAAATTCGTTTTCACCGAGAGGCTTTCCAAAGAACTGCTCCTGAACTTTGCGTATTTTGCTTCCCCGGTCGATTCCGGTGAGTGTTAGATAAAACTCAGCAATGCGGTTTTCCAGCATCGGGTCATCGGTAAAGGCCTTTCCCATGGCTTGGGCATTTGCCGGATTTGAATCGAGCAGCACCCCGTTCACATCAAAAATACACACCTTGATCTTTTTAAGATCCATGCCCTTAACACCTTTCGCAAAGAAAAATTTCAAGTCCGAACGTATTATTTTGGAATTCGATATCTTGCCCAACCCAAGTATAATTAGCAAAAGTACCGCTTCTGTGCAAATCAAGAATCAGTCTCTGTACCGAAAATTTTTCCGATTTGAAACGATTCTCACATTTAGCCAAGCTTGAAACGTTCCCTTGACTTTCTTTATAGCGGTCTTACACTGATTAAAAGACATCGTTGATTGAAAGCGGTGTCAGTTCTAAACTATTTTGAATGATAACGTATTAAGGTTTAATAATGAGGTGACCTTATGAAAAATATGTGCATCGTTGAACGGATATCGAAAGCGGGGATCGGGTTATTTTTCCTGTTTGTCGCAGCAGGTTTTATGTTGAGCGGCATCACTGTTCTTCCTTTTTTTGGATTCTTGTTGGCTGTTCCAGCATTACTTGCTTCAATATATTTCTTCTCCGTCCATTTGAATAAAAGCTGTGAAATTAAGGTTGAGTAAAGGCATCCGCATAGAACGCCGGATCAAATGCTCCCAAATGGTTCGCTCGTAAACTCATCGGATAAATCTTGTATTTGAAAGGAAACGATATCTTGACAATCATTATGATTCATGTAAGTTTCTGAAACCCCCCAACAAAGAGAAAAATGATGAGTGACTGGATTCCTTTTGAAAACGCAACGTATTTGGTAGAGCAGGCATTTTTAGTGGCAGACGACAATACCGCTGCTTTACTCGAAAGAACGTCCATCGAGGTATATACCGGCAGGGACGGTAAAAAACATCTAAAAGGTAGCGGTCTTGTTCAAAACGTGCTGCTTGTTGAACTTTTGGAGGAAAATGATCATCTGGATTTGCTCCTGGATTTGGGTGAAAACTTCAAATATCTGATGAAAAAACCAAATATTACGGGAGGTAAAGTTTTTTCACCAAATGTAAAATCTTATATTCAGTTTGATCCCGTTGCTCCCTGGAGCCCGATTTCAGAGTCAGAATTCACGAAACTAAAGACCGGATTCAAACTTTTATAACAATCGTCATCAATGGTCGGTCTTGGAATCAACTTTATAGCAAACAGGACACTTGGCATAATACCCGCTGATGGAGTTCTTAAATAAAGCGCCGCCTTGTAGGCCAAATCCTCCTGATGTGGGTGTTATTTGAATGACGACCTCACTTTTGTAGTCTGAGCAGATATCGTTGAGGGTAATCTTTGATTTCTCTGAACGGCTGTTAAATAATTTTTGCAATATTTCCACCATTAAATCGTCTTCCTTTTTTTAACCGAAAATTCGATCTTTAGTTTTGATTTTATCAAAAAAGCAGGGTCAAATCACTTTCATTTTCCATCATCACAATCGGATCCTGCATGCTTAATTATATAGACAGGCTACCGAAACAGCACTTTTCATCACCCTTACAAAATAGACCGAACCAATACCCATAAACAATATGATCAACAGTGTAGAACCCGGGCCGATATGTAAAAACATCCAGCTAAACCCCACAAGCGGAAAAAGAAAAACGCAGGCCGACACCCTCAAACCGGCATGCTTGGCAATGAAATTCGCGGCAGGTGGTGAATATTTTTAATAATACTTCACAAAAGTTTTCCCCGGACCATTGGTCAGCAGGTAACGGTCGCGGAATTTACACAATATTCTGACATGCGGCTCCAAGAGCGATCCGTATGCCGCCGTGGCGATGAAACACCCGCCGCCGCCACCGCCGCCGCCGCCGACGCTATTTACTACTTTCCCTTCGTTAAGCCCCACCTCGTTGGAATTACCACTGGTATTTCCATCACTATCAAACGCTCTGACGATAAAATAATACGTTTTCGTTATATCCAGATCGTAAATGGTACATTTGGGTTCCGTGCATTCCCAATACGGGGCGTTATAATTATAGGGTTGTCCTGCCTCGCGATAAAAAACTTTGTAGCCGACCAGGTCCGGTTCATTGTTGGGGGACCATTGGAGCGTAATATCCATTGCATGAAGTGATGATACAACACAAAAACCTACTATAAAAAACACTAACGTCAATTTTAAATTGATCCATCGTTTTTTTCTTTGTAATTTCCTCATATTCAAAAAAATTCGGTATCCTAAACATTGTTTTCGCCAACCTTTATTTTAGACTTCGGTTTTACATGTTGTGAAAGCGAAAGATCTCTAAAAAGGCAACGCCAACCTATCAGCAATATATATGCCAATTAAAATTGTTCCCTGCCGGCTTTTTATATTCGCCAAAACACAAATGATTTAAGAAAGATAGGAGTCCTATAGATGGATAGGGGCCCTATGGATAATAAAAGGCCATTTTTAGATTTGAAACTTGAGTTTTATGGAATTGAACGGGGAAGTTTTTCCTAACTTATTGATACTTTGACACTAAAGGAGAACAACAAAAATATGCTTTTGAAATGGATACTTTGTGGTACTGTATGGTTTTATTACCGCTTCATATTGTTACGGTTATGAAGTTCCGGTTTTACCAACGGATGTTGATCGAACCGGCGTGTTAAATAACGATATCTAAAAAAGACTGTATTTTAATGGGTTGGTCATCGCAATGACGCCATCAACACGACCATTCATGGGGAGGCGGACCGTTGAAATAAAGTGGGGTCTGACGTGACAAAATCGGCTTCACAACATGACTGAGTAACGTAAAGATTTCGAGCCGGATGAAGGATTTTCCTTCACGAAATCATCATTTGCTTTCAGAAACTTGAGTCCTTATTTTTATCGTCCTGATACTTTTGGCTGTATGAGATTTCCTGCACACAATCCATATTCCTGTCGCACTGATGGATCTCCACGGTCACATGCACCAGGTTGAGATCAGATGGAATTAATTGTTTGTAATGTTCCGGCGGCTTCGGATCGCGGGCGACAACCGTGATGACCACAGAATAGATATTCGGTCCAACCGACCAAAGGTGAAGGTCGGAAATTCGGTTTTTGTCATCTTCTTCGATACTATTCTTTATTTTTGCTCTGATTTCTTCGGAACCCCGTCTGTCCAGCAAGACACCGGTGGTATCCCGCACCAGTCCAAGGGACCAACGGAACACCAAGATTGCACCCACAATTCCCATGAGGGGATCCATCCAGATGAGGCCAAAGTATTTGGCCGTCAAAAGCGCAAATATCGCCAAAAGTGATGTGAGTGCGTCGGCCAAAACGTGAAGATAAGCGGCTTTCAGGTTGTGGTCTTGGTGATGACTGTGGTCGTTGGGGGGGTCGAGATCATGATGTTGATGCCCGCGTTGGTAATCCAAAATAAACACAGATACGCCATTGACGATCAATCCGATAACGGCCACGAAGATCGCTTGGTTGAAAGCGATCTTGACGGGATAGATGAATCGATCAACGCTTTCCCACGCCATTATCAGCGCAAAAATTGCAAGCAGGACCGCCCCGGTGAAACCGCCCAGTGCGTTGACCTTGCCGGTTCCGAAGGTGTATCGGTCGTCAAAGGCATGGCGCCGGGCGTAAATATAGGCAAAAGCGTTGATACTGAGAGCAGCTGCATGCGAGGCCATGTGCAGGCCGTCCGCCAGCAAAGCCATTGAGCCAAACAGGATGCCGGTTGCGATCTCGACAACCATCATGATCCCGGTAATGACGATAACGATGATGGTGCGAACCTCACCCGGACGTTTTTGGTCTTGACCGAACGTATGGCTGTGTTCCCACGAATGAAGTTTCACGTGTTGCATCTTTTCGTTATGTTACAGACGTTCGACGACTTTTTTTAGCTTGGCCTGGACCTGATCGGCGATATCCCGTAAACCCGGATTCTCGATGGCCTGCATTGAAGCGATGGGATCGATCGCGGAAACCTCTATTTCCCCCTGTTCTGTCTCTTGGACGATCACATTGCAGGGCAACATCGTTCCTATTCTGCGCTCTGCTTGAAGGGCTTTGTAAGCAAAGTTAGGGTTGCATGCCCCCAGTATTCTGTACTTCCTGAAATCGACATCCAGTTTCTTCTTCAACGTCATTTGAACATCAATATCCGTAAGAACCCCAAAGCCCTCTTTCTTCAGTTCATCCACAACCTTTTTTACAGCGTCATCAAAGGGTATATCCAGTATTTTGTTAAAGCTGTATTGCATCATTTTTCTTGAAGAGTTTGTTTGCGCTCCATTGAGGTTATATTTAAAGACATCTCACAAAATGACCTGCAGACCTTTGTCCCTGAGAAATTCCTTTACCTGTCGAATACCCAAAATGCGATAGTGAAACACCGATGCTGCGAGTAAAATCTGAGCGCCGCCCTGAACAACACCCTCATAGAAATGCTCCAGATTGCCCGCCCCGCCCGAAGCAATTACAGGTACGTCCACTGCATCAGAAATAGCCCTTGTGAATTCCAAATCATATCCGGCTTGTGTGCCATCTCCATCCATGCTTGTCGGCAGGATTGCACCTGCCCCGAGTTCCTGGCATTGCTTTGCCCAGGCTATGGCATCCTGACCCACAGGTTTTGTACCCCCTGAGACAACCAGTTCGAACCCGGAAGGCATCTCCTTGTTCCTTCTGGCATCGACGGCCACGGTCACTTTGTCGGCACCAAATTGTGCGGCTGCCCGTTTTACCAGATCCGGGTCTTTGACTGCAGCACTGTTCATAGAGACTTTGTCGGCACCGGCTTCAAGAACCATTTCGATGTCTTCCAAAGTAGAAATACCGCCGCCGACGGTTAACGGCATGTCGATCACTGCGGAGACATTCTTGACCCACTCGAGTCTCGTTTTTCGGTTTTCCAAGGTTGCCGCAATATCCAACATGGCCAGTTCATCGGCACCTTCCTGTTGATAAAACGCGGCATTTTCAACAGGATCACCTGCATCTTTGAGATCAACAAAATGTATCCCTTTTACGACTCGACCCTCTTTCATATCCAGACACGGCATGATTTTTACAATACTCATAATGTCTCCTATGCATAACTTAATTAAGTGTTAACAAAAGCATATGATTACTTCGTTGTAATTATTGTATGCCCAATGTGAACAAGATGGGCTGCACCCCCGATAGGGGGAAATACTACTATAACCTATCTCAAAAATTAGGATAGGTATAGACCAAAACATTTTTACTGTCAATGTGAGCAATTGGGGGATGATAACGTATACCCGATATTTTCCGCCGTTCTGTCGCCAAGTCACTGAGGCCATTACTTCTTTAATAGATCGAATCGGTTGTTCGATGGCCTGTGGAATCCTTAATGGAGACGACCTTCACGCCCCTTGTTTGGGCATGGCAGACACCGAATACAATAATCAACGCAGCAATTGCTGTCCGGATGTATTTCTTCGTCTTCTTATCCTGCCGAACGCTAAAGGTTGTATGTAAATGGGCTCGCCCATTCCCCCTTTTTGATAAGAGCAGGCAATAGAAATGTTCCGTAATCTTTTCTATAGCTTTGCGTAACGTTGATCAAGCAAGGAAAATATTTTCTAAAGTCGTTTTCAAGAAATTCATATATGTCGCTTAAGATTGCCATTGCCAATCCCACAGAGAATTTCTTTTTGATTCTTATATTAATTCTGGTTAAAGCTGTCTGAATTCCCGCTAACTTTCGGTAAGAAAATAATATATTTTCACGAATCATTTCGGGAACAAACTGTTGTAACCTTGGCGGCAATTCGGATATGTTTTTTTCTAAGGTTTCGTAAATATATTCACAGAATTCTTCAAGAGAAATGTTCGCAAAATGCTCGAAATCTTTGGCAAGAAAATGGTCATAAAATACATCTACCAAAACTCCGGAAAGCAAACGGAAATGGTTCTTTACTCTGTCTTTGCTCGTTTTTACCAACGCATGGGTATCGGTAAATTGATCCACAAATTGATGCATCGAAATACCGTTTCGGACACCTCTCGAGAATAGTTTTCTGTCAGGGCCTTTAAGAAAATCCGCAGCGATGTTGCCGGATATAAAATCTGTCTCCTTTGGGGAAAGTACCAAATGTGCTAGAAAGTTCATCTCGTATAACAAATTGCGTATAAAGTTAACTTCTGTTGTTTAAAATCTTGACCCTTCATATCTTATTATATTATAAATTAATATTTGCCAACCTGAATCTCCTGCACCCGCGAATTTCAACCTGATTTCTTTCAAAACCAATGGGTTAGGCCCAAGCTCTCTTTCTCGCGCACGACCCCGTTCCCATGGTTCCTGAACCATTAGGGAGGTGATTAGAACCAAGAATGCTGAACTGCCCGAAAACCGCAGTCTTGCCTTTTGACAACCTAAGCGAAGACCCAAAACAGGCGTATTTCAGTGACGGAATAACCGAAGAAATTATTTCTTCACTTGGCAAGATTTCAAAGCTCTTCTTTTCTATTATGTTTACACATTGAAAAATTTATTGACACACCTGAAATCTATTCATGAGAGTTTCATCTGGTAACTGTCTGTAAAAGCATACAATTTTACAAATTGCCATCATGGTACATTTTTTGCTGTTTTAAAATATATGCAAAAGGCTAAAATTCCTATTCCGTGGCCCCGTCCCGCGTGTGGCATCTAAGTTATGCGGTACTTTTTCTTTTCTCCAACTGGCAGCGGGGAACTCAAATTTAAATGACTGGAGATTGACGGCAAAACCTTAGAACCGTCAACATGTTACAACCGTTTCCAAAGTTTCACGGGGAGTAGAAAATGGAAAATAAAAATGATCTGTTGGCCCGGGCTGAATCTCACATATTCTCCACCGGTTTGAACGATGGAGGAACCCATCTTTGCCGGGCCAATATGAAGTACGGGTTGGCTAAAATACACTGGGTTCAAGAACAATTTGGACTAAAGCCGGATGCCACATTTATTTCCACTCCTGACATGACCATTACTCGGAATGCTGCCCGGTGGCAGAGCGGATTTGGCTACGGGGGTAAGATCAGCTGGGGGGATGGGAACAAGGAGTTGGTCATTCTTAACGTAAAACCCAATACTTGCGGAATGCTGGTGGGAGGATTAGATCGATTACCCGACATTTCGGAGTTGGTCTATAAGCTCGATATATTAAAGAATCGCAAAGATCAGATCGACGGAATTGACGTCCAGTGGGACTTTCATCTTTCCAACCACTTCATCGACCTTTTTTGGGTTAAGCCTTTGGGTGAGATCAAATTCTCCGAGTATGCCTTTATCATCCATTCTTCGGCCCGTGAACTTAAAGGGGACAACCTTATGGGGTTCGGGCTTTATTATGACCATAGCCGGCTGTTGGCGGATATGGCGGAAAGGCTCGACACGCCCTTCGGCTCGCTCTTTATTTTAACCGGCTCCCATGCCAGGGAATACTACGAATTTAACTGTTATGCGGAAGAATTTTCCAAACGAAAGCGGATCTTGGCTGCCGAAGCGCTCTTCGGAGAGTTCCAGCCTATATCTAACGAGATGCACCAGGGGTTGGCGAACATGAACGAGATTCTTCTGGGCTGTCACCTGTTACCTGAAAAGGACCCGGAATGCATCTTACCCTTGGTATTGCGAGCGGATCTGCCGGCGTATCTGGTGAAAGGTAAACCCAATCTTAACGATGCTGAAATCGAGTCTCTGGGATTTACGAGGCGATCACAGAGGCTGGGCGTGATCAACAGGTTGAAGCAAGTCAACATCATCCCCCACGGGGCGGGATATACCTTCCCAGACCTGCTGAATGTTTGCCAGGTCTTCGAACATAACAACCAGAGATACTTTGAGGTAGATCTGCTCAACGATCGGGGCAAAAAAGTGCTCTCCAACCCGCGGGAAATCCCTTACCTTTACCGGGGGAGGCAAGTTGTTCTCAAATCATTGGAGCTCAACCTATGCGACCTGGTGGCCAAGTTGCTGCCTCGCTATGTGCTTAAAGTCTAAAACTATTGGGCTTGATTGAGTTGTGAATTTGAAACGAGCCTTAGATTTATCGAAAAACGTTTCAGAGCCAGCGAAACGTCGGTCAGCATCCAATATAAAGTTATACCTAAGGTTTAGATCCATCATCAAGTTTGACCCCATTCCTTTTGTGATGTTCGCTCCAGGTTCATTTAACGAAAGAACAACAGTAGTCCGTAGGTGTTTTAACCTTAAGACCGAATTTGGAATTGGCAGGCACTTCAAAGGCCTCCCCGCCTTTAACCGTTATCCATTCGTCTTTGTCTGACAGCAACACTTCAAGATCACCACTCATAATCTCCATGATCTCCTTGTCAGCGGTGTTGAATTCGTACTCCCCTGGAAGCATGAACCCCAGCGTCTTTTTGGATCCGTCCGGAAAAACAACAGAGCGGCTCGTGACATTTCCATTGAAATAGACATTTGCTTTCTTTATGACCGTTACATTCTGAAACTCAGGCATGGGTTTTTCCTCCCTATTTATAATGTTTTTTCTTAAAATCTATATGTAAGCAGCGGAAATAAAATCGTGTAACGATTTTATGAAACTCCCGAAGGTAAACCTTCGGTATCTAATCCGCCACACAGCATAGGCGGACAAGTAAGCGAAAGGTTTATCCCGGTTTCCATTCCGCCCTTGTTATAGTATCTTCTGCATCCAAATTGTATCGAATGACCGCCCCTTTTTCCGGCCCACACTTTTGAAGCGTCCGCATTCGATAAAACCATTCTTTTTATGAAAATTAATGCTTTTCGGATTCAGGGAAGATATATTGGCCAAAATATTGGTTATGCCCTTTCTCTTTCCTTCTTGTTCGAGGCGGCTGAGCAGTTTTTTCCCGATACCTTTTCCGGTATGCTCCGGACGAATGAAATAGGTTATCTCTGCTGTTTGTGAGAAGGTTGGCATGGGATTATATGAGCGAAGCAAACCGAAACCAATGAGGTTCCCATGGTTATCTCTTACCGCTGCCGTGGGATACCCCTGAGCCATTTGTAAAAACATATCAAACGCCTCGTAAGAGAGTTTGGTCTCGGGATATGCCGCAAAAGAATTTTCAACGTAGTAATTGAATATATCTATTATTGACTCACGATCTTCCTCAAAAATTGGAGACATTGAATAATCCATATCTTTTTCCTCTTTGAGCATTTAACAATTGCGAATGGTTTAACGCAATGATTAATTTGACCCGATTCCTTCTCTAAAATACCACGATAAAGATAACGATTAAAATCAGTAGCAAAAGAAGCGGCGTGCTGACCAAAAACAACTCAACTTTTCGAAATCCAGGTTTCGGTGATGGGATGCGATGGTATGTGATAATACCGAACAATAATCCAGCCAAAGACAATAGACCCGAGATCCCAGCCGTTACAAGAATCGGGTAAAGCGAATTGAGACCGGTCATACATCCGCCGTTTACCGGAGAATCATAAAATCCAATAATACTGCATATAAATGGAAACAACATCGCCAGCAAACTGAAGAAGATCGAAAGAGAGCGTGTATTTATGAAATGGGTCATATTTTCTAAACTTAACGTTCAGATCAGCAGCAGCATTAAAAGGGACCTCATAAAAAATTATTCACCGCAAAGCCGCAGAGAACGAAATGAAAAGATACTTTTCTTTTGCCGTTGAGAGGTCGGCAAAAGAAAAAAACAACCCCTGCGTTTTCTGTACTTCGAATGAGCGAAGCGAACCCCGCTTTATGCGGGACAAGTGCTCGGTGAAAACATGCACTCATTTAGCAACATAGCAAAGCCGGGAATTTCAGCTTCGGTGTAGATTTAATGGATTCATCAATGATTTAATGGCTCTTGCCCAAATCACTTTTCATTCGGGCAACAGCCCCTCAAGTTTTGCCTCCCACATCCTTGAGCACCTTTTGAGTTGACCAAATACGAACACCGATATTGCGCAATTCTGCTTTTCCTTTTTCATAAATCCCGGAAACTGCATCTTCCACCAGAACAACTTTGTAATCCCTTTCACTGGCCTCGTAGACCGTTGTTCGCGGACAGTTCGGAAAGTTGCACCCGCAAATGACCAAAGTATTCACTCCCAAAATTTTCAAGTGCTGGTCAAGCGGGGTCCTGTAAAATGCCCCCCAGCGCGGTTTGTAAATAATGAATTCCTTTTTTCCCCAATCCTGGATTTCTCCTTTTAAGAGGAGATCCGCATCCAGTCTGACATCGGGATTCGGCTTTAAATCTGCAACCAGTTCAGCACCAACGGTATCCGGTGAAACGATGCACGTGCCATCCTCAACCATACTCTTGCGGCACAAATCAACATTCGAAGCGTCCGGCATGTAGAGCCTGACAATATGGACAATTGGAAGATCACGCTGCCGATACGCCGTCAGCAAAGACTTCATATTCGGAACGATATCATACGTTCCCGGAATCTCCGCGACACCGCCGGGCAGTGTAAAATCGCATTGGGTATCGATGGTGACAAGGGCGGATTTTACAAGTTGAGGTTCCGTGTATTTCATTTTTTTCTTCTAATTCGCATATGCTCTTCCGGGCCAAAACGGTCAAAAACATAATGTACAATTTCAACGTCCCAAAGATTCCAGGTGCATGAATCAAAGCCTTCGTTCCCGGGTTGTATGAAATTCGGCTTTCCGAATACGACCTCAAAATGGTGCTGGAATTCTTGGTATGATTTTTTTTGATCTGAATACGATCTTTGAAAGAATTCCAACTTGTAAAGAAAATCTCCGGATCTTGGCTCAAAATGAAAGCCGAGCTCATGCGCCATACCGCCCATGGATTTGCATGTAATCGTGAAGTAGCCTTCGGTAACATGCCGGAGGCCATGCGCCGAAAGCAGTTCTCGCAACTGAGACTGGCTGACCGACCACGGGACAAAAATCCGGCGTTTCTATGATGTCCGCTACCATCTCCTCCCACCATGGGACGTTGAGCATCCGTTTCACGCCTTCAGCATTCAGTCCCGAACCAATCATCTCTTCTTCCGTCGGTGCAATAAAGGTGATGACGACCGGGCTCTCGGTCTCCTTGGGTCCCAGGAGCACCCTCTCCCTGAGATAGGCCATTATCGCTCGAAGTTCATCAGGAGTCATGTTTCACCTCCAAATTATCATTACTCTAGTTCAAGGCTTGCCACCATCTCAATCTGTGGAATTATCTCTTCAGACCAACCGCTCCGCTTAACCTTGCGCCCCTTTGCTCAAAAGCCAAGTTTTTTCTTCTTAAACGTGTGTTTTAGACCCCCAAAATGCCCTTCTAAAGCTTTATTTGAAGGAAGTTTTAGATGCTTTATTTATTATATCAAATTGTTCCCGCGGCCCGACCCATTCGACATATATGCTGCGACCCGAGCCCATTCGTCATACATGTTGGAAATATCGCGATTTTATAAAAGGCCGGAATCCAGTGTAAAAGTATTATCAGCGGTCCCTGAAATGTATGACACCCTCCTCAGCCTTAACCTTAATATTCCTCGGTTATTTAATTACTTATTGATTCCTGCTCAAATGTTCACTTATAATTTCAGCAGCTTTTTTCGCACCATCAAAGGGAATGGATTTGTCTTCCATCTTTCTGCCGATGTTTTTAAGTATCGCTTGTGTCAACATCTCCGGCGTCGTTTGGTGATATTCCATGCGTATCCCTGCTTTGTGTCGGGCAATACGTTCGGAGACGTAAATCTGCTGGTCAAATTGATTTTCCAGCGGGAAAAAGATGAACGGTTTACCAAGGGCGGTCAGCTCAATGGTAGTGGTACCACCACCAACCACCACTGCTAAATCGCATGCCGCGTAATGTTCGTAAATATTAGGAATAAATCTATGCAGTTCAACTTCCGGAGAAAGTTTTGGAGGATCCAATCCAAGCAATTCGCCACAAACGCAAACCATGTGTAAATCGGGAATTTCTTTTTTCAACAGAGGGTAGGCTTTCCCGCACAGTTCGAGCAATTCTCTGCCAACTCCCGTTCCTCCGGTAGCACAAATCACAAGCGGTTCATTCCCATAGCCCAGTTTTGTCCTGATTTTGGTCTTATCCCTGTATTGAGCCGGATCAAAGCGAACAATATGTGGTAGAAATCGATAAAATTTCCGGGCAAAATCGCGGCAATTGGGCAGAAAAAAGTCATACCGTCTGTCCGCTATATCTTCAAATTCGCCGACAAAAAGATGTGTTATCGTGGAGCTGGTTTTTTCTGTGGCTTTGACCAACTTGCGATTCTTTAAATACGCTCCCATTCTCATGATCAAGTTTCCATCCATCGACTGTATACCGATAAAGTCTTCAATCATTATTACCGGACAATTCAACTGTATCTTCCCTTCAGCAAATGCAACAAGAGTTTCATAGATTTCATCACCGACAATCAGATCAAATTCGTATTTCTGCAGTAACTGATTGACAAGTTGGGCATTCTTTTTACTGGATTCCTGGTACCTCTGCACATATTTTAGCAGATTTAACCCAAACTTTTCCGTAGCCTGGGCTAACACCAAATTGTAATCTCCCACCTGTTCCGACTCCGGCAGGAGTTTCTCACCGGCTTCCTGAATCAGTTTTCCACCCAGCGGATGAGCGACCCAGGAAACATCCACGTCTGGAGCTATTCGATGAAACTCATTGACTATGGCCAGATCCCTTGTAACATGTCCCATTGCCCCCTGCCAGCTGATGAAAAGAATTTGTTTTTTTGGCATTTTCACTCTCCTTCTATTGTGGCATGTCGCTTACTTTAGCTGCTTCAGTCTCTTATACGGTGAAGACAAAAATGGAAACTGTGGATTCTGAGTATTAGAAATTTAATTTATTGCCTAATCTCAGCTTAATGTCATTTCAGATATATTGAGACTATCTTATAAAAATCAGGCTTGTCAAAACCTTTGATCTCTGGCCAGAAATGAAATTCATCAAAACTAATGGATATCAAACTCGAACTGTAAATATCAAGACACGATCGTTTTGAAGATATCGTTTTCATATTTCGTGTATCGTTCGCAATGAATACCTTGGAGATAGTGCAAGTTTTAAAACGTTCGAAATTCCTGTGCTCACCATTAGTGATCTGCACTTTGCTCCTTTTTCAGATACACCTTTGGGACAGAAGATATTTTCGCATGGTCGGATTTCTGCTCTATAGCAGAAATCAAAAGTAGGAATAATAAAAAGGCGAGGCCATTGCTATTGGTGAGTAAGAAGCAGTCAGGAAAATCTCGATCTTCATCTACTATCCCTCCACCATCAACACCTTCAATGCTACGGGCTTTCGGCTGACAAGCACCCTAAGCGCCTTGCGCCAGCCGAACTCCATTGCAATTAAAAAGATGTGTTTTTTGGTGACTACGCCGGTCATCTATCGAAGTCTTCCTTTTTTAAAATAATAAGAATATCTTTTAACTTCCATCAAGCAGGGTCTTTAATCCCCTATTAAGTTATCAAACTAAGCTCAGCTATTGTTAACTCTTCAATTATAAATAATAATGTTTCCGTTCGCACTTGTTTCTACAAATATTTTGCGTGAAAAAAGTGATAGCACATCATCAATTTCCGACGGCAACGATACTTTCAGAACTTTTTCCAACAACGGAGCGTTGTACCCAAACACAACAGCCATAATAGCCTCATCAAGAATATGTGTCTGGTAGGTTGGCCCAAAGATCCACTTTTGTCTTTTTCGAACAACATGCCCCCATGATAGAATAGGGTTTACCCAAGAAGGAGCCAAATCACTATTGATATTATTTGCTCGGACTTTCATTTTAAAACAGTAATGCCTCACTTTAACATTTTTCCTTCTTTGCAAAAATACATTCGACTTCTTCTGCAATTAAAGGCTTGAAAATCTCATCACCAATGAATTCTGCTTTTCGGTTTCCATTTTGAAAGTCGATATCCATCGAACAGTCAAATTTTCGAGATGCTGCTTTGACTATCATTGCCAAAACTTCTATGTTGGTGTCCTCAATTTTAACAGATATCATATCGGGCATCGTATTCCTCCTTTTTAAAAATAATAAGAATACCTTTTAACTTTCATCAAGCAGGGCTTTGAAACCTTGTTAACAATTATCTGCAAAAGTTGGGCCACAATAGTTTAATAATACTTAATTTACTATAAAGTTAGATATTTATACCGAATTGATAAAACAATTCATCTACATATTGTGAAAATATTTACACACTTTTTCTGTAATATGGGTGTCATAGAAACCGGAAAGTTATCGCAGAATTTGGCAGGAGGTTGCGTGTCGCCATTCCTGGTAAGCCAGGTCGGTTTCGCCATTCCAGAAAAAAAATGGCTTTTTAAAATCACATAAACGAGTCGAAATATTATCTGTCAGATCAGTTCTGATGGATTCGATATCACAACATTGGCCATTGCTTTTCCGATTCCATATAAATTGCAGATATCGGTAATCGAAGGTAGTTGGCGTTAGCACTGTTTAGGGTTTGTATAATTCGTGGTGCATTCTTCCTTTCATCCTTAATTGTTCTAACGGATCGCGACTTTTTTCCCAAGAATCATACGTTGTATATGATGAATCAGAAATGTATATCTTGTGTTTTAGATCCTCTTCTTTATTGATTTCTTTTGATGGAAGGTAAGCTTCCTTTACAAACCCGAATAACAAAGTACAAAAACCAAGCATAAAAAAAACACTCATAACTATCAAAAAATTAATTTCATATTCTTTGGCTGGATGAGCAAGAAAAAAAATTACTATTGGAAGCACCATAGTTAGGCAGCCAATTCTTTTTGTAAATGATTTAGATTCCGGCCATTCCGATTTAATTTGCAGTACTATTTCCTTCCCGCACTTTTTACACTTAATTGTTTCAGTTCGAATGCCTGTATTTTTTTGTAAAGGAATAACGATAGGCTGTAGCTGATATTGATCCTTATAGATGGAACGAATAGGGAAAGAACCTTTTTCTGTTTCACTACCACTTAAACAACCGAGCATAAACCTAGCTTCCTCATCGGCGCCGGTGGCAAATATTTCTCTCATAAAAGTCATTTTTTATGCCTCATATTTGAAAACGGAACTGAAAAATTATTTGGGATCGTGTTACAGTACAAGAACTTTTTAATATGCTTTTTTTGAGTTCCTATATTTTTTAACAAGCCTTACTGGAATTCCTACTATCAACATAAAAAATGTAACTATTATTCCTATAAACGCAGCAAATTTCAAAATATACAAAAACATCATGAAAAAAAAGCCTGAGGCATAGCCTGTACCTTTTATTGGGATAAGAAATACAAAAACTAAGCATCCCAAAAAAATTACTAAAATAATTAACGCACCCTTTCCAATATCTTGATAAGATTCGCTCATATAACCTACCTTGCTCCAGTTACATATTAGATGAAAATGTAATGAATCTTGTGATCAAGATGTAGATTTTTCATATAAAATAAAATATTCCAATATCATCTTGAGTATCAAAAATATTTATCATCGTTTAGACTTAGAGATATCTTGATAATCATCTAAAAGGCACCTCTCAATCGCAAGAAAGGATGCGATTTGTTATAGGTGGTTAACGCAAATAACAACCCTTTAACAAAAGGAGGTGCTCAATGGAACTATATGCGGGATTAGATCTTCATTCAAGAAATACTTACATTGGTATTATGGACAAAGAGTTCAATCGGGTGTTCAAAAAGAGAGTTCCGAATCATCTTGAACACATCTTACAAACATTAGACCCTTTCCGGGATCAAATCAAAGGTTTTGTGGTTGAGTCCACCTACAACTGGTATTGGCTCGTGGACGGCCTCATGGATGCAGGATATTCATCTGCCCATCTGGCCAATCCAGCGGCTATCAAGCAGTATGAAGG
>JBFESJ010000034.1:0-20942 GCA_041548585.1 Desulfobacterales bacterium | reverse complement strand
TTAGAAAAGGTTTTGAGTGCCCTTTTATGACGCCAAAGGGGTGTTCCTATAATGGCGGAATTTGCCACGAGGTTGTAGAGCAGTGTAATGGTTGCAATCGAAGCACTGAGTTTTCATCCAAATGGTACTGCACGGCATGTCCTGATCCTTCGATAAAATGGAAAACCGGGGACTGCAATTTTGCTTCACATGTTACCAGAACCTCCTCTAAATCAAATGGAAAACTTAATCCGCTCAAAGCGTCCAAGAGAGGAAACAGGTAATGTTGCTTTCAATCCACAAATGAACCCCGCTCTTTCAGGGAGCGGGGTTTTAATCTTTGTAAAATTACGGCCCATGCCCGTGTTTAGTTCTCATCCCCCCGATTTTTCAAGCTCTTTTCACTTGACATCATTCATATCTGCACGATAGAGTTTATCAATAACTTAGGCTTCGAACAGCATTTTATAGCAATACTTAATGATATTGCAAAACACATCGCTTCTCGATTTACACATACAATTTTACTGTCGCAGAAAGCCTGGGTTGTATTTAGGATGACGCTGTAAAAAATCGATTTCAATTTACTATCTGCCGAAGGAGGTTAAATTCATGAATCCTATTGCTCAAACCCTCAACCAGATCATCGAACGCGGCAATCCACATCTTATGGAAATGCTGTCTGATATGGGAAAGAACCTATTTTTTCCCAAGGGGATTTTGAGTCAAAGCGCTGAAGCCAAGGAAAAAGCGTATAAGTTAAATGCGACCATCGGTATTGCCACGGAGAAGGGCGGAACCATGCATTTCCCTTCTGTGATGGATTCGATTTATAGTATCCAGCCAAAAGCATCGATAACCTACGCACCATCTTTTGGTATTCCAGCACTAAGAAAGGCTTGGCAGGATTCCTTATTTATGAAAAACCCTTCACTTTCCGGAAAAATCATCAGTCTCCCTGTGACGACCTGTGGTATTACGCATGCCATAAGCATGTTTGCGGATATATGGTTAGACCCGGGTGATGTGATTGTTTTACCCGATATGATGTGGGGAAACTATAACATGATCTTAAATGTAAAAAAAGGAGCGGTCCTCCGCCATTTTCCTTTATTTTCTACAGACGGAAAATTTAATCTCACGGCTTTTGAGGAAATCATCAGGGGCGAAGCTGAAAAACATGACAAAATCACTGTGCTGCTAAATTTTCCCAATAATCCTACCGGATATTCGGTAACCGTTGAAGAAGGGAAGCACATCGTCGAAATCCTTACTTCCACCGCCGATGCGGGTACAAATATCATTGCCGTTACCGATGACGCCTATTTTGGGCTTTTCTATGAAGATCAGATACAGAAAGAGTCCCTTTTCGCAAATCTTTGTGATCGGCACCCCAGACTGCTTGCGGTTAAATTAGATGGCGCCACAAAGGAGAACTTTGTATGGGGGTTGAGAGTCGGGTTTATCACTTACGGATGTCCAATCAAAGGAGATCCTATGCCGGTATATGATGCACTGGAAAAAAAGACGGCCGGAAGCATCAGAGGATCAATTTCAAATGCTTCCCACCTGGGCCAGACCATTGTATTAAAGTCCATGCAGGGAGATAGATTTACAGAAGAAAAAGAAGAGAAGTTCAAAATACTTCAAAACAGGGCCAGGTGTGTTAAAAAAGTACTTTCAGATTCCAAATATAAAGACGCTTGGGATGTTTATCCTTTTAATTCCGGTTATTTTATGTGTATCCGGTTAAAAACCGTAAACGCTGAGACACTCCGGCTCCACCTCCTTGAAAAGTATGGTGTAGGGCTTATCTCCATAGGAGATAAGGATTTGAGAATCGCTTTTTCTTGTCTGGAAGAAAACGACATACCTGAACTTTTCAATATTGTTTTGAAAGGCGTAGAAGATCTTAAAGCGCGTAGCGATTAGAATCGGATTGAAGTTAACCATTGAGGCATTCAACGTGTGGTTGGGGCGAGCTGACCTGTGGCATTTTTAAGCCGTTTCAAAAAGATTGTTGGTTCCATTGTCGAAAAAGAACCGTCCGTCAATATTGCCCTTGCCGGTAAGTGGACCTTATACTTTATACTCATCGGTGTTATCGCGGGGCTGGGCTCCGTCGTTTTTCATTACCTGTGCCGTCTCGGTGCACATTATTTTATGGATTTTATTGCGGGTTACCGACCTCCGGCACCGGCAGGTGAGCATCATCTCATGCCGCCCACGAGCACGCCGTTTAATCCCTTCATTCTTTTATTTCTCCCAGCATTTGGTGGCCTTCTGAGCGGATGGCTGGTGTATACCTATGCACCCGAAGCCGAAGGCCACGGCACGGACGCCGCCATCGACGCGTATCATAGAAAAGGCGGTTTCATACGTGGCAGGGTTCCGATTATCAAGACCATTGCTTCCGCCCTAACACTGACAACCGGCGGTTCAGGGGGACGTGAAGGTCCCATCGCTCAAATCGGGGCGGGTTTTGGGTCATTTCTGGCAACAACATTAAAACTGTCCGACCGGGAGCGGAGGATAATGATGGCTGCAGGGGTCGGGGCAGGAGTGGGCAGTATATTTCGCGCGCCCCTGGCCGGCGCACTTTTTGCCGCTGAAGTACTGTACCGTGATCCGGAGTTTGAGCCCGAAGTGATTATCCCTGCGGGAATCTCTTCGGTGGTCGCCTATTGCCTGTTTTGCCTGGTATACGGATGGGGATCTTTGTTTGAATCACCGGATTTTATTTTTCGAAACCCCTTGGAATTGGGACCTTATATAGTACTTTCCCTGGTTCTTGTGTGCATCGGTGTTTTTTACATCAAATCGTTTTATGGCGTCATCAGGATTTCTAAGGCCATCAAAATTCCCAACCACTTGAAACCTGCCATTGGAGGGCTGTGCACCGGTATTGTTGGTTTTTTCTTACCCCAGACCCTGGCCTTTGGATACGGTTTTGTACAAAAAGCCATATACAATGAACTGACGATTCCATTTTTGTTTTTTCTTGCTATTGGAAAAATATTTACAACATCATTTTCTATCGGATCCGGTGGCAGCGGAGGCGTATTCGGCCCATCCGTTGTCATCGGGGGCGCCATGGGCGGTGTTGTAGGGAAGATATTCCATCAAATCATGCCGGGTATTGTTACCGAGCCCGGTGCATTTGTTATTGTGGGAATGGCGGGTTTTTTTACGGCGGTTTCAAACACACCGATTTCAACCATTATTTTTGTCAGCGAAATGACAAACTCGTATCACCTGCTTCTGCCGAGTCTTCTGGTATGTTCCATATCTTATCTAGCATCGCGCAGATGGACCATCTATGAAAAGCAGGTTAAAAGCAAGGTCGATTCTCCAGCCCATACAGGTGATTTTTTTGTGGATATTTTGCAAGCGATTCGGGTGAAGGACCTGATGCATCTGGTGAAAAGGGTGGAAGTAATTCCCCGGGACATGACTTTTCGGGATTTCAGGAAATTTTTTCCTGAGACAAAGCAGCATTATTTCCCGGTGGTGGATCAGTTTAAAAGACTGGTGGGGATATTTTCAAGTACGGATATTCGAGCCGTACTCTTTTCCCGGGGGATCGGAAATCTTGTGGTGATGAATGATGTCGCCACCTTTGATATAATATTAACAACACCTTCAGAAGACCTGAATGCCGTTTTGCAAAAGTTTACTATTAAAAATATCGACAGCCTTCCTGTGGTCAGCGACGATGATCATGGCATCCTCATCGGGATGTTGAACCGCAGGGAGGTTATTGCCTATTACAATGAGCAGATCCAAAAGATGAAAAATAGGCCTTAAATCCCAAACTGTCAAAACTGCCAGGATGACGAATATGTTGTTTCGTTTCATGGTATCCTCCCCATGTGTGTTTCTTAATGTGCCGGCATCGGCGGGTTTTCGAAATATCTTCAAAATAGAAAAACATCGAGCAACGTGTAAACTTTTCCGACATCTTTAAAGGTCTCCATCTGCCGCTTAGTTGATAAAGTTATTTGATAATATTACGAATATGATATTTTTATCATCTGGCACTGTTATTGCAAATATTTCAATCAGACGCTTTGATCCAATGTTTGGATCGAGAAATAAAAATTTCGATAAAATATTTAATCACCTCAACAAGGGAGTCCCTGTCAACCATGAATGCGATTTTGGATCAGGATTCTGTTCGCCGGATGATCCAGCGCTGGTTCCCGAACATTCCCGATCTACGTGCGGTTAAAATTCATACGGACACCACCGATTTTTTTCGAGTGGGCTATGACGACGTCGTTTTGCTTGACGAAAAGACTTATCTCATCCGGCATAATGCCAAGGAGGGTCGTTTCGGGCTTGACGATGAAGAAAAGTTCTGGGTCAAGCGCGCTTTTGACCTTCAGGACGGAAGCCGTAAAATTCTCAAGCTTGTCTTTCATGAACGGTTTACCTCCCGTATCGGAGATATTGAGTTCGAATGTTTTCGCAGCCCTAAAAAAGAGGCACGGATTCTGAAACTTGTTCGCAACCATCAAAATTTCATGACCGGTTACGGGACAACCGATGAGAAGGGAAACATTGTGCGGGTGCTTGACTTTATTTATGGCAAACCGCTTTCGATAATGGTGGAAGACATCCAGTTGGACCATGAAACCTATTTTAACCTGCGGTTCCCGGCTATTATGGAGCGCTTTATCGAGTGCATCCGGGCGATTCGTTTTATACATGATCATGAAGAAAAGCACGGAGACATCAGAAGGGATCACATTATCGTCGACCGGGAAAGCGGCCATTACCGATGGATCGACTATGATTTCAATTATCACCAGAGAGAGAACATTTACAGCTATGATCTTTTCGGCCTGGGCAATATTTTGATTTTTATCGTCGGCAAAGGCGATGTTATTATGCCGAATCTCATCCGGGAAAAACATCCGGCCCTGCATCGAATCCAGGCAGACGATGAAAATATCGTTTTCCACAATCGCATTGCCAATCTGAGAAAAATTTACTCATATATCCCTGAGCGCCTTAATCGAATTTTGCTGCATTTCTCCAAAGGCGCCAACCGGTTTTACGAAACCACCGATCAATTATTGGAAGATCTCGACGACTACCGTACATTTGTCGGATCGAATGAAACATCTCCTGAAGCCTGACACTACCAGATCAAGGGGTAAATTCTCCGAGATAGATTTTAAGGAAAGGATAACTGATGAACAATACGACTTATCAATACAACAAAAAAATTTTGCTTGCTGTTGATACATCCGAAAACTCTCGCAGGGCGGTATCTTACGTTTCTCAGATGATAGGCGGTCTTGCGGGGTTTTATGTCTTTTTTCTGCACGTAATTAATCCTCCTGAGGAGGACTATTTTACCTCCCAGTCGGAACAAGATAAATGGTTACAGCAGTACCGACTTAAAATTGAGAGTTTACTTGAAAAATACCGGCAGATTCTTATTCAGGACGGTTTCGATCCGAAAGCCTTGGGCATGAGAATCGTGCTTCGTTATCGTCCCTCCATTGCTGAATGTATCTTGGAGGAACAAAATCGATTGGGCTGCAGCACCATCGTGGTCGGAAGACAGGGGTTATCTCGAAGCGAGGAAATATTGTTCGGCAGCGTATCCAGCAAACTTGTCAGCCATGCGAAGAGCTGTACGGTGTGGATCGTGGAATGATCGTATTCAAGTGAATTTCGATGAAGGCGGCCCATCGCCATATATTTTCCCAAAAGGCGATATGAATCTTGACATCGCAGCGTGACCCGATATTTTAGGATTTACGAACGATTTGAAATGGTATAAAAAACGGTGCAACACATCCTAAGTATCGGGTCACTTTTGTACGAGGTTTATCCGCCTATGGTGGATTAGACGTTTAAAACTCAAATTGATCACAAATAAAATGAAGAATTCTTTTCTTTCAGCCCTCTCCAGTCCGGAGCAACCCATCCCGGGAGGCGGTGCGGCTGCCGCGCATGCAGGCGCAGTCGGTCTTGCCCTCCTTGAAAAAATTATTCGTATAGAGCTGCGTCGATATCTAAAATCTTCTGATAATTCTCCATGGGAAAACCTGCTGGATCAAGTGTCGGCGTTGTGCAAAACCCTTTACATGCTTCGTGATGAGGATGGAAAGATCTACATTCGACTTGCACACGTCAGAAAATCCGGTGCAAGTCAAGAGGAAATCGCGTCGGTTCTCAGGCAGGCGATTGACTGTCCCATGAAGATCATGGAGCAGACCCATAAGGCCCTCGGTTGCGTGGCACAAACCGCAAAATATTGCAAAAAGCATCTACTTTCAGATTTGCAGGTCGTTTGTGAACTTCTTGGGGCGGCGGGCCGCGGTGCGTATCACATTGCCCGGGCAAATCTACACCTCATGGCTGATCCGACCGCAAAGGCTGAGTATCAGAGCAGGCTCAACAGGCTTCAGACCCTGGATCACGAAGCGCTTAAGCTGGCTGAGGGTTCGATTGTGAAAAACGACGGTTAATCTTGGCGGGGCAGCATGCGTTTTTGACTATTCATAGCCATCTGATTTTTGTTATAACGCCAATGAAGTGGAACTTCTGAATCTTGAGAGACTGCGCCAAGTGAGACAGGAGGTATAGCATGTCAAAATCTGATATTACCGTATATGGCGCCCACTGGTGCCCGGATTGCCGGCAGAGCAAACAGTTTCTGGGTGAGCACCAGATTCCCTACAATTGGGTCGATATTGAAGAAGATAAAGACGCTGAAGAATTTGTGATCAACGCAAATAAGGGAAAGCGCATCATTCCTACCATTGTCTTTGCAGACGGGTCTTTTCTAGTTGAGCCCAGCAACGCCGAACTTGCCAAAAAACTGGAGTTGAAGACCAAGGCCAGCCGAAGCCATTATGATCTGATCGTTCTGGGCGGCGGGCCGGCGGGTCTCACAGCCGCGCTTTACACGGCTCGCGAGTACATCGACACCCTGGTTATTGAACGAGCAGCTTTTGGGGGACAGGCGGCCGGTACGGAAAAGTTGGACAACATGCCCGGTTTCCCCAACGGCGTGGCCGGTATCGAATTCTCCCAGCGTTTGCGACGGCAAGCCGAACGCTTTGGCGTGGAACTTTTGCAAGCCCAGGAAGTTGTGAAGATTCATCGTCACCATAATTATCATGGTGTGAAAACCGGGGATGGTCAGGCGTATAGCGCTCGGGCCTTACTGATTGCCACCGGAAGTCGCTATAAACGTCTTGACGTGCCCGGAGAGACTGAGTATCTGGGCGCCGGTGTGCATTTTTGTGCCACCTGTGACGGTCCATTTTACAAGGGCAAGCATGTTGCGGTGATCGGTGGCGGAAACAGCGCTGCAGAAGAAAGTATGCTGTTAACCAAATTTGCCGAACGCGTAACCATCCTGGTACGTGGCAATCAATTTAAAGCCACCAAAATCATTCAGGAGAGTGTCTACGGCAACCCCAAAATCGAAGTGCGCTGGAATACGGAAGTAAAGGAATTTGTAGGTGAACATTCCAAGCTTACCGAACTGGGCCTAAAAAACAATCAGACCGGATCTGAAAGCAAATTGCAAGTTGATGGGGCTTTTATCTTCATCGGACTGACACCCAATACCGGCTTTCTTAAAGACAGTGGACTGTTGCTCGATCAATGGGGCTTTTTGGTTACCGGTCATGATTTGATGCACAGCGATAAGCGACCGACGGGTTTTGATGACCGCGACCCTTACATTTTAGAGACAAGTGTGCCGGGAATCTTTGCTGCGGGCGATGTGCGGGACAAAAGCACCAAACAGGTGGCAAGTGCTGCAGGAGAGGGGGCCAGTGCGGCTTTGATGGTACGAGAGTATTTAAAATCAATATAATTCAGGGGCCGGGATGTTTTTATGGGTTCAATCGCTCCATGGATAATGCTTTATTCTCAAAGCGTGTAAACTCGTGATTAAAGGATCGTAAAGAAAGAACAACATTCAATAACATTACAACTATCTCTTCTTAAGACAAACAATGTCTATTCAAGAAATATTTCGGCATTCGTTTGTTCTTTCTAACGATCCTTAAACCACTCAAACAGTACACGCTTTTCAATAAAGATGATCCATTCCGCTCTCCATTAAATGCCGGAATCGGATCCGGAGGCTGATATGAATGGGTTTACAATGAAATAAATATACTTTCGTTTGATTGAGGTTTAGCATTTATGTTTATAGGGAATAAAAAAAATGAAAGATGAACGGGGTATTTACTATTATCCCTTTCCACAGAACAAACGGGTTCGCATGTATGTTTTGCGCAGGGGCGATGATATCTGTTTCCGCCTCTGGAGTGCGGACGACCCAAAGTTGTGGGAGGAACACGGATGGGTGCCGTATGATGCGATTCAAAAGGCTTCGTCCATGTATGACGGAAAAAGCGGCTTTGACCCAAACCATGCCTATGATCTAATTATTGCCAAAGCGTTGCTGGAAGAAGCAGGTCAGGCATAGTCATTATGCCTGTGGTATGAATGGAGGGAATCAATATTTGACGTTCATCAGGAATAATCCGTGTGCCGGAGCAGTAATCCCGGCGAGGTTACGATCCTTTGAAACGAGTATCCGCTTAAAGTCATCGGGCGTAATTTTTCCAAAACCGACATCCACAAGTGTTCCCACAATATTGCGTACCATAAATTTAAGAAATCCGTCGCCTTCTATTTTTAAAACGATATATCCATCATCCGTTTTCACAAGATCGGCATTCATAACGCGGCGAACGCTGTTGGCCCTGGGACTTCCCGATCCTTCAAATGCTTTGAAATCATGGCTGCCGACAATAAAACGAAGTGCACTTCGCATGGCATCGAGGTCGAGTTTTTTCCGGATATACCAGGCATACTGGCGGAAAATGGCAACAGGGAGCGATCGATTAAAAATTCTGTAATGATACGTTTTGCTTTTAACATCATATCGGGCGTGGAACTTTTCCGGAACCGCTTCGCACGACGTTATGACAATATCTTCCGGTAAAAGACTGTTGAGTCCTTTTTGAAAAACCTCGGAACTTAGTGATGTGTCGCATCTAAAATTTGCCACCTGGTTGAAAGCATGTACGCCGGCATCCGTCCTGCCGGATCCTGTCAGGGCAACACGATTTCCCGTCATGGTCATCAGTACGTTTTCAATTTCGCCCTGAATGGTTCGATCCGTGGCCTGGCGCTGCCAGCCGTGATAAGCGCTGCCATCGTATTCGATGGTAATTTTGAAGTTTGGCATAAGAAATTCGGATTAGAGCCTGTTGCAGGGTATATTCCCAAGTTGGCGTTCGAAAATATCGTCCATCGCGTCGGCGAATTTACTGAGCGGATACTCGGCGTTACATGACCTGCAACGCAGATAAACACGCCGTCACGATTTTTGAATCACCAGCCGGTTCTTACATTCGGGACATTGAGGGTATTGTCTATTCATAATTTATCTCTTGAAGGTATTATCTCACCTGAAGTTTTAGAATGCAGATTGACAATATTCCGCTATTCTGTCAAATAAAATCTTAATCTTAAACCCTAACTTGGATGGACCGGATAAAAAAATCTTATTATCACGAAAGCATGAAAATATAAAAACACGAAAAAGAATATAAAATATCATGCGTTCCATATCTCGTGTTATCGTGATTGGCTTTAAATTTTTTGTAGAAAAAGCATAAAACGCATATAAAACCTTATACCCTCACCGAATATATAAGGAAAAATAACAATGGGAATTATCATGTGTCCCGGTTTTAAAGCTGCGGGGATTGCGTCTGGAATCAAGAAAAAAAACAAAAAGGATCTCGGTCTTATATTTTCCCAGGTGCCGGCAAATGTTGCCGGGGTGTTTACCCGGAACCGGGTGAAGGCGGCACCGGTGATTCTTGACAGAGAAAGAATAAAAACAGGCATCAGCCAGGCGATTATTGTCAACAGCGGTAACGCAAATTGTTGTACCGGTAAACAGGGAATCCGTGATGCCGCAGCCATGGCAAGTTTATCCGCATCTGAACTCGGGATTTCAGAAGATCTGGTGCTTGTGGCATCAACCGGTGTGATTGGAGAATTATTGCCCATGGATAAAATTAAGACAGGCGTTCCTCGCCTTGTCGGATCACTTCAACCGGAGGGGATTCCCGATCTGGCCAGATCGATAATGACCACGGATACTTTGCCCAAAATGGTTTCCGGGCAAGGCGTTGTGGATGGAAAGACTTTTGTTGTCACCGGTGTAGCCAAAGGCGCTGGAATGATTCGGCCGGATATGGCGACCATGCTCTGTTTTGTCTGTACCGATGTAAACGCAGCGCCGGAAGTTTTAAAAGAGACTTTGGTCAACGCGGTAGACCGGTCTTTTAACCGGATCACAATTGATGGGGATACCAGCACCAATGATACGGTGCTGATGATGGCCAACGGTCTGTCCGGCGTAGTTATTGAAAGTCTCGTCCATAAAGATATTTTTCAGAAGGTTTTAGACCAGACCTGTATGGATCTGGCCAAACAGTTGGTCAGAGACGGCGAAGGCGTGACAAAGCTGGTTGAAATCATCGTTCGGGGGGCAGCGTCGGATTCTGACGCCAGGAAAATCGCAGATGCGGTTGCCCATTCCCCGCTGGTCAAAACAGCATTTTTCGGTGAGGACGCCAATTGGGGGAGGGTTATCGGCGCTGTCGGCAGGGCCGGCGTTGATGTAGATCCGGATCGGATTGATCTTTATTTTGATGATGTGCAAATGGTGAAATCCGGTATGGGTTGCGGCAAGGCCGTTGAGGCTGAGGCCACAAATGTACTCAAGAAACCGGAATTTGCTGTGGCCATTCATTTGAACATGGGGCAGGGTTTTGGGTCCATGATTACCTGCGATTTTTCGGTGGACTATGTTAAGATTAATGCGGATTATAGATCTTAATTTATTGGTCCTGAGACACCTGATCCTCTGGTCCTTAGTTGTCCCGCATTGCGGGGGTCAGAGATAGATGGCTCTGCCTTGGAGTTTGGTGTCTAAAATCACAAATTCCAGGCACCAAATTCCAAATAAATCTCAAATTCCAATATTCAATGACCAAAACCTTATTTCGGTCATTGGAAATGGTTTGATATTTGTAATTTAATATTTGTGATTTTAACAAAACCATGTCTTTAATGCGTTTACAAAAATTTTTGTCAAAAGCCGGCATCTGTTCAAGAAGAAAAGGAGAAGAATATATCAAAGCCGGGTTTGTGCGTGTAAACAACACGGTTGTTACCGAACTTGGCACAAAAATAGATCCGGTCAAGGATCGAGTAGAATTTAAGGGTAAGGTTGTCGCACTGGAAAACGATCTTATCTATATCGCACTCAACAAGCCAAAAGGGTATGTGACAAGCTGCAGTCAATCGGGTGAAAAGATTGTACTGGATCTCATCGATATTCCCCGGCGTGTTTACCCCATAGGCAGGCTTGACAAGGACTCAACAGGACTTTTAATCCTGACCAATGATGGAAATCTTCATCACAGGCTTTTGCATCCTTCATTTGATCACGAAAAGGAGTACGATGTTACCGTATCAAAGCCCATAACAGACGGGGCATTAAGGAATATTGCCAAAGGTATGCCGATGATGGGGACAAAAACAAGGCCTGCAGAGATTAACAGAATCTCTGCCAAACGTTTTCGCATCGTCCTCAAAGAAGGTAAAAACAGACAAATAAGACGCATGGTTCGAAAAGTGGGAAACCATGTTACAAGATTAAAGCGGTTAAGGGTTTCAAACATAAGACTGGAAAGGCTTAAAGAGGGCACATGGCGTTATTTGACAGAAAAAGAAATAAAGGGGCTGACAACCTGAATCGGCTTTAGGAAACATTTGTTGACATCGGTATGATGATAGATTAACAATTCAATAACAAGAGAAAAAATATATAAATGCGCGTTTAACATAACCCTAAAAGAGGACACACTATGCTTAGAGTGGGGCCGCCATCTGGGGAGATAAGAGATATGTCGCGAGAGGATATTTTCTCGTCGCGATTAAAACTTCTTATCATCATGTCAAAGGCCTATCTAAAAAAGTGTCCCATAGGAAAGTATCGAAAACGCGCCATCATAGAAAATGCGAACTTTGTTTTTTATCATTCTCTACAAGTGGTCAATGAAACGACCTCTTTCAAGGACCGCGAATTAAATTCGGAAGCCGGTATTGATTTCACGGATGGCATGCACGAAGAACATCTTTTTCATCAGAGAGTTCAATTGCTTGCAGTGATGGCAAAAGCATTGGCCGAAGGTCGACTGAAGGGGCATTTCAGGGAAAAGGCCCTGATAGACAATTTGAATAAAATCTGTGAGTCACTTATCTTCAACTTTAACGTCAAAGATGTTAACTTCCTAAAAGTAGCGTGAGCCAAGTCAATATACCAAATGTAAAGATAGCCGTAATCGATGGCGACTTGCTGGTCCGGGATTTTGTGTCCACCGTTTTAATGTATTGTGTGAACAGGGATGTTCTGTCTTTCGATAACGGTATGGCCGCTTGGAGATATATAGAGACAACCGATAGCCCTGACATCATTATTTCAGAAATTGACGTATCCGGCTTGAACGGATTTGAACTCCTTGCAAAGTTCAAAGAGAAGCATCCAACCAAAAAATGCCTGCTGATGTCCGCCAACCCCGACAATGAGCAATTCGCCAGGGATTCAGGGGCGGACGCCTTCCTTGCCAAGCCTGTGAGTGTAAATGATCTTTTCGGGGTTGTGGAAACATTTGTTGTTTGATGTCAGGAGAACCTCATTATTTTCCGACGAACTCGCCGGACTCAAACGTACCCGCCATCTTCTTGCCGTCTGGTGATGTCAGCGTTCCTTTTCCATGCAACTTGTTGTTCTTGAATTGCCCTACATACTTTAGGCCGTTCGGACGAACAAGAACCCCGTGTCCATTCAGCATATTGTCCTTAAATTCACCGACATATTTTCCACCCTGATGAGATGTAAGGGTCCCTTTTCCATTCATTTGACCGTTCTTAAAATGGCCGACATATTTATCTCCGTTTGAAAAAATGACGGTTCCTTTTCCATTCGAACAGTCTCCGCTTATACATCCGCCAAAAGCATAAAAAGGCGTAAAACAAAATATTAATACAAAAGCTGCTGTTAAAAGTTTCATCTTTTTATACCCCCAATGTTAAAATGTCCTTTATCATGCCTCGATAGGTATAATGACGATATTTACCCTTCGATTCATGGCATCATCTGAAGATATGGGCTGTGATTCGCCGTAACCGACAGTCTGAATTCTCATTGGATCCACACTTCGCTGTGTCAAGGCGTTCTTGACCGCCTGTGCTCTTTTTTCAGACAAAACTTGATTGTAAGCTTCAGAACCTGTTGCGTCGGTATGGCCTTCCACCCGGATGGTTGTCTGTGGGTATTTATTTAATATGCCGGCAACCCTATCCATTTCTGCGTAAGCACCGGGTTTGAGTGTAGAAGAGTCAAAGCCGAACAGGACTTCGGATTTGAACGTTGCGGTCAAAACATTCTGCGTTCTTTGAATACTTGCGGCTTCGCTTGCGGCCATTGCTGCCCTCAGTTCTTGTTCCTGCCTGTCCATATAAGCACCGATCTGATGGCCAGAGAGACCCCCGATAGCGGCACCGATTCCAGCGCCGAGAATCGTCGATGTTGTATTTCTCCCAATGGCTTGACCCAGAATTGCGCCACCAACGGCACCAATCAAAGCACCTGTTTTTGCACCTTTTTCTTGTTGTGTTGGTCCTGCACAGGAAAACAGAAATGTCACAAGAACCAGGCTGACCGTTATTAGAGTTATTTTTTTCATTAAATAGCTCCTTTTATTGTTTGCAGCGTTTTAAAAGTTCATAGATCTTATTTGTACGTACGATTTTATACCGAGGTGAGATTTTTTGTCAAGCAAACCATCATCTCATGTGATATTAATATTATATAAAAAAAACAATAATATATCCCGAATATGGACAAGCGCTGTATCCAGAAACAAACCGGGTAAACTTTATGGATAACAGTTCGTCTATATATATGAGACTTATGAAACTTAAAAAAGATTACTTTGAAAAGCGAAAAAACAAGTTTTGTTATACTTAACAAGGAAGAACATAAAATGAGCAGGAAAAAAAAGATTCCCTGGATGCCGGTTATATTCAGTATATTGATAATTCCTTTTCTTGCAGTACCATTACCGTCGGCAGCCGCAGACTTAAAGGAAGGCGAAACGGTACTGGTGGGACGTATTTCGCATATTGAGGGGCGGCTGTTGCGATATGAACCTGATGAAGCCGACTGGGAGGCAACCGTCAAAGACACCCCGTTTGGCATGAATGATGCCTTGTATTCCGAGAACGATTCTAAAGCGGAAATAATTATGCCGAACAATACAATGGTGAGAATAGGTGCAGACACACAGATTCAACTCATTGCAATCAAAGAGAATATTACAGAGATCGAGGTTGTTTCAGGGCAAGCTCGATTCTACAGCAAAGGATCTGATGTTTCGATTAAGGCAAGAACACCCTTCGGGCATGTGATGGGGCCGGCAGAAACCCGCTTTGATGTGTTCGTAGACGATGAAACTGTAAAAGTAACTGCCTTAAAGGGGGATGTGTTCTATGTTGACAATAAAAGCAGGGGAAAATTTGAAGTTATCGCAGGTTCGTCGTCTGTCGTTGCGAGCAGTCACCATGTGACCGCCGGAGAGGCCGATGTTGACCCGTATTGGGATTCTTGGAATGCAGATAGAGACGCGCTGTGGGCTCAAAGAATGAGGATAGGCGGAAATTCAGCAAGATATCTGCCACCCGAGCTTCATGGATACGCGTATGTTTTGGAAGGATGTGGCCGGTGGGAAAGGGTTTTCTATGATGACGCGCATTATTATTTCTGGCGTCCAATTCGTGTTTCTGTCGGATGGACACCGTTTTCCGGAGGCAGGTGGTCGGTATGGTACGGAGAACATACCTGGATTCCTTATGAACCGTTTGGGTATGTGACCCACCACTATGGAAACTGGGTATTCATCAGTGGTATCTGGTACTGGATGCCACCTCTGGCCCACGTGAAGGTGTATTCAGGCCATACCCTTTTTAATTATATCGGATTTTCCTGGTATCCGGGAAGGGTCGCCTGGATACACCACGGCGCTCATATCGGATGGGTGCCTTTGGCACCTCATGAGCCCTATTACTGTTATCGGCGTTGGGGACGCCGCTCGATTGTCATTAAAAATGTCAAAATAATCAAATATAACACAAACAGATATAGATACGCCAAGCATGCCGTCATCATCGACCGGAACAACCTTTACAAGGTCAAAAATTATCAGTCTGTCAGAGTAAGAAATATCGAAACTCGCAACATTGCCGAAAGGTATCAGGCAGCGCCCGTTATCGATAAGACGGCTTTAAAGGGGCATAGAAAAACCGGCAAAAAATACGATTTGACCCATGATAGTTCCATCCGGAAGTCTTTTCGCAGTGAGGATAACGGGGGTCAACAACGACGGTCGGGGGTAAAAGAAAATAGGATGGTTAAGGCCAAACGTGCACGGGAAAAGATGACAACGATCCATCGGAATCGGGTGGCAAAAAAAGCCGAAGTAAACCGGCAGGGAGCGAAAAATTCCGTTGCCACCGAAAGGCGGCATAACCGGTCATCGTTACAGGGATTACGCATCCAAAAACACCGGCAAAACGACACAGAAGATCAACATGTTCGAGGGCGGAAACAAATGGGGCAGAATGGCCGGCCCCATGCACTTCGGCAAATACAGAAGACAGAAAGACCCAACATTGACCCAAAAACAAATATCGGTCAAAGGCATTTGAAGCAGAATTTACATGTCCCGAATAGGGACATGTTTTCCGGGTCGAGATATCCTGCAGTCAGGAACAGGGGGCGGTGAGATATATCAATCAAGTTTCGCAAAATTTTATATTTCTGAAGCCTTATCTGATGTCACCTGAATGGGTTTTACTCAAGTGAATTTCGATGAGGGTGGCCCACCGCCATATATTTTCAAAAAAGGCGATATGAACCTTATCATAATATTTCAATTTGGGTTCTTGCTTGCATGGGACGAAAAATTAATATAAATATAGGTCAGGCAGAAAAACCGGTGTCGCTGATGATGACCAGGTTCAATGACTTCCGGGATGAAAAGCCAGGCCTGTTAAACACGTCAACCGGAAATTGGCTTTTATATAACAATGCAGCAAGAGCGGTGAATAGAGACGTGCAACACCCAAAAGCCAAAATGGAAGAACCCTCAATAGCATTTATTGATGATGCGCTGGTTGCCCGGGCGCAGGACGATGACCAGACGGCCTTTGAGGATCTGGTGAAACGATACCAGGGAAAAGCGTATGCCATCGCATACAATATGTGCTCCGGCGACAGGGAAGAAGCCCGGGAACTCACACAGGAGGCTTTTTTGCGTGCCTTCCGGAGTTTGAAAACGTTTCGGGGGAAATCGTCTTTTTATACCTGGTTCTATCGAATTCTCATAAATACATGCTTAGACAGTCGGCGACGGCGCAGCAGATGGGAGAAAATATTTTCCTTTTGGCGTGGAGGTCGGTCTGATAAAGCATCTTCAGATGAGATGAATACGGAGTATCCGGATCCAAAGGAATATGCAAATCCCATGACCGCGCTAGATAATAAACAGCTTTCAAAGGAGATCAAAGAGGCTTTGGCGTCTCTTCCTGAGAAACAGCGTGTGGTTTTTCAACTGAAAGTCCTTCATGGAATGCGGATACGCGAAATTGCTCAAATCATGGGATCGGCAGAAGGAACGGTCAAGAGCCATCTCTTTCGGGCAACGCAATTCATGAGAGATGCTTTACAGGAATGGGCTCAGCCATAGGAGGTGAATGTATGAATTATTGTCGCGAATGGCAAGAGACACTATGGTTGGATGTACATGGTGAATTAACTCCAGACGTGCGTCTTAAATGGGAAAAACACCTTGAGATATGCAGGCCCTGCTACCAGGAGCGGGAACGGCTGCTTCAATTGATGAAAAACGTTACGGAAGCCATGCCCGAACCGACCCTGGCCAAAGAAGACGCCGGCGCTCTCTATAATGCCGTTACAGGGAAACTCAAAGCCAAACACCACGGCATAGCCCGGTGGCGAAAATGGTTTTTCGAGGGATATATCAAGCCCGTTCATGCGCTGGCTGCGTGCTGTCTGTTGATCGTGGCCTTTGGATGGTTCGGCTTAAGGGGACCCCAGCAGACAACGCGTGTCGGGACCATCTCGGACCTCGGGGGCCAAGAACAGGTGATTGTCAAAGAAATCGACCTGCTTGAAAACCTTGAACTATTGGAGGAAATGGATACCCTTGAAAAACTGGATCAGGTGCTAAAAAGCTGATTCCTGACACCCTCCCTGATTTTGCTTTGACGGAATTAGGGGCATACGTTGGAATTATCGATGATGGAACAAAAATATCGATGGCTAAAAGGGCTTAAACTCTGTGTCGCTGTTTTAATGCTGATGCTGGTGGTATGGGTCGCCTTTCCTGCTTTAAGTTGGAGCGGATCAAAAAGGCCAAACAAAGGTGCCCGCTTTCAGGATGCACAAACATACGATCAAAAAATGCGACAGAGACATCGGGGCGGTTTTAACCTCCCGGACAGACATGGGTCTTTCGCACCTTCAGGCAGGAGGGGTTACTATCCGCTTTTGTCAAAAAATTACAAAAAAAGATACGACCGTTTGTCTCCGGAAGAAAAAACCCGGCTAAAACGAAGATATCAGGAGTGGGAGTCGTTACCCGAGCAAAAACAACAAATGTTGCGTCGTCGAATGAAGAAGTACGAACAGCTTCCCCCCCAAGAGCGCGAGCGGTTTAAACAACGGCATCGGCAATTGAAAAAACTCCCGCCGGATGAGCGCTATATGATCCGGGAAAAACTTCGAAAATGGGATCGCCTGTCCCCTGAAGAGCAAGAACAAATCCGTCAAAGGTTCCGCAGGCCCTAAAAAAGGCGGTGGCATTAAAAGGGAAGGGTAGCATTTGACAGGCGCAGTCTATCTACCCCCAAAAAATGTCTTCAGATGGATCAAAGATGACTTTTTACGAAACCATTAAAGATGGTTCAGGATAAAATTGACACGGGCGTTGACTGTCTCAAGGGGGACAACAATAATCTCATAGTCCAGCATCCGGTAACTTTCCTTTAGCAGACCATCCAGCCTCGATGCAATCTCATCATCTTCTGACCGCACCGGATCCTGTTCAAAAGGTATTCTTTCAAAGAAAAATATCTTTTTATACCTCCAAAATGTACTCTTTTGAAAGGGGTCGGCAGGATCTAATCCTTCTAGGTTGTAATACCCGATGCTGTCGGGTATCGCACGATCCAGAAAAATGGTTTCGTCTTTTGACAGTGACCGTTCAATCTCGATTTTTTTATACAAAATGTGACGTTCAAAGGAAAGTATGTCCCCTTTGATCCGGGGGATAGTTTCCCCGTTTTGTAATTTTTCGTCGATATATGCCCGGGCGACTTCATGAACCACCGGGTAGCCCAGTTTTTCTAATTCACGGATGACAGCGGTTTTTCCCGAGCAGGGTGCGCCGGTGATCACATACCAGTTTGTCTGTTGCATAATTTGCTCTAGATGCTTGACGAATCTATACTGCGGGTTTATGTTTTTTGTAATACAAAGTTTTTCAATGAGTACATTAAAAAAGCCAAAATTTCCAACTATAATTCAATGGGTTGGAATTTCTATCGTGCAATAATGTTAAGACTATTGAATGTTTAATAATATTTGTGATAATCGAAAATTCCTTTTAACCCATTATTCCATTACGCCACTATTCCAGCCATACAATTGCGGAGCGAAGAGAAGCTATTTTATATGCGATACGAAGGTCCAATTTACAGGCCTCCGAGCGAGGCCGACTCCCTTTTGATCCAGGCCACCGTCGGCTGCCCGCACAACCGATGCACGTTCTGCATGGTCTATAAGAACGGCCTGCGGTACAAAGTCCGGGATGTGAAGGAGATCAAGACGGATATTTTAACGGCCCGTGATCGGTATGGGGACCATGTCCGAACCCTGTTTTTTCCGGCAGGAAACACCATTGCCATGAAAACAGCCGATCTGTGTGAAATTTTATCTTTTGCAAAAAAAGTATTTTTGAATTTAGAACGGATTACGGTGTACGGATCTTCCCAGTATATTCACAAAAAAGGCCCCCAAGACTTAAAGCGCCTGGCCGAGGCAGGGCTCTCAAGAATACACGTCGGGTTAGAATCCGGTGACGATGTCATCCTCAAGAAAATAAAAAAGGGGACCACCCAAAAGGAACAGATCGAAGCCGGCAGGTGGGTCATGGATGTCGGTATCGAACTGAGTCTCTATGTTATTTTAGGGATCGGCGGAAGGGTTCGGACCGGACCCCATGCCACGGAGACGACAAATGTTTTAAATGAGATTGAACCGGATTTTATCCGGCTTCGCACCTTTGTGCCAAAGATCAACACTCCGCTTTTAGCGGACGTTCAGAACGGGTCTTTTAAGATGCTCGGGCCCCATGAGGTTTTGCAGGAGACGGCATTGCTGATCAACGGAATTCAGGTGTCATCCTATCTTACCAGCGATCATTATACCAACTACATCAATATAGAGGGAAGACTCCCCGAAGACAAAAATAAGTTGCTTGAAAAGATTGGCTTCGCCCTAAAAAGGAATAAAGAGTCATTTCGTTCGTTTTTCATTGGAACAGAATAAGCGACTGCCATTGCAGACAGTGCATTACCGATAATTCAAAAAGGATTAGAAGAAAAGCGCAAAGACTTGGAAAAGTTGGAATAGAATAAAAGGAGAGAGGTAAAATGAGAATACCCAACAGCGAAAAACTCAAAAAAGACCGCATTCAGAATGCACTTGCAACAAATACCCAACTTATAGAATACGAAACCAAACTGGATAGTCTTATCAAAAAGCATGATGCGCTTGAAAAATCAATGCCAGGGCTATCAGCGGCAATTAAAACGGCAGAACATAAAAAACATATTGTCATTGATAATTATTGTGATGACAAGTGCACTTCTGAGGACCTTGAAACTGCGAAGAAAAGCTATGATGAGGCCGTAAACATTGAAGAACGGACAGTTGAGCTTTTAAAGGTTGTGAATACGAAAATAGCCAATTTAAACGCTCGGCTGCAAGATCTTAGAGAGAAGAAATTAAAAACGAAACAGTTGGTCTGGGAGTCGCTTTCCGACGAAGCAAACGAGGACCTTCAGAAAAAGTTAGGTGATATGATCCTCTGGGCTTATACCGTCAATCGGCAGCGACAAAGACCCTTGTCGTATGACGATTTTTTACAAATGGTCGTTTTCCCCAATCCAGGGGCAGAGGAAATGAAGCGCTTTGACCCTGAGTTGGGAGCGCTTTATCAGAAAACCCTGAGCGAATAAAATCGTGTAACGATTTTATGAAACTCCCGAAAAGGAAACCCCATGGAAAAGGGTGAGTTTCCCAAGGGGTTTCGCTAAGGAAGATGAGAATAGTGAAAGGAGACTGAATGGTAAGTCCCATTCTCTCTTTCCCATTAGCATGCTACAATGTGGGATGTCAAGATGTTTTTTTTAAAATGCTCAAGATCGGCGCTTTTGGCTTCGATTATCTGAAACTGAAGTCCGTATTTTCAATTTAAGAGCAGGATTGTAATAGACTCGTGAGGGCGAGGCTCTTTGGACCACATGTAGCCATGTCTTGCACCGGCACATCTGACAATGGATTCCAGCTTGTCGTTTCGATAACAGGCCATTACTGGAATTGAACGTTCATCGGACGTTCTTTTTAGTTTGAGGAGATATTCTACGGTAGCCTCTATGACATCTTTTTCCAGTTTAAAACGGCCTGCAAACTCCTCAACTGAATACTTACCCCAGTCTTTCATGATCTGTTCAACCTGCTCAAC
>JBFESJ010000033.1:0-20961 GCA_041548585.1 Desulfobacterales bacterium | reverse complement strand
TGCCATAAAAAAGGCGCAACAATACTCGCCCCCACATTAAATATTCGATTGTCGGAAAACCCGCCGCCGTCTATTAGCATATTATAGCCGTAGGGAAATTCCAGGAGCGCGGCATTGCCATGCCCAACGTCGATCATTGTTACTCTGAAATCATCACACCAATACCGTTGATACAACCAGTAACCGATATCCACGCTAAGCATCAAAACCGTTAGCAGGGCAATAATGGCCACCGGTTTTTGAATTGAATTTTTACTTTGGCGTTCCCGGTCTTCATCTAAATCCACAGGCGTTCTTGTTTGAACACTTTTTAGGTTGAACAGCACCCAAAACAGAACGTAAAAACATAATATCTCAAGGTAATTGGGAGTTACGGTTTTTATTGCCGCAAAAGGCCACTCAGACAAAAAGTTGATGATCTTTATGACGTGTTCCAACACCGCCGAGCATATTTTAAGACAAACCATCGCGCCGGAAAGCGTCAATGGATATATGAATACGGCGATTATGCCCAATGGAACAACCACAAAACCGATCACCGGAATAAAGATAAAATTTGCCGGAAGCCCGATTAACGAGATCTGATTAAAATAATGCATTACAAGGGGCAACGTACCGACGATGGCAAAGAGAGACGTCATGAAAAAGTAATACGGTTTTATCGCAATCTTTGACCATTTTTGTTCCGGGGCTCTGTTTTCATTGGATGTCCATGGTATCGGCATCCTGGAAAGACCGTATATGATGGCAAAAACCGCAGTAAAGGAGAGTTGAAACGAAATTGTAAAAACAGACGACGGATGAACAATCAGAATCAGCATTGCCGCCAGGGCCAGCGTATTCATGAGGTCATGGTCTCTTTCAAATAAAAACGCCATCAAAAATACGGTCACCATAATCACCGCCCGTTGAGTGGACGGCGACATTCCTGAAAGAAGACCATACACCATCACAGGGACAACGGATAAGATAACGGCCCCCTTTTTTGTCCAGGCGTTCCATAATAAGAACGGAAAATAAGATAAAATCCATCTGAAAAACAAAAATGAAACGGTTGCGACAGTACCGATATGGAGCCCTGAGATAGCCAGAAGATGTCCGGCGCCGACCCGGTTGAATGCCATTCTTAATTCAGGGGATATCGAATTCCGATCCCCAACGATCAGTGCTTTTAGCACACCCTGCAGTTCTTTATCCCCGGTTTGGTCGATAAGACTGGAAATACGATGACGTGCGTCCGCAATGATTACGCCCATCCCTTTTGCCGATTTTTTTTTGATCAGGGTTAGTTTGTGTTCCGAAACGTAGGCACTTCCACAAACTTTCTTGAAGGCCATATATCGTTTATAATTAAACCCTCCGGGATTATTAAAATTTCGAATGGGTCTGATTCTCCCCCAAAAAACAATCCGATCTCCCTTTGACAGGTTGGGAGCAGCCCCCGCAACAGTTAACCGGATCCTTCCCTTTACGGGGAATGGTTTGTCTTCGCTCTCAAGAAACTCTGTACGAAGAATACATTTTTGACGCTTCAAATACTTAAAACCGGATTTATCAATAACACCGGTAATTCTCCAAGGATGCGTTCCCACAAAATGGATAATATGGTTGGAAGGAAATTCAGGGGCCACCCATGGTTGTATGGATAGGTAGCCTGAGGCAAGCAAAAGAACAAGGGGGAAAACCCGAGCCGTGTTATTTTTTTTGATAAATAGGAGTAATGCGGCTATACATATCGAAACAACGATAAGCATCCATGTGCCGTGCCCCGGAAACCAGGTGCCGACGGCAATACCGGAAATCATCGACAAAACAAGAGGAATAAATGGACGGGAATAAAATATTGTGGTTCCCATTTATAACATTTAAATTGTTAAGGGGTTTAATATACGAACTCGATATCTATTCGAGGAAATGTTACTTGAAAAACCAAAAGCAAAAATCTTGGCCCGAATGACCAGGCTTTGGTTGTCCCCCAGAGGGCATTTGCTTTGTTGGAAGTTCTTTGAATTATTGAAATTACAAATATCAAATCAAAACTATCTAACAATGTCCAATGACCGAAATTCAAGAACCCAAACAATGTCTCGTGCTAGATGGTTTTGGACATTGAATTATGGAATTTGAGATTTGTTTGTAATTTGGTGCTTGGAATTTGTGATTTTAGCCACAAAACTCCAAGGCAGAACCAGCTATCTCCGATTCCCGCGATGCGGGATCTTCGATGGTCCCAGATGACAGTGATTTTCAAAATTAAATCTATGCCTTCACGCGCCGGATAGCAGCCCCGAGTCGAGAAAACTTATTTTCAATACTTTCATATCCACGATCCAGATGATACACGCGATGGACCTCTGTCGTGCCTTTTGCCACCAGCCCGGCCAGAATCAACGAAGCGCTGGCCCTTAAATCCGTAGCCATGACCGGTGCACCGGACAGGACCGGAACACCCGCAATCATCGCGGTATTCCCGGATATTTTGATGTCGGCCCCCATGCGCTTCAATTCACTGACATGGATAAACCGGTTTTCAAATATGGTCTCGGAAATCACACTAAACCCTCTTGCAACCGACATCAGCACCATAAACTGGGCCTGCATATCTGTGGGAAATCCCGGATAAGGCAAGGTTTTTACATCGACGCTTGCGATTTCATTCGCCCCCTTGACCTGTATACGCTTATCCCTGACGGACACTTCGGCACCGCTAAGTCTGAGCTTGTGAATAACCGCTTCTAAATGATCGGGCTCACAATCCAAAAGGGTCACACTCCCTCCGGTCAGGGCTGCTGAAACCATAAACGTGCCGGCTTCTATTCGGTCAGGTATGATGCTGACCGACGCCGGTTGCAGCATGGATACGCCTTCGATGGTGATGACCGAAGTGCCAACCCCTTCAATCTTGGCCCCCATCCGTTTTAAAACATCTGCAAGTGCGATAACTTCAGGTTCTCGGGCTGCATTCCTCAACACGGTAACGCCTTCAGCCAGAACAGCCGCCATCATAAGGTTTTCGGTTCCGGTTACGGTGGAAATGTCCATATAAATCTCTTCTCCCTTGAGACGATCCGCCGTGGCTTCTACGTAACCGTGTTTTAATTCAATCCGGGCACCGAGACTGGCAAGCCCTTTTAAATGCAGATTTATGGGACGCGCACCGATTGCACATCCTCCGGGCAAAGACACCCGTGCTTTTTTAAGCCTTGCCACCAGAGGGCCAAGAACCAGAATTGAAGCTCGCATTTTTCTAACAAGATCATAAGGCGCCTCATGATTGCGCACTCCGCCCGCATCTATGCGAACAGTATCTCCTTTTGTCTCCAGCCTGGCGCCAAGATTCGAAAGTAAATCTTTGGTGCTCTGGATATCTCTAAGGTTCGGAACGTTGGTATATGTATTCCATCCATCGGTTAGCAATGAAGAAAAGAGGATGGGAAGAGCGGCATTTTTTGCGCCGCTGATCCTCACCTCTCCCTCAAGGGAACGCCCGCCTTCAACGATAATTTTGTCCATCTAACCCTCTCTCAAATAAAAAAGCGCTTCCCTGGCTTCATGGCGAGGCAAGCGCTTTTGATGCTGCAAAACAACAAAATGTTAATGGTGATGTTCGCCATTCTCCTTGGATGCATCAATGGCGGCTTTGATAATGCAGTAGGTCATACCAATGCCTAAAATGGTGAGTGCATACCAGAGGCCGCCCATAAAAACTGCATGGCCCATGTCCCAGATCCATTCAAAATTAAAAGGAAACATAATCTATCCTCCTGCCCGCTTTATGCTTCAGCCGGCTTTAATTCCTGTTCTAACTCGACCGGTGGTTCAACCGCCGTCTCTTCTTCCGGTAAGGGTTCGATGGGATTCAGTTCCGGTTCATTGGGGAATACCGGCAGATAACGGTATGAAATGGCAATAAGGATGATACCGTATGCCACCGGGAGTATGGTTGTCGCAACCTCCTGCCAGCTCGGAAAATACATGGCCCAGGTATCAAAAGTCATTACGGGTACAGCCATTACCTGTAACACCATTACCCACCGATTGAGACAAACTCCGACAACAGCAAGGGTTGTGGCAATCCAGAGCGCCGCAGGGTTTCTACGACCTTTTTGGGTAATTAGAATCACCGCAGGAACAAGGCCGCAAATCGCGATTTCCATCACAAGTATCCAAATGCCATACAACGGATTGTTGGAATAAAAATCCATTAGCTTAAATCCCTTGGACGGCGCTGTAACGGTGAACCAGTACCAGGTATCAAATGCCTTTGCAATGGTGTATGTCAGAATCATCCACCCTGAAATTTTGGCCAAAAGCTCAATGGCAACGTCCTTGACCAGTTTTTTTCCGACCACTTTTTCAGTAATTTTTGTAACCAGAATGGTAAAGCACGGTCCACAGGCAGCGGCTGACCATGTAAATAAAAAGAAGGTCCAAGGCCAGATAAAAATGCCCTCTCTAAAGGCAAAGGGCCGTCCGAACAGAACACCGGCAACACCGCCCAAAGACCCTTGGTGGAAAAAGGAAAGAAACGCTCCGGTTGCTGCAAATACCGCCATGACTTCGTGCATGTTATGGCTGAGATGATGAAAAAACGGCACTTTATCGATCTGCCGGTTTTCAAGAATAAGGGGGAGATACTCTATGGTCAATACCCCGAAATAACAGGAAAGACAAAAAGCCACCTCTGTCAGCATGGAGTGAACATTGGCATGCCAGAAAATAAACCATCCCCTCAGTGGCTGCCCGATGTCGATGGCTAAAATGAGCAGTGCTGAACTGTAGCAGATAAAACCGATTAGAACGGCATAATTAATGATATTCTTCAGCGCATCCTTTCCAAAGATATATCGCAATAAACCGGTAAAAAATGCACCACCACCCACCGCAATGACTGCAAGGTCGGCCCAGATCCACAGTGCAAACCCGTAGTAGTCGTTCATATTGGTCTGGTTAAGACCCTTGAACCAGCAGAGTAACATGGCATAAACGCCCCACAGCAGTACAATTCCGACGGCACCGATAAACAGCAAAAATTGCCATAGCGGGCAGCGCTTTACGCCTTTGGGTATTAATGCAGAATCCATACGTTATGTACTCCTCAATAGATACAGTTACAGTTCTTGTTAGCTTTTAACCATGGTGTACAGGCTTTTTAACTTTTGCCTCATCTTCCAAATAATTATCACCGGCTCGCCTTACCCATTTTCGGCTTGAAAGATAGTAAACCTTGGGATTTGTACCCAGTCTTTCCAGCAGCCGGAATGCATGGGGATTCGTCGGTCGTCCGCCGTGTTTATGATCGGGCTTGACCATATTGTATACCGCATGGTTCGGGTCGTTCAGATCACCGAAGGTAATGGCACCGGCAGGACATGCCTGGGTGCATGCGGTTTGATATTCATTCTCTTCGAGTTCACGCCGCTTCTCCATAAATGCCTTTTCTTTTGCCAGCTGGAAGCGATGAAAACAGAAGCTGCACTTTTCAACCACACCGCGCATTCGGGGTGAGACGTTGGGGCTCAGATATTTTTCCATACCGGCCGGCCAGATCGGATCCCACCAGTTAAAATAGCGGGCATGGTACGGGCACGACGCCATACAGTAACGGCATCCAAAACAGCGGGTATATATTTGGCTGACAATCCCGGTTTCAGTGCTGTAATCCGTTGCTATGGCCGGACAAACCGATACGCAGGGGGAATGCCCTTCATGTTGTCCTGCACATTGCATACAAGGCCTTGGGAGATAGCATATGTCTGTGTTCGGGAAAGGCTTTCCGTTGGTGAGCCGGTAGACAAGCATCCAGGTGATGCTCAGACGTTTGTTCGACTCATCTTTTCGGAAAGGCACATTATTTTCAGCCATACATGCCACCATACAGCTGCCACACCCGGTGCATTTGTCCAGATCGATGACCATCCCAAATTTCTGGGCTTTCATTTGTTTCATTAGGACCTCTTTGGATTGACGATTATCGATAGAATGATGAACTGGAAAAACAATCCGTCTTCGATGGTCAATCTTCAATCATAAATAAAATTAAGCTTTGCTCAGTTTGGCTCTGATTCCCCATGCTGTATCCAGTCCGGAGTCAGGATCTTCCACCGGCCCGATAAGCGCGTTAAAATTAATACCCTTTCCCGCCAGATAGTCGTCGTAGGCTGTATGTCCCAATCCTCTCGGCAAAGCGACAATGCCGGGCATAATACCCTCAAAGAGATGAATCTTGACCTGTGCTTTTCCTTTCGGCGTACTTAACAGGACGCGCTGGCCTTCATGCAGCCCGCCTGCTCTTGCAGTTTTTGGGTTAATTTCAACAAAAACGTGCTCACCTTTAAGGACAGAATCTTCAACTGTCTTGATTGCAAACGGCGGATTCCCGACATAACTGTTAGCCAGTCTGATGGAGTCATAAGGGATCAGGATAAACGGATAAGATTTTTTATCGCCTTCAATAGCAACCGGTTTAAATTGCGGAATCAAGCCGGTGTCCGGGTTGATAAACTCGAATTTGCCGGAAACTGTATCAAACAATGTTTCCAGGGTCTGAGTCATCAAATCAGAGCCGGACCAGAATCCTTCCTCAATAAGAGACGTCCATCTGTGACCCAAGGTCTTTTTAAGACAGGTATCATAACCGTCCCATGGGAAAGCGTTAGCAACACTTCCGCCCAATCCTTTTGCCATCTGAATGATGACATCACCAACATGTTTGGTATTAAACTGGGGCTTAACCACAGGCCTTGAAAGGCCGATAAACGGTTGAAGCAGACCGACCGGTGCCGGCACATCTTCATACCGCTCGAGAAAGACGTGATTCGGAAGAATTAGATCAGCATTTTGAGCTGTTTCATCCATGAAAGAAGAAAAACTGACCACGAACGAAATTTTATCAAAGGCCCTTTCGGCATTTTGTATATCAGGAAGCGTATACAAAGGATTGGCACCGGCAACAAAGAGAGCCTGCATAGGATAATGCTCTCCTGAATTGATGGCCTCCGGAAAACGGTTCAACAGATAGCGGGAAAAAGGATACTTTTGACTTCCGGCCTCATCCAATCGTTCATGCTGCATACCGACTGCAGCCTTTGCATCCATTTCAATTTCCGGCCAGTTGATATAATCTGGGTCAGAAACGGCCCAAACACCGCCTTTTTTATTGATGTTGCCCACAAGCGCGTTCAAAGAATGCACGGCCATGCATTCATTAAGACTGACGGGAGTGGTTCCATCACCCCGGCCGCAAATGGCCAGAGGTTTTGAGGCATTGGCAAAACTCCGGGCCAGGGCATAAATTGTGGTATTATCAATTCCCGTGATCGTTGCAACACTATCCGGACTGTATTTATCCAAAACTAGCCGTTTCCAATCATCAAACCCTTTGGTATAATTCGATATAAAATTATTATCGTACAATGATTCTTTGATGATAACATGAGAAAGGCCCATTGCCAGCGCTGCTTCGGTTCCGGGATTAATGGGAATCCATTTGTTAGATTTGGCTGCCGTATTGGACAGACGCGGTTCGACCTGAATAACTTTCACATCGCCACTTTGCCAAGCACTGTTTGCCCTGAACATTCGTACCGGCGAGCCCCAACCGTCGACGATACCGCTCCCAAAGCTCAAAATAAAATCGGTATTTTCGAAATCAAATCCGGGCAAGCCCTGAACGCCCTGCATCATGTGTAGGGTAAGTTCATAGGAATCACGAATAGATGGCATATGCATCAAATTGGGAGAACCATAGGCGGTTAGGAATCTTTCAAAGAGTCGGGATACGCTGCCGCGATCCGATCCCGATATAAATCCAACGGTATGTGATTGACCTTTTGACCTTATGTTGCCGAGCTTTTCCACGACCTCTGATATGGCTTCTTTCCAGGAGATTTCTTCCCATCTCCCCTGACCTCTCTTTCCTATTCTTTTTAATGGGCTCTTGACTCGTGTGGGGCCATAAAGAAGCTGAAGGCCGGAGAGGCCAAGGAGGCAAACGCCACCGTCATTGACAGGGTGTCCTTTCATGCCCTCGATTTTAACGGCCCGATCATCTATTTTTCGAACAGTAATACCGCAACCACCGGGACAGAGGGTGCAGACAGAATTGACGTAACTGGTTTCACCATCTTCGGGTACCGGTGTCCATGGCCACATTTGAGTCCATATCGAAGAATCATCCATCAACTTCCATGGCAATGGTGTAAGGGCTGTTCCTGCAGCGCCACCAATTACAAATGACAAGAAACCTCTTCTGCCGATTTTCATCGATCCTACCCCTTTAAGTATACTTTCTTAATCGTTGTTTTCGTGCTTTTCATGGCAAAACATTATTTATGACATTCAAAACATGCATCTCTTTCTGTTTGAACACTGCTGCCCTTACCGGATGCCGACGACCATGGAGAAATCACGTTTATAACATGGTCCACGAGTCTTTTTGTGGGTGTTTTAATACCGTTTTTTTCTATATTCGCGGCTAATCTTTGATGGCATTCGGCACAATCATCCATCTTCATCCGGTCCCAGGTATTCTTTTTGAAACCACCGATACTCTTTCCCCAAATATCTCGACTGTAACCCGTAATCCGGTTCTCTTCATAAACTTTTAAACTTTCAGACTCACCGATATGACCATGACAGGTAACGCAGTCCATTCCAGCGCCCTTGATATGGGCGGCATGGGAAAAGAATACGCAATCCGGCTGTTTTGAGTATACCAGCCACGGGACTTCTCTTCCCTTGGAGACATATTCCTCAACAAATTTGATTTCATCCGGGTCGATTCCCTGAATCTCTTCATGGCAGTCGACGCACTGTTCCAATTTCGGGGTCCCTGAAAACGTTCCGTCTTTACGAAAGAAATGGCAGCTTTCACACCCGTTTTCGACTTCGGCAACATGAATGACATGATTAAAGTCGATGGGCTGTTTTTTCTGAGAGTATAACAGTTTCGGAAAAATGATCCACCCCACGATAAGGCTGGCAAATAACCCTAATATAAAAAACAGAATAATGATGGCTCCACCGGATACATTGTTCTGTTTTTCTATAACCTCTATAGGGGGTTGTGCTGCATCCGCCTCAACGGCGATATCTTCAGAAATCTCTTTCGCATGATCATCTAATGTACTCATAAAAACTCCGTCAAGCTGTGGTTGATGATTTCACGATGCGGGCTAAATCTTTAAAAATAAAATCGTGTTACGATTTTATGAACTTCGGTTTTGTACCTGTAGATCCTTTTTTTGTCAAGGGAAAATCACGATGAATCTGCTTCATTGTTCTGAAAATAAGAGATTCTATAAGCCTCTGTAAAAAAGGACTAAATGGAAGGAATAGATGATCTTTTTTAAAAAGTGCATACGATTTGAATGGAGCGATTTTACATATATTCGGCAATTGAAACCGCTCTGTCTCCGAGCATATTTACATAACTCCCTTGTTCATTATCGTACCAGCCGTAGATGACGGCTTGTGTAATCGGGATTCTGATAACAACATCCTTTAATGAATTTAAAATCTCTTTTTCCAATCCCGGTACTTTTTTCAGGTCGATGATCTGTTCGGCAGTTCGGGTGTGGGTCACTTGGCCCTCGATAATCGCCGCAGCCCTTGGTATTCCGATGATATCCTCCGACACATTCTGCTTATCGGTATAGTGTAGGTACCCCTTGATGTCGTCAGATGCGGTCTGTCTGAATATATCATTGAGCATTTCCCGGCTGATCGGCTCTCCGGAAAGCTCCTCCTGCAAATTCAACACCAATATAATTAGAGACCCTGTGGAAATGGGGACCCTTACCGATTCTGCAATGAATCCGATCTCTTCCATTTCCGGAATAACCAGTCTTAACGCGTTGGCAGCACCGGTAGAGGTCAGAATGATGTTATTCATTATGCTTCTGTTTTTCCTGAGATCAGTTGCTCTTGTTTTTGGAAGCCTGTCCAATACCTGTTGCGATCCTGTTGCGGCATGAACCGTTGCCATGGATGCCGACAAAATTTTTTTAGCGCCAAACGCATTCAGAAGGGGTTTTATCATGTGCGCCAGACAGGTAGTGGTGCAGGATGCATTGGAGATGATTTTATGGCGTCTGGGATCGTATACATTATCATTGATACCCATTACAGTCGTTACCGCATCGTCCGGCATGGACTTGCCTTTATCCTTGATTTTAAATGGTGCCGAGGCAATAACCTTGTCAGCGCCGGCGTCAAGATGACCCCGTACAGACCCGTTTGAATGATCAGATGAAATCGTTGGATCGAGAAATTTTCCCGTCGTATCGACAACCAGCTTCACACCATGCTCTCTCCAGTTCAATTCAGCCGGATTTCTGGACGACCTCAAGAAACGAACCTTCACTCCATCAATGTCCATAGTGCCGGTTTGCTCATTTAAATTACGGATCAAAGATTTCGCATTTTGACCGTATAAAAACCCATGAAGCGAGCCATAGGTTGAATCCCGCTCCGTATAATGGGCGATGTCTTCCAGGGATGTGCCCACCGCTCGACCGATATTTACGATAATTTCGCTAAAATATTTTCGACCCACATGGTGCCAGAGGGTAAGCTTTCCAATTCTGCCAAATCCGTTGATACCAAGCTTCAATCCACTGAGTTTTTCGGTTTCCATGCAAATCCCCTCCCCCTGTTGTATGGATCATTTTGTATTGATATCTGTTCTTTCTTTACGATTCTTTAACCCTCACTAAATCTTGATAAACAGATCCTTCCCTGCCGTCAATACTTAAATAGTCTCCGGATTTAAACTCTACCTCGTTAAATTGACAGCTTTTTTCCTTTTCATTGCAGACGAGGTTGCCGCATCCCACGATACAGGTTTTCTCCAACCGGTGGGCTACAACCGCAGCATGAGAGGTTACCCCACCCCGGGCTGTCAGAAGGCCGTCCGCTGCGTAAATTTCCTTGATGTCATCCGGTACAGTATCCCCCCGGACCAAGATCAAAGATGTTTCGGGCTCCCGGGCTCTCCATTGATCGATCTCTTGCAGATCGAAAACAATTCGCCCGCTCATCGCTCCACCGCTGACTCCGATACCGTGTCCCAACAAATCGTGTTCGGTAATGTCTTTGAGATCAAAGGCGAGAACTTTTTTTCTTTCACGTATGCTCATATCCCGGCTTTGCAGCAGGTACAAATCTTCAACGTTTGGGCTCTCAAACGTAAACTCTATTTCCTGGGGACTCCATTCCTTGACATGGATCAGCTCATTTGACCACTCTTTCAACGCCTTGTAAATTTTCGGGAAATGAGATTCAAGGGTGATGTCTGTTTCTCGCATTTCAATATCTTGTTGGATAATCGATATCGGCAACGTATTCACAAGGCCTGAAGCAACATCTTCACCTTGATTCCCAATGGTAAAATCACCCCATAACCTCAAACTGTCTTCCGACCATCTGGGATTATGGGTAAAGAAGACGCCGGTCCCGGACTGTTGTGACACGTTTCCATAAACCATTTCCTGGACCGTAGCGGCCGTCCCCCAGTCATCGGAGATTCCCATAATTTTTCGGTAGGTTTTCGCTTTTGAAGACGCCCAGGAACTGAATACTTTTTTTATGGTCATATAAAGCTGTTCAAAAGGATCATCGATGACTTCAATCCCTGCATTTTTTATCATACTCTTGTATGTCATTGCCACTTTGCGCATCTGTGATCCGGTAAATTCCTTTTTAAACTCGATACCGGCTCTCCGCTTCAGTTCACTGATAATCGCATCAAAATCATCCCGTTCCAGTCCGAATGCCATGCCGTAACATTGCAGAAAACGGCGATAACTATCCCAGGCAAACCATGGATTTCCTGTGCGTTCTGCAATGCCTGTTGCAATCTCCTCATTCATCCCAACATCTAGAAATGTATCCATCATTCCCGGTTGTGAAATAGAAGATCCACTTCTAACCGAAAAAAGCAACGAATTGCCGGGATCGCCAAAAGTTTTGCCGGTAATGTCCTCGATGTCGGAAATTTGTTGAAGAATCTGTTCTTTGAAATTTTGTTCAGCCGGCGCATAATTGTCTATGATCTCTTTACACCGGAATGCCTCGGTCGTAATAATAAAACCAGGAGGAACCGGCATCCCGAAAGTTTTCAGCTTAATAAGGCTCAGTCCTTTATTCCCCAAATAAATAATTCCGGAAACCCGCTTCGGAACGTTATTCATAGACGCCATTGCTCTTTCGGGATCATAAAGAAGAAGATGCTGGAGTTTATCTTTGGGAAGTTTATTTGACTGCTGAAACAGGGTATTCAGGATTCGGCTTAAAAACAGATCAAGCTGTTGGAGTCCCAGTGAGAAGGCAATCCGCTCCCTGAAAAAGATTTCGGACACTCTGTGTTTCAGCTTTTCGTGATCAATGGTATCATCTCTCGGGAGGTATTTAGGCAAGATCTCCGCCACAGGTATCTGCGTCAAAATCTGGCTGAGGTTTTCCCCATGAATATTATTAAAATAATCGTTGATAATATTCCTTACCGCCTGGGCGAATCCCTTGAAAATGTCGAGATACTGTGTAAACGTGAATCCCCTGGCTTCAAGGGAATGGGCCAGCATATCGAGCTGGCGTTCAATTTCTACCGAGGGAATTCCATCCAGCTTCAAGGCTTTGTAAAATAATCTTAGCCGGTCGTAAATCTGAAAAAAAGTGGCCTTTGTGATAAGACTGAGATCAATGTTGTCCACGAGTTCTTCAAAAAGAACATTGACCAAAGATTCGATTCGAAATGCAAGCCCTAACGCGTCAAACTTCATCTCTCGGTAACTGCCGTACATGGATGGAATGTCTATGGTAATATGCCTTTTTTTATAAATATCCTCTTTGATTTCATAGGTCTGCTCGGAGAGGATTATTTCTTTTAATTCTTCCAGATATTCAAGCAATTTATATATTTTTTTAATTAAATCAATCTCCTGCAAAGCATTTTGCAGCTTACTTAGATCCGGGAACGCTTCAGATCTGAGTTGCGCGAGATAATTGTCGATCTCGATAAAATCGAGATGGTATTTTTGATTTAAAAGTTTATAGAAGGTTATCGCAAGCTCTACCCGCTCAAGATCTTGTTCTGAAACGTCAGGAATTCTTTTAAAAAGAGACGTTAGTTCCGGTTCTGTTATGGTAATTAAGCCATCCGGCAAAGAAACCCCTTTTTCTTTTAGATAAATCATAACCGTGTGAACGCCGTCGATATAAGGCCCTTTCGTATCGATCTCCTGGTATAGATTTGGGGGTACGTAAGACTCCAGCGGCTCCTTTTCCCTTGTTTCCCAGAAATAAAGGGTGGCTTCCATCAAGCCGATGATCCGATTACTGCTTTCCACATGGCTCTGCTTTCTTAAAAAATGGATCAACAGATCCCTTCTGCCGGATATTTCATCAATTTTTGTAGATATATCCCGAAGTTTTCCTTCTGCGCCGATATCATTAAAATACACCGGAAAAAGCCTGCAAAGCTGTTTGGCCAAGTTATACACCGGTCCGATACCGCTGTTGAGCAGTCTGGTAACATCCCGCGGGAAAAGGTCTATATCCTTAATAAATACACCGCAGATAGACAGGTGGATAATTAGATATGAAAGCAGCCGGGTTGACCACATGGGGTTGAGTTCAACAAGCTCGAGCCATGTCCGGATATTTAGAATGTGAGCGGGATTGACTTTTATTTGCCAGTCGTTTCCGACACCGCTGATATCCGGTGACTCAAATCCTAAATCAATGACATATTCGATGAAAAATTTGACCAGATCGCTGTCATCTGTTTTATATACCCCTTTTCCCATATTTAGAATACAGTTCAGTGCTGTTGCCGGATACTCACGGGTTCGCGTCTTTAGTATGGAAAAGGTTTTATGAATCAAGTTTCCAATATTCAGATGGCTCTCATGGGCAATGAGCCAGCTCAAGGTTCTGTTGATGTCCCTTAAAGCTTCCTCATGAATCATGGCCAGTCCGGAAATATTCATGATGTGGAACAGAAAAATAAGCTTCCACTGGTTACCCTGATAGATTTTTTGGTTTTCATTTAATAGTTTTTGGGGAATATCCCGGTAATCTTGCACAAACTGGTCATAATCGGGAAGTGCAACAAGTTTTTTTAGAACATCAGCCGATGTCATGACTTTGGACGCTGCTATCTTTTCAAGCCGGGTTTTATATTGGCTGATCTGGTCGTGGGAAATGTTGTTGAAAAATTTCTTTAATGTTTCCGGTTTGTCAATTTTATCAGCCTCTTCTTCAAACCAGGTCCAGGGATCCCTTTCATTTAGCCAGTAATCGTATATACGATGATAATATTTTATAAGAAGTCGATTGATAGATTCACAATCTTCATTAATTTCGGGTGAATAATTTAAAAGTGCCTGAGCCAATTTCCGTATTCGATAGAAGCTTTTGACAAACAAAAAGAAATCATCGCTCTCAAAACCTCTGATACGATCAAACGAATCATCAATAATCGGTTTGAATCTTTCATAGTCAGCTTCAGATTCTTTGATGACTTTCTGAATAAAAAGAAGAAAATTGTCCACAGCATCAGTTCTGGCTTCGGTGCCGCTTTTTGAGTCGATTGCCCAGGTAAAAATATCGACAAACAGCCTTGCAGCTTCAGGCCCCTTGGGATGGCTTTTGAGAAGATGAAAATAATCGAGAGAATAAAGCCTGGCTTCCTGAACGATAAATTGCCAGTTCCTGTATGGATGGGACAGTTCTTTTAGGAAGGTGTTAAACCCCTCCATGATGCCGTAATATTTGGACATCACTTCTTGTAGAACTGAATATTTTTCATCAATGGTGACGTCAACATAATAACTGGCAATATTAACTTCTAGGGCTTTCGATTGTACCATCAGACCCCCTGTTTTATTGATGATTGTCGATTGATGATTTCTTAAAACATCAATATTTAAAAATATCAGATATTGCCGCTATTTTCAAGTGTATTTCAATCTGTCATCGTCACGTAAACATAACCGTTGGGTGCTATAGAATAATGCACCAAAGACATACTTTATGATATGGAATGATTATTTATATTTCCATTAAGTTAAGGGCGATCGACAAAAAAACAATGTCTATTTTGGACAAAAGAGTTTGGGCCATATTCGGATACGAAACTTGAGTTTAACTCCACACCCAATCTTCAATCATCAATCGACAATCATCAATAAAAAAAGCCCCTCCAAAAGGAGGGGCTTTTTAACAACGTATTTTAAATTAACAATTAGAGTTCAAGCCATGAATCCGAATAGAGAGACTTGCCAAGGATGACATTGGTCGTCTTTGCATAATCTTGCAGCTCTTTTGAAAGGCTGTCCATATCCGGTTCATCGCCGTCCATGATGCCATAAATCAGATCGACAATATCCTGGCGTTCACCCCGGGCAATGGAGATCAACTGGTCGTCCAGCGGATCCGCAATTACCGATTCCATTCCGTATTTCTGGAGCATCACCATATACGTCTGATTTAGAATCGGCCTCAGATGATCCGGCGGACCATTGGATATGTTCGATAGCCCGCAGGTGCTTCTTGCGCCGGGAGCGATATCCTGGAGCATTCCCTGGAACTCCATCAGGCTGATGGCCTGGGGTTGCTGGATGTTGACCGGCGTCACGATCCCATCCACCCAGATCTTTTCATTGGGAATACCGGCTTCGTTGGCTGTATACAGAAGTTCAACGCAAAGGGCCGCACGTTCGTTCTCATCCCGGGGCAAGCCTTCAGGGCCCCACATGAGTGCAACAAAGTCGGCATTATGTTCGGCAGCCAGAGGGATCATCTTCTCATAACGTTCCGGACGACACATGATCGAATTAACAATGGGCGTCAATTTGCAGACCTTGAGGGCGGCCGCTATGGCATCAATATTGGATGTGTCCAAAGCCAGTGGTATATCGTCAACCACTTCCTGAACCACCTCAACCACCCAGGGCATCAACTCGTGACCTTCCTTTTTTGCCGGTCCGAGGTTGATGTCAATGACATCCATCCCTTTCTCCTTTTGAAAAAGGGCTTCCTCCTGGATCGGCTTGGGATCACGCTCCTTGAATGCCTTGCCGATCTTTGTAGATATGACGTTTAAACTTTCACCTATAAGTAGCATATGACCTCCCTCCTTTATCGGCAACCGCCTGATGTTTTCGGGGCATGACCCCCGTCACTGTATTTCATTTGTCATTTGCCACTCGCCATTTGTCAATTGAACTTTTTGCGTTGAAAAAGTTCGACATCACCACAACGAACACCATTGACTCATGGCCAGTGGCCAATAACTGTTAACCTATAGAAATTACTTTAGCGAATATTGCGCTATCCGACAAGACTTTTTAAGCCGTTACTTTGACTTGAGAAATGCCGGAATATGCGCGGCCTCTCTCGGCCCCACAGTAACGGTCCAGTCCGGCAATTCTTCTTCCATATCACCCACAATGGCCGCCGCATAACCCGGGATAACCACTTCCTTATGCTTGATTTTATCCGCTATGCCGCATTTTTTGATAAACATTCCCACATCGTCACCGGAAAATTTTCCGGCAGCCCAGGCCGTCAATACAGAGAGGCCTTCAGCGTCTTTTATCAGCAGCCATGACGGTACCTTGCTCCCTTCAATTTCACCGGACACGATAAAGTAAGTCAACGCAAAATTGGTGGTTACCAGTACCGGAGAGTTTTCATCAGGATTACCGATTTCATAAATACCCTCTGTCACGGTCATGGGTCTCTGTGGATCGGTAAAGATATTCAGCCGTTCAACCAACAGGGAGAAAAGGCTCTCACCGGCAAAATCGGACAAAATTGTGATGCCGCCGTATTTTGCAATAAACATGCTCGCGATGAGCGTTTCCATGTCCAGGTTAGACGCCATTTCACACGGAAATGTAATGGTTGGGAAACCGAGCGCCCTGTTTAAAGACTTGAGGGCTTCGCGGCGGATGACCACCTGGTCCTGGAACGCTTGTTTGATCTCTCTGGAGCCCGAATCGAGAACCAGATCTTTGAGGCCCATTTCCATTAACTTGGTGGTCAGCGGAACAAGCCCTTCAACAGAATCCGCCTTGACCGCCAAAGGCAAATCATTATCTTTGGCAAGGGCACCAAAGGCATCGACATTGCTTTCGGTAGCGGTATATATCAGCGGACGTTTAAATTTACAGGCCTCGATTCCGGCAGCCATTACATCTGCATCTTCCGACATCAAAACCAGGTTGAATTCCGAAGTCTCGGCAATGGTTTTTGCGGCCGCCGCAAAGGCATCCTTGTCGCCGTTGACATCTTTCAAGGCCACCAGCTCGGGCCTTAGATTTAAACCCACCCGTTCAAACTGGAAGGCATTCCAGGTTTTGAGCTTGTCTTCAAGATCAGACGCGGCCACATCGGACCCCACCATAGTCCCGACAGGTGTCGGGCTGTAAAAGGTTTTTTCATGACGATAGAGCACGGTTTCACCCCCGGCTTTCGTCTTTCTAACACCCTGTCCCAGCGCCACAGGTCGAATCGGTGGTGCCGACGCCTCAGCAAGTTGCTCTCTTGCTTCGTCGGATACATACGGGCAGGCATCGAGTTCCGCCTTGCCGGATGCCAGGTTCATGGCAAAAGCAAGGCATGTGGGAACCCCGCATTCCTTGCAGTTGGTTTTCGGCAAAAGTTTAAAAATCTGAATACCGGTTAATGCCATTTTTATCTCCTTATTCTAATGGATCAGGTTTCAAGTTGTGATATTCAATTGCAAGGTTTAAGGAGCGCCTATTTTGCGCTCCTTAAACCTTTGAAGTGTCCAGATTATCCGATCAGCGGATCCATCGAAAGGGCCGGATGGCCGACTTTTTCGAGGAACGGCAAAATCTCTTCTTCTGTGGTGCCCACGGTCTCGTCAGCAATCTTATCATAAAAGTCCGGATCGCCGAGTTCTTCACCCCGCCTGATGAGCCGCTCTTTGAGCTCTTCTTTAAGAACCTTGGGCATCCAGACCAATCGAAACAGGCCGCCGTCTCCCACGAGGAACTTGCGCTGGATGATATTGTACTTGGAATGGCCCACAAACCCCGGCGAAGAAGCACCGCCGCCCATAACACCGGCCAAAGTCGTAAATTTCATGCCGCAGGGTGTTTCACCCATATAGTCCCGGCCCACGGTCATAACGCCGTTGCAGGACGGCAGCATGGCCGCAATGGCTTCGCAGCATCCGCAGGTGGTCATGGGATCATGCACCAGGGAGTAAAAGTTGTAATGGGTGATGTTTCCCCGGGAAGCCTTAGAAACAAAATCGTTGACCCCTTTCCACTGACCCAATACAGGATCGATACATTCACCCTTTTCGATGGGCTGGTTGGGACCGGTGGGATTGATTTCAAAGGATGCCTTGCAGTCCATCCAGTTGTAAGCACCGCAGAGACCGGTTCGCTCGGGACTCACCGTACACACATGGTTGGGCGCAAAAGACTGGCACAGCGTGCAGGAATAATAAATCTCTTCCGCTTCATCCGTCATGTTCTCCACCCGTTCGTCCCGATGCTTGTACTCTGACCGGGCCCTTTTGGTGAGCTTGTCCACATCCTCTTGATTAGAATAAAGGGTAACCTGTACCTTATCCAGAATTTTTTCGAAATCCTGATGGAACTTGGCATGAAGAACAACACCGATATCTTTTAAGGTAAAACCCTTTTCCATGGCCGCTTTGCTCACCCGGATCCAGGCAATATCCCGCTGACCGATATGCATGATCCCCTGAATATAATTAATCAGGTGATGAATCTGGCGCTCGAGAATCGGTTCGAAATCTTCCTGGAACTCACGACCGGCAATCTGAATATAGATTCCCAGCGGGAAGGTTTCCCCTTCTTTGAGCTCGGTGATATCCGGACCGATCACCTCAACCTTGCCGTCGTCGGTCTCCTTCATATCGGCCATTTTAACCAGTTCTGTGGCCTGGGTCTTTCCACCGCCGCACTGGGCATACAGATCTTTGCCCCGGACCCGCTCACCCTCGAATGCCGGACCAAAGGACAGTGGGATATCGATCTCGGTGACATGGACCTTGAGCCCACGGACCTCCACCGATCTCTGGCAGATTTCATCATGGGGCACATTGGGTACCACATGTTCGTAGGTACAGATACCGGTGGGCAGAATCTCGGGCACATCCGTATCGGCCAGGGTCGGGAAACCCCAGTTGACACAGCCTGCTGCCGCACATGCCCATCGGGTTCCGATTTCACCAAAAGCGTTAACAAAGGCAAAGATCCTGTTTTTGTTATACAAAAGGATCTTTTTATAGTCACCGGGTTCAACCCCGCCAAAGGCCATGGCCGCCCGATTGGCAAATCCGAGCGCAAATACGGCCGATGAAATATCCGGACCAAAAGGTACGATACGGGTGTTCCATCCGATCTGAACATCGGCTTCAATGAGTTGATCGATGACCGATGTTCCATTGTGGCCGGATGCACAGAAGATATAAAGATTCTTCAGCTGGTAATCTTCGACAATCATCTTGGCAATCTCAGGCGTGGGGCACGCCCCTACGATGGCAGCAAAACCGGGTGCGGTGCCGTCCACAAATTCAACCCCTCTTTTTCTCAAGATAACATCGTCGGCCGGACCCAGCCAGATCTTACCGGCTTCTAAATCCGGATCTTCCTGGGGATAGTAAAAATCAGGATCAGTAACACTGCGGATTCCTTCTCTAATTTCATACGCAAGTATCGAGGCCATACCGGCGTCCAGAAGTGGGCCCAGGTATGGCAGATGGTTGACCCGCTTGATATGGGGCGGGAGCAGCCCCCGGGCAAACTTCATCGGTTTTTGCATATCTTCCAGGGTCTCAACCTTGTGACCCAGAAGTGAGTAGATCACCGGCAGATAATAGCCGGTGTTGGGAAACTCAACCTTGGTATCCGCACTGTAGGCTGCCAGAGCATTTCTTAATAGCCCTTCAACTTCTGAAACAACGTTATAGCCACCTTGTATGGCAGCAAATGCGACTAGCTTAGACATACATTCCTCCTTCGTTGAGGATTTATTTCTACCTCATATTTTAATCCATTTTTTCTTATCAGGCTTGCTGATATTTGGCCTCCATTTCCCGGCGATCTGCCATATCCATGAGGACTCTGTCCCTAGCCTTGTCGATGCCCAGAGCTTTGCGCTTTTTATCGATATGGGCAATCATCTTATGGGCATGTTTGATCGGGTCCGGTTCACAGTCCCACATACCGCCGTAGATACTTTCGAGTTCTTTGTACAGATAATCCCTGAATTCAGGCGCGCCGTCCAAGGGCATATGATACCCGAAGACCGTGTATATGCCGGATGCTACCACATACTGTCCAATGGCGATGGCCTTTTCACTCATCCATTCGGGCGCACTGCCGGCAAGCGGGGCATCACAGATGTCATTTCCAAGCCCGCCAGCTTTGACCACCTCGGTGGCTGCCAGCAGGATGCGGGTGTTGTCTACACAAGAGCCCATGTGCAGCACCGGCGGAATTCCAACGGTTTCACACACTTCGGCAAGACCTGGTCCACAGAATACCTGAGCCGTCTCCGGCGTCAGCAGTCCGTGCATCGCCAGAGTTATGCCGCTGCATCCGGTGGTCAGAACCAGCACGTCGTTCTTGATGAGCTCCTTGACAATCGTGACATGTTCCTCATTGTGCTTGGTCCGGGCGTTGTTACAGCCCACCACTCCGGCTACACCGCGAATACGGCCGTTGATGATATTGTCATTTAAGGTATAATACGATCCGCGGAAGGTTCCGCCTAGATGGTACTCGATGGATTCCACGCCGAAACCGGCGATCTGGGTAGCCTTATGCCTCGGAATCATAATATCGGAGCCCCGGTTTTCGAAATTATCAATGGCCATGCTTACAATGCGCTTGGCATCTTCCATGGCATGATGCTCATCAAATTCGATGTGAATTACGTTGTCCTGTT
>JBFESJ010000032.1:0-21865 GCA_041548585.1 Desulfobacterales bacterium | reverse complement strand
CCCCGGTAACGCGATCTTCGTTTCACTACGAAAGGCGTCCAAGGATGACGCTGTAGTAAACTACCGCGAACCCTTGGCAACGAAAGAATTACGGTATCAAGGACTTTCCCGAAGGGTAAAAAATATGCCATACGAAGCTTGGTTTTCTGGAATTCATGCTGGGTTTCTTCCAAAATCTTCTGTGTAACATGCGTAACATTATGAAATATTTTAATATAATATATTTTTGGCATATTTTTTATGCAACGATAGGGTTAACATGAAGGTCAGTTTAAGCTGGTTAAAAGAATACGTTAGCATTAACCTGAATGTAAATGATCTCGCTGACGCCCTCACTATGGCCGGGCTTGAAGTTGAAGCCGTTTCTGACCGATACGATTATCTGGACAGTGTTCGTGTCGGCCGAATCATCAATGTTGATCCCCATCCGAATGCTGACAAGTTAACACTTTGTGACGTAGATATCGGGGGAAATATCATTTCTGTTGTTTGTGGAGCCCCCAATGTCAAAACAGACATGCTTGCGCCATGCGCCCTTCCGGGCACCTGTTTCCCAAAAGGAACCGTCCTTGAAAAAAGCATCATCCGGGGAACGCCTTCAGAGGGAATGCTCTGCAGCGAACTCGAATTGGGACTCGGCAGCAATGGTAATGGTGTCATGGAACTGGCCGAGAACCTATCGGTGGGCGATTCACTTCATAAGGCCCTGGGGCTGTCAGACCCCATATTGGAAATTGACCTGACGCCCAACAGACCGGACTGCCTCAGTATCATCGGAACGGCTCGCGAAATTGCAGCGTTTCAGGGGAAAAAGGTGATATATCCTGAAATTCGCATGCCGGAACCCATTGATGATATTGCCAACCACACCTCTGTAACAATAATGGCCCCCAACCTTTGCCCGAGATATGCCGCCAGCCTTGTTTTTAATATTACAGTTGGTCCCTCTCCGTTTTGGCTCCAGAACCGTTTGATTTCGGTTGGCTTAAAACCGATCAACAATATTGTGGATATTACCAACTTCGTCATGATGGAAACCGGCCAGCCGCTTCATGCTTTTGACTTTGACCATCTTGCCGAAAACCGAATTGTGGTTCGTACGGCTGAGGAAAGCGAAACCTTTATAACCCTGGACGGGAAAGAACGCCGCCTCGACCCGGAAATGCTGATGATTTGCGACGGTGAAAAACCGGTGGCACTCGCGGGAGTTATGGGCGGCCTGAATTCGGAAATTGAAGATACCACAACAAATATTCTTCTTGAAAGCGCATACTTTGACCCGGTTTGCATTCGAAAAACTTCAAAAAAAACAGGTCTGAATACAGATGCATCCCATCGTTTTGAACGTGGTGTGGATCCCAACGGAACCATTACTGCATTAAATCGCGCAACACAACTCATTGTTGAAATCGGTGGCGGCAACTGTGTTAAAGGGATCGTCGATGAGTATCCGACTCCGTTTTCTGAAAGGATGATCGATTTAAGCGTCCAGCGCTTAAACCGACGGCTGGGCACCCAATTGGATTCAGTCGCGATAGAAAACTATTTGACGTCGATTGAATTTAAAGTTGAAAAAAAAGATTCGGACAGACTGCAGGTGACGCCACCCTCATCTAGAGTCGACATCACAAGATTTGAAGATATTACAGAAGAAATCGCCCGTCTGTTCGGTTACAATAACATCGAAACAACCTTTCCGTTGATACCTGCTGAAGACAGGCATCCCGACAAAAAAATTGACTTAAGAGATCGAACAAAAATACTGATGGCCGGTTTGGGGTTTAGTGAAGCCATAAATTACAGTTTTATCAGCAAACAATCCTGCGATCATCTCGAACTTCCACCCGATGACCCCAAAAGAAACATGGTGGATATCCTCAATCCAATCTCTGAAGACCAGTCGGTAATGCGAACGTCTCTTATCCCGGGTCTTCTTGAAACGATGAAGTACAATATATCGGTACAAAATAAAAATCTTAAGCTTTTTGAGATTGGCCATGTCTTTTTTCACACAGGCCGGGAGGACGATCAGCCAGATGAAGTTGAAATTCTGGCGGGGCTTTGGACAGGCGCTAAAATCGATCCGGTATGGTTCTCTAAGGAGATCAATTGTGATTTTTATGACCTAAAAGGCGTTGTTGAAGAGCTCTTAAGAAACCTCGGGATTGTTAACCCCACCTTTACACGAATGCCGTCGAAATCCTGTTTATACACAAAACCCGGATATACGGCACGCATTCTCGATGAAAATGTACCGATAGGCCTTGTTGGGGAAGTACACCCCAAAGTGCTTCGCAATTACGATTTGAAACAAACGGCATTTATCTTTGAACTTAACTTCGACCAGCTTATTCAATCCATTCCGGACACAAAATCCGCCCGCCCTATTCCAAAGTTTCCGTCAACGTCAAGGGATATCACGCTTATCATTGACAATGATATTGAAACGTATAAAATCATACACAGCGTTGAAATGCTCCATGAGGAACTGGTGGAAAATATACACCTGTTTGATGTTTTTAAAGGGGATCCGATCCCGAAAGGGAAAAAAAGTGTATCTTTTAGAATAACCTATCGATCTTCAAAAGAAACGTTGGAAGATAACAGGGTAAAACATATTCATAAAACCATTACAGACCGGCTGATGAAAATGTTTGATGCAACCTTGCCGGCCGAATAACCGTTTTCAACGCATTTAACCTTAATATTGATTCATTCTTATCATATTGAATCTATTTCATAATTGGTGCTTAATATTTTTTGTTTCACCTGAAATGTATCTTTGGATACCATTTTTTTTAAAGCGCTAAATACACCATACTACAAGCCATCTCAAAAATGCAGAGTGATACACCCTATCAAAAAGAATTGCCGGACAAGCTTTACTTCAAAGTTGGAGAAGTCAGCTCAATTGTGGGTGTCCCGGCATATGTTTTAAGATTTTGGGAGTCCGAATTTAAAAAGATTAATCCTAAACGAACCCCTTCAGGCCAGAGATTGTATAGAAAAAGAGATGTAGAGCTGATTCTATGGATCAAACACCTTCTATATGAAAAAAAATTTACCATTCAAGGTGCCAAACAGCATTTAAAAATAAAGCCCGCTGAAAAAAAGGAAAAGCCTTCTACCGACATCCTCGAAGAAATCTGTCTTGAACTTCAAAAAATCCGCGATCTTTTAGCCTAACCAGTATTCTATCCTTGCCTTTAAAATTATTATTGAAAAATATTGACAATGAATATCTTTTGTAATATTTTTGGTGTGCTCAATGGGCGGGCATAACTCAGTGGTAGAGTACAAGCTTCCCAAGCTTGGAGTCGCGAGTTCAAATCTCGTTGCCCGCTCCAATGAAGGTCGCCTTATTCATGATAAAGGTTAGAGGCCTTTGAAAAATGTTTTTTTGCTTTTTGTGAAATTCAAAAACAAAGCAAGCGCCAATTTTAATTCGCTTGGGACGAATTAAAACTTGAGCCTGAAGATAAGGCTCGATAAAAGGGAATTTTTCAAAGGTATCGGTTACTGAGTGTAGATTTTGACTATGTGTGTGGTTTTGATTTAATTTTTCTCTCATGGGTAATTAAATGAACAGGTAAAGTTTTTCGATCCACTAAAAGATCTACCTGTATGAGAAGAAACGGGCGACAGCCCGTTTTTGCTTTTTTTGGGAGCACGAATCAAAAGACCATTGAAAATTAATAAAAGACATAAACGTACCAAAAGATCAAAAGATAAACGCCGGAAACAAAAAACTTGGTCGCCGGATAATATGAAAAAAACGATCTCCAAGATCAAGGAGTTATTAGATCCGCTGTGCACAGTCGAGGGGATGGAGCTGGTTCACCTCGAGTGTCAACGTGAGGCCGGGGGCAGGATACTCCGTCTTTATATCGACAGACCCGGCGGCGTGACCCTGGATGATTGCATACACATCAGTCGTCAGTCGAGTGATGTGTTGGACGTATATCTTGAAGGCACCGGGTCGTATAACCTGGAAGTCTCATCGCCGGGGCAGAATCGGCCTTTAGGAAAAAAGCTCGACTTTGATAGATTCAAAGGAAGCCTCGTAAATATCAGAACCATTCAGCCTGTTGGAGGCAAAAAGAAAATCAAGGGTATCCTCTTGGGCATATCCGAAGATGTGGTAAAAGTATCGATCAATGATCAGGAAGTGGCAATTCCGTATCATGAAATTGTAATGGCTCGGCTTGCAGATAGCGTCCATCAATAAATAAAAGGTCAATTTATGATTGAAAATAAATAACAGTGGAGAAAATGGATGTTTATATCAGATATAAAACGTGTCGTTGAACAGGTTAGTCGAGACAAGGGTATTGACCGTGAGATTCTAATCAAGGCGCTTGAGGAAGCTTTGGGATCTGCTGCGAGAAAAAAATTTGGCAGCAACGTCGATATCGAAGTCCAGTACAATGAATCGACCGGTGAAATAGAGGTCTTCCAGTTTAAAGACGTTGCCGAAGTCGTGACAGAGCCTGACATACAAATCAGCCTTGAAGAAGGACGCAAGCTGGATCCGGAATGTGAAATCGGCGATAGCCTCGGGACAAAAATGGATGCGACTACCTTTGGTCGCATCGCTGCTCAATCTGCCAAGCAGGTCATTATACAAAAAATGAAAGATGCGGAAAGAGATGCCGTCTATTCAAGTTTTATTGACCGAAAGGGTGAAATAATCAACGGAATTGTTCAGCGTTTTGATCGAAATGATATTATTGTAAATCTGGGGCATACAGAAGGGATCGTTCCGACTCGAGAGCAGATTCCAAAGGAATCCTATCGGCGTGGTGACCGTATCAGAGCATATATTATCGATGTTCTTTACGACACACGGGGTCCGCAGATTGTTCTTTCAAGAACGCATCCTGACTTTCTGATTGCCCTTTTCAAAACAGAAGTGCCCGAAATAAATGAAGGTATCGTCACCATTATCGGGGCGACCCGTGAGCCCGGCATAAGGGCAAAATTTGCAGTAACTTCAAACGATTCTGATATAGATCCGGTTGGCGCCTGCGTCGGAATGAAAGGCAGCCGTGTACAAAATGTCGTCCAGGAACTCAAGGGTGAAAAAATAGATATTATTCCCTGGCATATTGATCCTGCAAAATTTGTTTGCAATGCGCTTGCACCCGCAGAAATTTCAAGAGTTATCATAGATGAAGAGGATCGCTCCATGGAGGTCATTGTTCCTGATGAATTTCTTTCAATCGCCATCGGGAAAAAAGGACAAAATGTGCGGCTGGCTTCAAAATTGACCAAATGGCACCTTGATGTCATTAGTGAAACACGATACAGCGAGGCCATGCAAGACGGATATGACTCTCTTGTATCATTGCCGGATGTCGGGATCAGTCAAGCGGATGCATTGTATGAAAAAGGCTTTTTTTCTGCAGATGAGCTTAGCCATGCCGCTATAGAAGATCTAACCCAGATAAGAGACATTACTGAAGAAAAAGCCATACAACTTATTGAAGCTGCGAAGGAGTATCTATTAAACATAGATAAAGCCGATGAAATATCAAAAAAAGCGTTACCGGAGGGGGTAGATGATAACGATGAGATTCCGGATGTCTCGGATTCTCCCGAAGCCTCTGAAGACCATACAGGTAATGACGAGGATGCGTCCAAACAAACGATAGCATCGGAAAACGGGACAACAGATTCTGCTGACCCACAAGAATAACCATCTGTGTAAAGAAATCAAAAGCCGGAAATAAAACGGATTCGAATAAAGAGAAAAAACTCTGATTGAAGATAATCACACATTTAAGGCATAATGCCTCTTTGATGAAATAAAAAATAAAGCAACTCATAAAACAGCCTTTTAAAAAAAAGGTAAGGGGGATGGATGGCAAAGATCAGAATATATGAACTTGCCAGGGATCTTAACATGACAAATAAAATGCTGCTCGAAAAAATGCGGGATATGGATATTGACGTAAAAAGCCATATGAGTTCTCTGGATGATGACACAGCAGAAAGTATTAAAAAGAATCTTCTTGGTTCGCCAGCAAAAGCAAAAGAAGTTGAGGAAACACGCATAAAACCGACACTCATCAGAAGGCGTAGAAAACGTGTGCCGAAAGCGCCGGTTAAAATTGAGATAAGTTCTGAACCGGAATTGCGTCCTGAGAAGATTGAAGCTGTGGATCAAGCACCTGAAAAAGTTCTTGAAGACAAGGAACCCATCCCTGAAAAAGAACCGGAAAAACCTAAAAAAGAAGAGGTCCCTGAAATATCGGTTGCGGAGCAAAGGGCTGCGAAAGAAGCCGAAACTCGTGATGAAAGCATTGCACAACCCCCTATTGCTAAAGAGGAGCCCGAAGCCGAAAAGCCGATTGTATCAAAACCTGAAAAACCCGTTGCTCTAAAAAAATTAAAACCCAAAAAAGTAACCAAGAGACGGAAAAAAGATACGCCGGCAAAAATAATAAAACTGCCTTCAACACCTCCCCTTGAGAAAAAAGCGCCCGAAATCAAAAAAGACAAGGTTATTAAGCTCGAAGCAAAAGTTACAGAAAGACCCGAAAGCGAAAAGACTTCAAAAGATCAAGCGATCAAAGAAAAGAAGAAACAAAAGAAAAAATGGACAAAAAAACCTGACGAAACCGTTACGGACAGGAAGTTTTTTAAAAAGAAAATCTCTTTTCGCAAAAAGGAGGTTGTTGAGGGGGCGGATCTTTATGCTAAAGGACATCGGGGTCGCAAGGGTCGGAAGGCCGCCAAAGGTAAAGCAACGACCGCCAAACAAAAACCTTTGATTACTGTACCTAAAGCCATTAAACGCAGAATAAAAATCGACGAAGCCATCGCTCTTTCAGACCTGGCGAAACGTATGGGAATAAAGGCCAGTGAAATGATAAAGAAATTGATGGATTTGGGTGTTATGGCGACGGTTAATCAAGTGATAGACTTCGATACCGCCGTTCTCGTTGCCTCAGAATTTGACTATGAACTTGAAAAAGCCTCCTTTGAGGAAGAGACTGTATTAAAGGTACAAGAGGATGATCCCGAGACGCTAATCTCAAGACCCCCTGTTGTTACAATAATGGGACATGTTGATCATGGAAAAACATCTCTTCTTGATGTGATTCGGAAAACCAAAGTCACGGAAAACGAAGCCGGGGGTATCACGCAACACATCGGCGCCTATAATGTAGCCACAGATAAAGGACAAATCGTTTTCTTGGATACCCCGGGTCATGAAGCCTTTACTGAAATGCGTTCCCGTGGTGCCAAGATTACCGATTTGGTTGTTCTTGTTGTTGCCGCTGACGACGGTGTTATGCCTCAAACCATTGAAGCAATAAATCACTCTAAGGCCGCAGAAGTCCCGATTATCGTTGCGGTTAATAAAATGGACAAGCCGGATGCAAACCCTGATCGCGTTCAGCGAGAGCTTTCCGAGGTCGGAATCGTATCTGAAGATTGGGGGGGCGATACCATCTTTGTGCAGGTCTCGGCAAAAGAGAATCGAGGAATAGATGATTTGCTTGAAATGATACTTTTACAAGCTGAACTATTAGAGCTTAAAGCCAATCCGGAAAAACTTGCCATGGGACACGTCGTTGAGGCAAAGCTGGATTCTGGTAGAGGTGCTGTTGCCACGATTCTGGTAAAAGAAGGAACCCTGAAAATTCACGACCCGGTGGTTTGCGGTGTACACTACGGCAAGGTTCGCGCATTACTGAATGATAGAGGACGACATGTAACATCTGCAGGTCCTTCGATACCTGTTGAAATCATCGGCCTTTCCGGTGTTCCCAACGCAGGAGACGAGCTGATTGCATTATCGGACGAGAAGGACGCAAAACAGGTCAGCTCGCATCGAATTCAGAAACAGCGATCAAGAGAACTTTCTAAAACCAGCAGGTTAAGCCTGGAAAAACTTTATGAACAGATGCAGGAAAATGAGGTTAAAGATCTGAACCTCATTATAAAGGCCGACGTACAGGGTTCTATCGAAGCCCTAACAGATGCTTTAACCAAGCTTTCCAATGAGGAGGTTAGGATCAGTGTCATCCATTCGGCAACGGGAGCCCTGAATGAATCGGATATCTCTCTTGCTGCAGTATCGGATGCCATAATTATTGGCTTTAATGTACGTCCTAGTTCTAAAATTCAGGCGCTTGCTCATGAAGAAGATGTAGATATACGTTTCTACAATATCATTTACAATGTGATCAAAGACATCAAAAATGCTATTGTCGGCATGATGGCATCTACTTTTGAAGAACGGATTTTGGGCAAAGCTGAAGTGAGAGAAGTGTTTCATGTCCCCAAAGTCGGTGCCATCGCAGGCTGTTATGTAACCGAGGGCAAAATTGAACGAGGTCAGCTTGCACGCATCCTTAGAGATTGGGTCGTCAGTTATGAGGGCAAGATCTCTTCTCTTCGCCATTTCAAAGACGATGTAAAAGAGGTCCAAAACGGTTATGAATGCGGAATTGGCATTAAAAATTACAATGATATCAAGATTGGCGATATCATTGAATGCTACTACGTGGAAGAAATCAGACCTGAACTCGAATAGTCGATTCTTTTGTCTTTTTCTTTTATCAGGTATTGTTTTTTAATTGTAAGTTTTGAACCTTTTGTGGCAATATGTTTCAAAAGTAAAATCGTGTAACGATTTTATGAAACTCCCCCAGATAAACCTGCGGGATCGTATCTTTTATTTGAATTTAGAACAAACGCCGAGCGTTCTCGAAATAAGTGAGAGTATCATGGTTGCTGGCTTAGGGATTGTCACATTCAGACTGCAGGACTGTCATTCTTTAAAAGCCAAAAGAAAAATTGTAAAATCAATCATCGGTCAGTTGCGCAACAATTTTAATGTCTCGGTTGCAGAAATTGGATCAAACGATATCCACCAGCGGGCTGTGATAGGGTTTGCCCTGGTTGGAAACAATCGTGCAGTTATAAACTCCAAGATAGACAAAATATTCAACATGGTCGACGACCTGAATCTGGCTGAGGTCATCGGCAGTGAGATGGAGATTATCAATATATGAAACCCATTGCACGTTCTGACAGAGTCGGGGGCCAAATACAAAAAGTATTGTCGGATATACTCCTTAAAAGAGTTAAAGATCCCCGTCTTAAAACCGCTACAATTACGGGTGTAAAAATGTCACGGGATTTAAAGATGGCACGAATATACTTTGTTACATCCGGTGGCAAGAAAAACATGGAAGCGGCTGTCGAGGGATTCAAGAGCGCGTTTGGGTATGTTAAACGTAAGCTCGCAGCTCAATTGGGATTGCGTTATATGCCGGAGCTTAGATTTTTTTACGATGAATCTTTTGAATACGGTGACCACATCGACAAAATTTTAAACCGCATTCATGATGAACACAAAACAACTCAAAATAATAATACAGAATCTGTAAATACTTAAGATAATGGATTTAATAATACGTCAATTAAAAAAGAGTAATCATATTTTAGTTGTTACTCACACCCACCCTGATGGGGATGCAATCGGATCTTTGATCGCTTTGGGGCTTTCTCTAAAGGCATTAAACAAAAATACAACCTTATACAACGAAAGTCCCATTCCGGCGGTATATCGTTTTCTGCCGGAGGTTCATCGTGTCGTACAGAAAATTGAAAGCATAAATTATGATACAGCCGTTATTCTGGATTGCGGCGATTTGGACCGGATTGGGAAGGCCGTCTCGACCGTGAGACAGATACCGGTAATTGTAAACATCGATCACCATATTACAAATACCCATTTCGGTCATCTTAAACTCCTCGACACGTCTGCATGTGCCACTTCCGAAATCGTATACCGGTTGATTAAACAGATGGCCATTCCCCTGGATAAGGCCATTGCCACCGCAATATACACCGGGATTTTGGCGGATACAGGTTCATTTCGTTTTTCAAATACAAACAGGGCGGCTTTTGCAATTTGTCAAGAAATGGTGGGATTGGGCGTGGATCCATACGATATCTCCCAGCATGTATACGGTACATATTCTCTTGGTCGTATTAAACTTCTTAACCGTGCCCTTGACTCTATTGAAATTTCAAATAACGGGAAGCTGTCAATCATGACACTGACCAAAGACATGTTTCATGAAACACACACGCAGCCAGAAGATGTAGATGGCCTTATCAATTACGCAAAACGTATAGAGGATGTCAGGGTTGCGGCGCTTATACAAGAGCATTACAACGGTAAAGAACAACCAAGAATTCATAACAGATTTCATGTCAGTCTCCGTTCCGATGGGTCGGTTGATGTGGCTGCAATCGCATCTTTGTTTGGTGGAGGCGGCCACTCCACTGCCGCCGGATTTAATATTGAGTCGACGCTTTCGGATATAAAATTAAAGATTTTTAGTCTGGCGAATAAAATATGACTCAAAACCTGAATCTTACATGCCAAATTTTGAGAGGAAAGAATTAAACGGGGTTATAATTGTTGATAAACCCGCAGGTATAAGCTCAGCCAAAGTGGTGGCCCGTGTTAAGAAATTGCTTAAAGCAAGAAAAGCAGGACACACCGGCACACTTGATCCCTTTGCAACAGGTGTGCTGGTGTGCTGTATCAATCGTGCGACAAAGCTTTCCAGTTTCTTTCTGCACGGGGAAAAAAAATACGAGGCTATCCTTCGCCTTGGCATAGAAACAGATACACAGGATTTAACCGGGAAGGTTACACGCAATTGTAAAAATATAGCATTTTCTGAAAAAACAATAAAATCAGTATTTAAAAGGTTTGAGGGAACGATAACCCAACTTCCGCCGGTGTATTCGGCCTTAAAACATAAAGGGATTCCGCTTTATAAGCTTGCACGCAACAACAAGCCGGTCCAGAAGCCGGCAAGACGGGTGTCCATAATATCCCTTGAGATACTTGAGATCAATCTGCCGATAATACGATTTGAGGTCTCCTGTTCAGCAGGGACATATATTAGAGCCCTATGTGCAGACATCGGCGCATCCCTTGGATGTGGGGGCCACCTAAAAGAATTGAGGCGAATCGAAAGCAGCGGATTTACAATTGAGGAAGCTGTTACATTGGAAGAACTTGAAAAGTTGGCGTTAACCCAAGATTTATCAGGCCGGATGATACGCATGTCAAACGCCCTTAAAGATATGCCCGAATATGTTGCCGACAAAATTTTAGCTAAAAAAATAATGCATGGTAACATCATGACAAAAAATGATTTTCTCCCCGAAAAGGGAGGTTTCGAGGAAAGTTTTATCAAAATCGTTGATGCCGACAACAATCTTCTTGCGATACTAAAATATACCAACGATAATAACAAATACGAATATTTTTGTGTATTTGATGGTTCATAGTTTTGGATAAACCTTAAACCTTAAAACGCCTTGAACATGATGAATTTTATTTTTTTTAAGAATTCATCAAAAATGGATCAAAATATTTTACAACGGATACACTCTATTTTTCAAAAAAGGAGGCAAATAAAATTGGTCTTAACATCTAATGAGAAAAAAAATCTGATTGAGCAGTTTAAATTGCACGAAAACGACACCGGTTCCCCAGAGGTACAGATTGGCCTTCTAACGCATCGTATTTCTTACCTTACAGAACACCTAAAGGTGCATAAAAAGGATCATCATTCAAGAAGAGGACTCTTAATTTTAGTCGGTAGAAGGCGCAGACTTTTAAATTATGTAAAAAATAAAGACGTAAAACGATATCGATCAATCATAAATACACTTGGCCTGAGAAGATAGTTGGCCAAAACGGAACCGATACTGCTCGAAGTTACTCGATCTAACACAGTCACACAGATGTTTTTAGTCTAAGATCAGGGCAAAACAGTAATCCACTATCGAAAGGTCAATCGGTTTATTAATCTTGCCATCAGCAATCGAACAAAAAAGATTTTTCATGAAGAATCTTATGATTCTTTAAAAATGTAAACATCAACTCCATGAAAAATTGGTACTAAAACATTCTGCTATTTTTTTGTTGAAACAAAATTTGACCATAAAGTGACGGTACGATCGCAGGTTTGAAGCTGCTTGGCTTTTAGGAGACAGGTATGGAAACATCATTTAAAACAGAAATCGGAGGAAAAACTCTGAGTATCGAAAGTGGCAAACTCGCCAAACAAGCATCCGGTTCGGTTGTGGTTCGTTATGGAGACACGATTGTACTCGTTGCCGTTGTTTCTTCTCATGAAGAACGCCCGACGGATTTTTTGCCGCTGACCGTTGAGTACCAAGAAAAAGGGTATGCCGCCGGACGCATTCCCGGAAATTATTTCAGACGTGAAATCGGCAGGCCCAGTGAAAAAGAAACCCTGACAGCCCGCCTTATCGACCGTCCCATTCGACCGCTCTTTCCCAAAGAGTATCGATTTGAAACCCAAGTTATTGCAACCGTACTCTCCATGGACCAAGAGAATGACCCGGACGTTCTGGCAATGATCGGGGCATCTGCTGCGCTTGAAATATCAGACGTTCCTTTTTCCGGACCCATCGCATGCGTCCGTGTCGGCCGGATAGACGGTCAGTTAAAAATCAATCCGACCGTCGACGAATATGAAATTTCCGACATCAACATTATTGTCGCCGGGTCGAAAACCGGCGTCGTAATGGTTGAAGGGGGGGGAGATATTGTCAGCGAGCCGGATATGCTGGAAGCCATCTTTTTCGGCCATCAGGCCATGCAGCCGATTATCGATATGCAGTTGAAACTCAAAGATATCAATGGTGTGCCGAAACGACCCTTTGCACCGCCCGAAAGGGATGCTGAACTGGTCCAAAAAGTTGAGTCCATGGCATCTTCAAAGATATATGAAGCCCTGGCGATAACCGAAAAAACGAAGCGCACCGCTGCATTTCGCACCGTAAAATCGGAGTTGTTCGAAGAACTGGGAGAAGCCTATGCTGACCGCAAAGATGAAGTAAACGCTATATTTAAGGACTTGCTGAAAAAAATCAGCCGGGATATTATCCTTAAAGAAAGACGCCGTATTGATAACAGAAAATTTGATGAAATAAGGCCCATTACTTGCGACATTGACATATTACCCAGGCCTCACGGCAGCACCCTCTTTACGCGGGGGGAAACCCAGGTGCTCGGTGTGATGACACTCGGATCGGGTCAGGACGAGCAACGGGTGGAAACTTTGATCGGAGAAGAACAGAGACCCTTTATGCTCCATTACAATTTCCCTCCCTATTCGGTCGGAGAAGTCAGACGTATGGGTGGACCGAGCCGAAGAGATATTGGCCATGGGGGACTGTCAACAAGAGCCATTGAGAAAGTCCTGCCCCCTAAGGAAGAATTTGATTATACCATCCGGGTTGTCTCGGAGGTCTTGGAATCCAACGGCTCTTCATCCATGGGCACCGTATGTTCGGGCATCCTGGCACTTATGGACGGCGGTGTTCCCATTAAAGCCCCGGTTTCAGGTATTGCTATGGGACTTGTAAAGGAAGGAGACGATGTCGTGATCCTTTCGGATATTCTCGGGGATGAAGATCACACGGGTGATATGGACTTTAAGGTGGCCGGGACAAAGGACGGCATAACCGCGCTCCAGATGGACATCAAGATTCATGAACTTTCCAAAGAGATTATGGGGAAAGCCCTTGAACAGGCCCGCATCGGCCGGCTATTTATCCTTGAAAAAATGATTGAGTCCATTAAGGAACCTCGCAAGCAAATCTCCCCGTATGCGCCCAAAATAATCACCATCAAGATTAATCCGGATAAAATCCGTGAAATCATCGGTCCCGGCGGTAAAATCATCAGAGGGATTCAAGCTGAGACCAACACGAAAATTGAAATAGATGATTTGGGTATCGTCAAAATCGCTGCGTTCTCCAAAGAAGAAGGTGATGCTGCTTTAAATATGGTCAAAGAAATTATCGTTGAACCTGAAGTCGGCAAAATTTACGAAGGAACTGTTGTAAAGATCATGGACTTCGGCGCTTTTGTCCAGATAATGCCCAACATAGATGGTCTTGTACATATCTCACAGCTTGCCGCACACCGTGTAAAAAGGGTTTCAGACATTGTTAAGGAGGGAGATCAAATTAAAGTCAAGGTCCTTGAAATTAGCAAAGACGGAAAAATCCGCCTGAGTTATAAAGCCGCCATGGAAGAAGAATGATAGACTCAGAGATGGATCATAAAGTTAAGAAAACCATCCTGAATAACGGTGTCAAGATCTTAACCCGAAAGATGCCATATCTTCATTCCGTATCCATGGGGGTATGGGTCAATGCGGGTGCCCGCGATGAATCGCCTGCCGAAAACGGCCTTTCCCATTTTATCGAACACATGATTTTTAAAGGAACTGAAAAGAGGACGGCTTTTCAGATTGCCAAGGAATTTGATGCTATCGGCGGCCAAACAAACGCTTTTACGAGTGCTGAAAATACGTGCTATCATGCAAAAGTGATGAGCACCCACTTGGAGACAATGGTCGAAATCCTGTCGGATATCTTTTTAAACCCTGTATTCGATGAAAAAGAACTTGAAAATGAGCGTGCGGTTATTCTTCAGGAGATCGGAATGGCCGAAGACAGTCCGGATGAATATATTCACATCCTTTCAGGAACAAATTTCTGGGGTGAAAATTCTTTGGGCCGCCCCGTTTTCGGTACCCGCGAAAATATAAAAACATTTGATTCAGATACCCTTAAAGCATTTTTCCATCGCTTCTATCAGCCCGAACGTATCGTCATTTCGGTTGCAGGGAATCTGGAACATAATCGTTTTGTCGATATTGCCGGCCCTCTCTTCGAATCGATTCGACCAGGAAATGGCTTCCCCGAGCGCGTAACGCCGGATCCACAGTGTGTCACCACGATGCATTTCAGAGAATTGGAGCAGGTTCATATCTGTTTGGGAATTAAAGGAATGTCCATAACCGACCCGCGACGATATGCCTATTCCCTGCTGAACACGATCTTGGGCGGTAACATGAGCTCTAGACTGTTCCAAGAAATTCGTGAAAAAAGAGGGCTTGCCTATTCCGTCTTCTCTTTTATATCCTCTTTTGCCGATACAGGCATGTTTGGGACCTATGCAGGTGTAAACCATAAAAATGCCTACCAATCTATAGAACTCATCCTGAAAGAAATCTTTAGAATCAAAGAGACACGCGTCGATCCCAGCGAACTGCGTTATGCAAAAGAATTTACAAAAGGCAACCTCATGCTGGCATCTGAAAGTAACGACAACCAAATGGTTCGAATGGCACAGAATGAGACCCATTATGGACGTTTTATCCCTTTGAAAGACATTGTTCATAAAATCGAGGCGGTGACCGAAGAGGATATCCAGTATCTGGCTGAAAGCCTTTTTCAGGAAAACCGGTTTGCCCTGACCCTATTGGGACCTGTCACCGATAAACATGTATTTGATGATATTCTGCCTTAATACACGTATTCTTAAATACAGCGACGTATTTATAACTTGGTTTATTCATTCTATGTATGCAAAAGTGTAAAGTGCCTAAAGTGAAGGTATTCTATCAATTTTAATTATAATTGATTGCGCTGAAAGCGCGTTCCTCAACTTTAGCTCACTTTAGACACTTCAAACTTCAAACTTATTGACTTCGGCTTATACGGGATAGTTGTACTGATAAAAATACGTCATCGAACTTACGAATAAGAGCACTTAGCGATTTATGGATCTTTCCCCTGTTATAAAATTTCTTCGTTTGAGACCGGAGCTGGATTCAGACATCCCCCTGCCCTGCTATATGACGCCCAGTTCGGCCGGGATGGATGTATGTGCTGCAATACAGGCAGATCTTGTACTGGAAAAAGGTGCGGTTGCCCTGATACCCACGGGTTTTGCGGTGGCCATTCCGGAGGGGTTTGAAATACAGATCCGCCCCAGGAGCGGATTGGCGGTAAACCACAGTTTAGCGATTATCAACTCTCCCGGAACCATCGATGCCGACTATCGCGGTGAGATAAAGATCGGGATAATCAACCTGGGCGACCGGAAATACACCTTTCACCGGGGGGACAGGATTGCGCAGATGGTTGTCAAAAAGGTTTATCAGGCCAAATTAGAAGTTGTCGAACAACTCGACGAAACCGATAGAAATACCGGTGGATTCGGCCATACGGGACGCTAACATGAAGCGGCACCTCTTTTCAGAAACATCGCAAACAGCATCCGACGACCATCTGACGGTCTGCATCTTGGCAAGCGGCAGCAAAGGAAATGCCATATTTGTTTCCAACGGTGCCACTTCAATCCTTATTGATGCCGGTCTTTCCGGAATCGAAATCGAACGCCGGTTAAAATCAAGAGGCCTTTCCCCGGAAAATCTGGATGCAATTCTTGTATCCCATGAACACCACGACCACATCCAAGGTGTCGGTGTTCTTTCGCGCCGCTTTAACCTTCCGGTATATATGAACCCAAGAACTCGGGAAGCCGCCGTTTCACATCTTGGGAACGTCTACGAAGTTAAAAACTTTGAATGCGGTTCAAAGTTCACCGTAAAGGATCTGGCCATCCATCCCTTTGCCATATCCCATGATGCCGAAGATCCGTCCGGCTTCACCATCCATCAGGACGGAATAAAAATCGGAATTGCAACCGATCTGGGTATCGCAACAGCCATGGTAAAGGAGCATCTTAAAGATTGCACCCTGTTGGTCCTTGAGGCAAATCATGATGAAGAGATGCTGATCAACGGTCCCTACCCGTGGCCCATAAAACAACGGATCAAAAGCAGAATCGGCCACCTGTCCAACCTGGCATCAAAACACCTTTTAAATGAAATCCAGCACGATCGGCTGAAATATGTGATGCTGGCTCACCTGAGCGAAACAAACAATACGCCACAGAAAGCCGTCAATGAAATCGGTCGGGCCCTGACCCGCTGCAAAGCACGCCTCGATGTTGCATCCCAGGATAAATGCGGTCTTTTATTGCGTCTTAAATAGTTGAACGGCCCTGAAGTGCATTGAACAAGATTTAATCCTGCAGCTATCAAATTGCAGATTCGACCAAATCTGACATCTTCATATTTTGTAATAAGGAATGGTTGTCTTTTAAAACCTCGATGGCTTGATATGCTGAGGTTCACTCCAGATATGACAGGTGCTCAAAGCTTTTCAGGATCACGATGAACGCGCTGAACGACCTCCCTATGCCTTTTGCCCTTTGTTCTTTGCCCCCCGACCTCTGACACCTGACCCCTGTCCTTTGCCCCCTGATCCCCGATCCCCGATCCCCGCACTTTGCCTTTTGCCCTATCCTCTTTGCTCTTTCCTCTTTCCTCTTTTCCCAGTTTTTTTCATTGATTGTATTTGATTTTTTTGCTTTATAAAATCGTGTAACGATTTTATAAAATGCGGGTATACCGCTCAGTCTGGCTCAAGGCTAAAATTCCTATCCCCCGCAAAAAATTGATCCACTTCTGCTTCAACTATAACCATTTGTTATGCATACGTTTATTGCATCTCTTTTTCATATCTAAAACTACTGAATTCAGGATAGACAGGAATTGAGCTATTCTCAATATATCTTTATTGCGAAAGGATCATTATCTTAGCCGGATAACATTACATATGATATATTATATGGATACGTATAATCACTTGTTGGGCTATCACCATTATCCATGAATAGGAGTACTTATGTTTAAAGTAATACCAAACGGCATAAATCGTTTAGATATTGAGATGAGTGGAAAGTTGAATGCTGAAGATATGAAAATGGCATTAGACGAACTTGTCAGCAAATCGAAGAATATTGAAAATGGCAAAATGCTGTATGAAATTATCGACTTTCATCTTCCGTCACTTGGTGCAATTGGAATTGAATTTTCTCGGCTTCCTGCGATGTTTGGGCTTATGAAAAAATTTGACCGCGCAGCGGTATTGACTGATAAGACTTGGTTAAAGAAAGTAAGTGAATTTGAGGGAGCCTTGTTCCCTGGGCTAGAAATTAAAGCTTTTGATATAGACCAAAAAGCAGAAGCAGAAGCTTGGTTGTCGAGTTAGGTTTATATTTGTCGATAGACTTATATCGTGAATCGCCACAGCAAGCTCTGGCTGGACGGCTTTTCCGGTGCTCCGTACCTCCAAATCCGCCGCAAATAACGGCGTTACAGGTATCTCCAACATATACAAAATTTTAGCTAATCTTGATATGAAACTAAGATACAAGCCTCATACACCTCGGCTGAAAATCGTAGACCACTATATAAGGGAGTTGTTTAGAGATGAGTTGCCAGACGGCATTAAATATCATGATGCCGATCATACACTTCATCCTACCAGAGGCGTCGTTGCTGCTGCCAACAGAATTGCAATATCTGAGAATATCTCCGAACATGATAGAGAATTGTTAATTACAGCGGCCTATTTTCATGACACGGGTTACATTAGAGAATATGAAAAAAATGAGCCGATTGCGGCACGAATGGCAGGCAGAATCCTTAAATTGATCGGTTATACGCCAAACGAAGTTGTAAAGGTTCAAAATATGATACTATCAACTGATCTTGAGCGTGAACCGAAAACCCATGTTGAAAAGATCCTTTGTGATGCCGATCTCGACCACTTCGGGAGAGACGATTTTTTCAAATTGGATGGAAAATTAAGAGAAGGACGGCGTGGAAGAGGAATAGATGTCAGCGATGAAGCAAAATGGTACAAAGGTACCCTCGAAATTATAAAAAAACACCAATATTATACTGAATCTCAGAAAAAGCTGAGAGAAAAAGGGAAGCAAAAAAACATCAAGAGTCTCTTAAAAAAATTGGAAAATATTGAAAAAAAGAGACGCGGCCAAATATAATCCTGTATCGTTTTTTCAACAGCAGCAGCCATGCCATAACCTGTGATATGACCTCATCGGTTAAAATTATTTATTCCTGCCATGCATCACGGCCGTTTTTGTATTGCTAAACCCTTTGTTATTCAACATATCACCACAATAAATTCTCTTAAAAATTAGGGCTGCCAATCATCCCTTATCCAAAGTTTTCAAGTTCAGCCCCCGTCTTTAATTGGAAAGCGGGCCAGGTATCGACACCGGCCAGTGCAAGTTCTTTGGCGGCATGAATCGCATCATCAATTTCCAGGCTGCCATCCATTTTATCGGCAGCGTTGAGTTTGATACGTACAGGATAATTTTCACCGACGGTCTGACGCACCTTTCGGTACACTCCGACCCGGAACCGGCTGCGATTTTCAATACTGCCGCCATAATCATCGGTACAGCGGTTGGTGAACAGCGGTCGAATGGGGGTCGGGCCACGATAACTATTTGAATATATAAGAAGAACTCAAAAATAGCTGTTTTTTAGTCTTAAAAGTACAATTTTGGGTGCAAAATAACAGGTCTAAGGATTATTTTAAGAGATTATATTTTGCTTAAAAGGTCCTTTTTGGGGTCAAAAAGAGTCGTTTAAGACGATTTTAGGACCTATTTCCTTCTTCATTTGCTGTTATTATAGTTGGTTACTGTGGCCCGACCCCAAATGTCTACAAATGCCTATACTCTTTGCCCCCCGACCTCTGACCTCTGCCCTCTGCACGAACGTCTCCCTAAGTTCTTCTCAATATTCACCATAACTCCTTTTTCTGGTTTAGAAATTATCATATTTTAATAACTCTGAGTTATTGAACAGGATTATATTTAAACCATTTCTTGACTTTCAAGGTGAAAAGGTGAAAGGAGGGAACCAGACAATGGCAATGTGGTCAAGGAGTTGATATCGATAACGTGGACGTTACCAGAACACCGTCTTTAAGAAACACCCGATTTACCGAATTTTTGATCCGGAAGAATGCTCTCGACAAAGGCGGTTTTAACGGGTGGGTCTTTTGTCCCGGGATGCTTTTTAATTCAACAGACAAGTGGTGGGAAGATCAGGGGAAGCGTGATAAGCCCCATGAAGGATTGGATTTATGTCTCTACAAAGATCGAAAGGACACGATTCTTCGTCTGGGTGAAAAGGCAAAGATCCCCGTAATCTATGACGGCACAGTTGTTGGCATTATCGATGATTTTCTTGGGAAATCGGTGATCATAGAACATTTGTTTCCCGACGGTGACAACAACAGGTTGTGTACGATTTACGGTCATACCATCCCGGAAGATAATCTTCACGTCGGCAACATCGTCAAACAGGGGGATATCATTGCGACCCTGGCTGACCCGCGCCGGTCCAAAACCAACATCTTTCCCCATTTACACATCTCACTCGGGTGGACATCCAAAGCAATCTCATATGAAAGATTGGATTGGGAAAACATAGGCGCTTTAAATACATTGACCCTGCTGGATCCCCTGCAAGCTATTAATTTTGGATTATCTCCCGATGAGCTGTCGTTTACTCGGGTAAAATAAGTGGGGCATCTCCATTTGCGCCGGTGTTATCCCAAAGGGTACACTTAAAAACACATTGCAATAATCGATAGAATCTTAAAAGCGCTGATAAAGTCTATAGAAAACAAGCCCTTGAATCCATGCCCGAGGAAGGCAAGCCTTGACCCCTGGAATCCTTGGACCCTCTTCTCCAACTCAATTGGAGAAGAACCTTAATTGCCATTACCGTATATTGGCCCGCGAAAAATGATACATACACTTCTCTCAAATATCGAGGTTTGTTTTTTTATCTTGTTCGCCATCTCGGTCTTCATTGGATACGTCATTTGCCATTTCGTCGTTGTACCAATCTTATTGAGGAAGCACAGGAAAAAAAGCTTCTGTGAATCTATTGTTTGGGAGGCTCCTCAGGCAGTAAATCGTTTGCGGGATTTAGCGAAAAAAACAAATGACAAAGCGGTATTGACGACGCTCAAAGTTATAAAATACAGCAAATATTCAATGGCTCTATTTTTTATTTTATTTGTTCTTAGCACCTTTTTATCAGGCCTAAATTAAGAACTTGAGCATATAACATTTCCCTAATATTTTGTTTTGCTTACGATCAATTCAGATGCCGCTCATTTGGTGAAGTCTTATGTTCATGCAAAGAGTGCATCAGCCAAGCACGCTCAGTACGAACGTTTCCTTTTATACCTGATAATCAATTATTGATGGTTAAAGCCATCTTTATGGCTAATTATAGCATATAAAGATGATTATAGCCATCATTAATATCTTTTTCCTTGACATATCCATTAAAAGCCTATAATATCAGTTATAGCCATCTTTAATATTCAATATAACAATTAATGAAGTCTGGAGACATCATTATGAACATATATGGAATGAGTGATCGGGCGATATTGCGGGAGATTGGTCGCCGTCTCAAACGCAAACGGCTGGAAAAGAACGTGTCCCAGCAGAAATTGGCCGAATTGGCCGGTTTAAATCGAACAACCATCGGCGAGGCAGAGCGAGGAACGCCTTTTGGCGTTCTGACGCTGGTCCAGATTCTGCGGGCGTTGAATGCGCTTGAGGAAATCGATTCATTTTTGCCGGATCCCGGGATCAGTCCTCTACAACTGGCCAAAATGAAAGGAAAGGAACGCCGTCGAGCGTCGCCCCATACCGCAGATCCTGATAAAGGAGACGTCCATTGGTAGACAGCGTTGATACGGCATATGTCCGTTTATGGGGAGACCTGGTGGGCGCGGTATCATGGGACCCGGACAAAGAATTCGCAATATTTGAATTTGATCGTACGTTTCTTGAAAAAGGTCTGGATTTATCTCCGTTAAAGATGCCCATTGCCGAGGCACGCCGCGGAACGGCAAAGTTTGAGTTTCGCACTTTGCCCAAAAGGACCTATCGCGGTCTTCCCGGCATGCTTGCGGATGCCCTGCCGGACAGCTTCGGCAACCGTATTATCGATGCCTGGCTGGCACGCCAGGGTCGAACTCCCGCGAGCTTCAGTCCGGTCGAGCGCCTTTG
>JBFESJ010000031.1:0-22310 GCA_041548585.1 Desulfobacterales bacterium | reverse complement strand
GATTCCCATTACGATCCTTTTCGGGGAACCATTGTTCATATCCGGGTTTTCCAGGGACGCGTAAAGCCTAAAGATAGGATTAAATTTATGTCGAATAACGCCGTCTATAAAGTTGAGGAGGTCGGGATATTTCAACTGGAACGCGCCCCTCGAGATAAACTATCAGCAGGTCAGGTCGGATATATTATTGCCGGAATAAAGACGGTTAGCGATACCCGTTGCGGGGACACCATTACACTAAAAGACCGTCCCTGTAAAACCCCCATGCCGGGTTTCAAGGAAGCAAAACCGGTGGTTTTTTCTTCGATCTATCCGGTGGCTTCTGACGGTTATGAAGAACTGGCTGCAGGCCTTGAAAAGCTTAAACTCAATGATGCTTCCTTGATTTATGAGAAAGATACGTCGGTGGCTTTGGGTTTTGGGTTTCGTTGCGGTTTTTTAGGTCTTCTCCATCTTGAGGTTGTTCAGGAACGGCTCGAACGTGAATATAATCTTTCATTGATATTGACGGCGCCTTCGGTCCAGTACAAGCTGATCATGAATGACGAATCCACTCAGATCATCGACAATCCGGCATTGTATCCGGATCCCACGACGATTGAACATACAAAAGAGCCGTTTATCCGTGCCGGGATCATCATTCCGGACCGCTACATGGGGGCGGTTATGAAGCTGTGTCTGGATCACAGAGGAATTAACAAAACGTATCATTATTTAACCAACAATCGCTTGGAAATGATATTTGAACTCCCGCTTGCAGAAGTGATTTATGATTTTTACGACACACTCAAGTCCGTAACCCAAGGATACGGATCCTTTGATTACGAGGTCATCGATTTTAGAGAAACAGATCTGGTCAAACTGGATATTTTGATCAATGGAGAGCGTGTCGATGCCCTTTCACAACTTGTTCATCGAGACCGTTCGGTTGAGCGAGCCAGACGTGCCTGCGAAAGACTCCGCGACGAAATTCCGAGACAGATGTTTAAAATAGCCATTCAGGGGGCTATCGGCGGAAATATCATTGCCCGAAAGACAATTTCAGCATTTAGAAAGGATGTCACTGCAAAATGCTATGGCGGCGACATCACACGAAAACGAAAGCTTTTGGAAAAACAAAAAAAAGGTAAAAAACGAATGAAAATGGTAGGACAGGTTATGATTCCACAGTCTGCGTTTCTTTCGGTACTAAAGACAGACAACGACTAAAGATTGATGATGGATGATTGACTATTGTTGGAGCACGGCTCGAAAAATCAAATATAAAAACATCGAATAAATTTGAAAATTTAATTTGATTTTTTTTCAATCAACAATCATCAATCGACAATCATAATAAGGAGGATGTATGGGCAGAACCATCGCAGAAAAAATTTTTGACGCCCACAGGGTTGATAACCCTACGGAAGATATTCATGTGATCCGGCTGGATGCCGTATTCTGCCATGAAATCACAACCCCGGTCGCCATCAATGATCTTGTGAGCCGAGGCAAGGACAGGATCTTCGATCCCGACAAAATCAAGGTCGTCATCGACCACGTTTCACCGGCAAAGGATTCAAAGACCGCCATACAGGGTAAAGTCCTCAGGGATTGGGCCCGGCGACACAATATTTTGGATTTTTTCGATATCGGCCGTAATGGAATCTGTCATGCGCTTTTCCCTGAAAAGGGATTTGTCCGCCCGGGCTACACCGTGATCATGGGGGATTCTCATACCTGTACCCATGGTGCCTTCGGCGCTTTCGCTGCAGGCGTCGGGACAACGGACCTTGAAGTCGGAATTCTCAAGGGCGTTTGCGCCTTTCGCTATCCGTCAACCATGAAAATAAATGTCACCGGCAGCTTGCCGGAAGGGGTCTATGCCAAGGATGTGATTCTTTCCATTATCCGCCGTTTGGGGGTTAACGGTGCCACCAACAAAGTTCTTGAATTTACCGGACCGGTTGTCGATGCCATGAGTATGGAATCGAGGATGACGCTCTGCAACATGGCCGTTGAAGCCGGGGGGACTTCGGGTATATGTTGGCCGGACATGACAACCGTGGAATACCTGTGGGAATATATAAAAGACGAATATGCCGACAAACAGGACGCCTTGAATAACTATCATCGGTTCTGCTCGGATCCCGATTCCCGATACGAACAAGTGATTGAACATGATGTGAGTCGTCTTGAACCCATGGTGACCTTTGGTTACAAACCAGACCAGGTTAAACCTGTGAGAGAAATGGCATCTATAAAAATTGATCAGGTCTATATCGGATCCTGCACCAACGGACGAATCGAAGACCTAAGGGTTGCAGCACAGGTGCTCAACGGAAAAAAGATCAGCGATTCGGTGAGGGGTATTGTATCCCCGGCAACACCCAAGGCTTTTCGTCAGGCAATGGAAGAAGGTGTACTAAAAGCATTTCTGGATGCCGGATTTTGTGTCACAAATCCGACCTGCGGGGCTTGCCTGGGCATGAGCAACGGCGTTCTGGCAGAAGGCGAAGTCTGTGCATCCACAACAAACAGAAACTTTAACGGCCGCATGGGCAAAGGCGGTATGGTTCACCTGGTCAGTCCTGCAACAGCCGCAGCCACGGCCATTGAAGGTTACATTATAAATTCCGAATTATACAAGGGGTAACCATGAAAAACTTCAGCGGAAACGTCCTTTTTCTGGACCGGTCCGATATTAATACAGACGAAATTATTCCGGCGAAATACCTCACAGAAATTTCCAAGCAGGCATTGAAGCCGCATCTTTTAGAGGATATCAAGTTGTCGGGATTTGATTCCCAACGTGATGTTGATGGAAAAAATGTCATTATTACGCGGGCGAATTTTGGATGCGGCTCTTCCAGGGAACATGCACCATGGGCACTTGAAGTCAACAACATCCATCTGGTCATTGCTGAAAACTTTGCCAGGATTTTCAGGCAGAATATGTTCAATTGCGGAATGATGGCGGTGGAACTTCCGGCTCAAACAATGGATCGTATTTTTGAAGAATTTGCCGGCAAAAAAACGCATCTTGAAACGGATTTTGAAAAAAATGTCTTTATCATCACAGCTGATAGACAACATACAGAAGTACCTTTTTCAATTTCCGACTTTGACCGTGCATTGGTAAAGACCGGGGGCTGGGTGGAATACGCGGATGCCAAGTATTGACGGCATGTATTCAGGTGTCAGGTGCCGGGGATCGGGGGCCAGGGGCAGAAGGTCAGAGGTCGGAGGTCGGTGATCAGCAGGGTTAAGAAATTTCTGGCGAATTATATTTTAATGTTTTATGACAGCGCGTTAGCGCCACCTCAACTTCCCCGTTGAATACGGGATAAATAGGCACTTTAGATCATTTGAAACTTTAGGCACTTTTGAACCTGACTCCCGATCCCCGACACCTGACCCCTGTTATCTTACCACTTCATTGATAATTGAACCGATGTTCTCAACGTAGCATTCTACCACGTTGCCCGGCTTCAGAACCACCGGGGGATCCCTGAATATTCCCACGCCGGCGGGTGTTCCGGTTGAGATGACATCACCGGGAATAAGCGTGATATCCTCGCTGATGTCTTGGATGATGGTGGGAATATCGAAAATCATATCTCGGGTGTTTCCATCCTGCATGATCTCGCCATCGACTTTGGCAATAAGTCTCAAACGATTAATGTCCTTGATCTCATCCGGTGTGACAAGCACCGGGCCGGCAGGCGCAAAGGTATCGAAGGACTTCCCCCTGAACCACTGGGTGTCTGAAAACTGGGCCTCTCTCCCTGACACATCATTCATTACGGTAAATCCTGCAATGTAACTGAAGGCATCTGCTTTTCGAATTCTTTTCCCTTCCTTTGCGATAATCACTGCCAGTTCCACCTCCCAGTCAATCTGTCCGCTGCTCTTGGGTAGGATGATGGGATCAAATGGTCCGTTCAACGCATTGGGTGTTTTACAGAATATCAGCGGTTTTTCCGGATTTTCAAACCCCCCTTCTTTGGCATGCTCGGCATAATTTTTTCCAAGACAGATGATCTTAGACGGCGCATGGATCGGACAACCGATTCGCTCTTGGATTTTTTTACCGGGATCATCAATTTCGGTTATTTTTTCAAGCCAGTTTTCCCTAAAAAATGCTTCACCGATATCCGGAATTTCCGGAAAGATTCTTCTTAAATCAACGATGTTACCATCTTTCCACAGACCCGGTTTTTCGTTTCCTTTTTGGCCAAATCGAACAAGTTTCATCCGTTTTTTATCCTTCCTTTTTTTCCATCCTCATAGCACTTTTTCCCATACCAATCGACCTGGCGGCATAGGCCCCGGATAATATTAACTTCTTTCGCACGAAGTCGCAACCGGGTAAAAAAATGACGGAAATTATTCATCCAGTAATCCGGATTTTCGGGATTGATATAACTGATCCTCATCAGGACATCTTTGAGTTGATCATACATTCCGTCAAGCTCATGCCTGCTGGCCAGTCGAGGCGTAAATTCTGAGTTCGCCTCGCTCCCGGCGATAAAGATCTCATAGCACAAAACCATTACCGCCTGGGCCAGATTCAGAGAACAAAATTCACTTGTGGGAATATTGACGAGCTCATGGCAGTACCGGATGTCCTCGTTGGAAAGTCCTCTGTCTTCGGGGCCAAAGACGATTGCAATGGGATTTTCAATGGAAATGGGGATTAGCTTTTGAGCAAGTTTCGACGGCGAATTGATGACCTGCCGCTGTCCCCCAAGCCGCGCCGTGGCACCGACAACATAATTAAACGGGGCAAGCGCTTCTTTGAGGTCCGGATAGAATCTGCATTTCTCGATAATATCCGAAGCAAAATGGGTGGCCAGCTTCAGGGCTTTGTGCAGGTCAAAGTTTTGAGGATCAACGACCACAAGCTGGCGGATGCCCATATTGCGCATGGCACGAGCGACAGCCCCGATATTTTCAGAATACCGGGGCTGCTGAAGTACAATACTGATGTTATCTAAATTGACGCTATCGGACATCAGAAGATAAGTTCAAACCGATTGAAAAAATAACCGATTTCAAAGGCAGCGGTTTCGGAAGAGTCTGAACCGTGAACGACATTTTTCTCAATGTCTGTTGCAAAATCTTTTCGGATGGTACCTTCAGCCGCTTCTCTATAATCCGTGGCGCCCATTATTTCACGGTATTTCGCAATGGCATTTCTACCTTCGAGGACCATGACGACAATCGGTCCGGATGACATAAAATAGGTCAGGCTGTTAAAAAACGGTCGTTCCTCGTGTACCGCATAAAAGCCTTCAGCCTGTGTTTTGTTCATTTTCAACATTTTCATGGCCACTATATTGAGTTTGTTGCTCTCCAATCGTTGAATAACTTCACCGATAATTCCCCGTGCAACGCCATCCGGTTTGATAATAGACAGTGTTCTTTCCATGATTTTTTAATTTCCTTTAAGATATTTTTAAATCCCTGCTTGCGATACCAAAAGGCGGTCTTCAAGTCAACACAAGTTACAATATTTCAGTTATCCTTACGATCCTGTTATGCTAAAAAGTGCGTCAAGGATGGACTTTATCTTAATCCTGTGTTCAGGCGGTATCATTAAAACGCTTGCCGGCATATTTGACACAAGATCGGCACCCGGACGTTTAAGGGTGTTCATCTTGTAATGATCACGATTCTCCATGGAGGCCATGAACAATAGAACATCGGTAAAATTACCGGAAAATCCCATGAAATCGATATGCTCTATAACCTGCAAGAATAACGTGTTCACGGTGACAACAAAGGGGGCAACTTCGGCATACCCCGCTTTTTGGCAATCATGTGTTGAAACGAAACACCGGCATCCAAAGGGCCGAACACGGTAAATCGGACACAGGTCGTCTTTTAACAGGGGGCAACTTTCATCTGAATATTCGTTTTCCTCTTCCGGCGGATCGTCTCCTTTTGCACAGAGACCTGCAAGTCTGTTGGTGGTGGTTTTAGGCTTAAAACGGTTTTTGGATAGGGTGCCTTGAGCATGTAAAAATATATCGGACGGGCCATTTGAAACGATGTGACGGGCGATGAGATACCCCTCTAAAGTCGTCATGGTAACATTGACTGTGCAGCACCCGGCACAATATTTTTTACAGGCCACATTCAGGCTGCCGGCAAAATCATCATAAAGCCCGTATATCTTGTTCAGAACATTCAACCGTTGATCCAAATTCATCTGTTCATTCCCAACCGCAACATTTACGGATCAGTCCCCTTAAAAAAATAGGGTTTAAATAGCCAGTTCACGTATCCACCGGACATTTTGCCTTTATCCGGGAGAACTCTTTCATAAGAAGATAAAAAAAACCGACCAACAGCAAGTTTATCCCGGCCGTGATCAAGAATCCGCCCTCAAACCCAATTTCTTGAATAACCGCTCCCATAGAAGCAGAACTTATCATCATCCCAAAATAGATGCATGTATTATAGCCGCCCATTGCCAGTCCCCGGGATTCAACAGGAACGACTTCTGCAATCAGCGCACCGATAGACGTAAACGCCAACCCCATACTGGTTCCAAATGCTATGGCAAATAATACAAAATGAACCGTCGTCTTCGATATTCCAAAACCCGCCATAGAAGCGGCAAATCCAATAAGGCCAATAACAACGAGAGTGCTTCGATTTGCAACCTTATCGCTCAGATGACCAAAGGGAATTCGAGATATGGCATTTGAAATTCCCTGAACCGCAAAAACAAGGCCGATTTGCCAAACGGTCAGGTTTTGGTTTTGAGCGTGGAGCGGAAGAAAGGTGATAAACATTCCAAGCGCAAAACATCCCCCAAGGGTCACTAGCCAGCAACTCAAAAGCGGACGATTTTTCAATAGCTCTCTCAAAATGATGGCGGGTTTTCGTCTTTTTGGTCTTTCGGCGATAATGAGATGCGTTGGCGGCAAGAGAAGGACGACAACCCAAAACGTAAAGAAAATGATCACGCCGGAATAGAGAAAAACCTGGAGGAATCCAATCTGCTCGGCAACAAAGCCGCCAATTGCGGGACCTAAACTCATCGAGGTGTAAAGGGCCGTTGTATACCATCCATATGAGCGTCCTAAATGAGTGGTCGGAGAAAAATCAGCCACAAAGGACATCATCGTCGGACCAAAGGCTGCCACGCCGGCACCGAAAAAAAGATATATCCACAAAAGTTGCATGGGCGTTTTGCTAAAATAGAGCAAAAATGAAGTGACGGAGAGCACAATAAGACCCAAAGACGCAATCAATTTTCGTCCAAAGCGGTCAGAGACTATGCCCAAAGGCAAAGACAGTATTCCCGCCATAAGCAAGAAAGCAGAGTTGATCACTCCGACTTGAACCGTATCGGCACCGATAGATTTTGCATAAAGCGGTACCACAGGAAGGCGCATGTTGGAACCCAGATAACCGGTGAAGGCAACACCGCAGCAAATAAACAGTAACGTTCCATAAGATAGAGGGCGCCACTTTCTATGTATAAAGGTCTTCATTCTAATCTCCGAATATGAAGCATTGCGATTAAACGCTAAGCCAAACATCTTGACTTTGATGAGGACTATCGGTAGTTTTCAGCAAAAGGCTAAAATTCCTATCTCCGCAGCCCCGTAGAGCGGGATTTCCGCTATGCTCCGACAAGCAGTGGGGAATTCAAATTGCAAAATTACTTTACAGGGAGGATTCCATGAAAAGCAACGTCTATTTTATCGATTTAAGGGCGTCCGCCAAAGAAAACCTTGTTGCAAAGATTGCACGGCTTCTGGATACGGCAGGCCTCTCCGAAACCGTTAAAGAAAGGGAGCTTGTGGCGGTGAAGCTTCATTTTGGAGAAAAGGGGAATACCGCCTTTATTCGACCGGTATTTATTCGAAAGATTGTGGAGTCCGTTAAAAGTATCGGCGGATATCCGTTTCTGACCGATGCCAATACGGTTTATGCCGGGACCCGAAGCGATTCACCCCATCATCTCAGCACGGCCATTCAAAACGGTTTTGCCTATTCAGTGGTGAATGCCCCCATTATCATTGCCGATGGGTTAAGGGGAAAAAGCGAAACCGCCGTCACTGTCAACCAGAAAAATTTTAAAAAAGTGTACATCGGATCTGATATTTTTGAAGCCGATGCCCTGATATCGGTGGCCCACTTTAAAGGACATGAGCTTTCGGGTTTTGGAGGTACCATTAAAAACTTGGGGATGGGGTGCGCCTCCCGGAAGGGAAAACTGGCGCAGCACTCCACCGTTTCACCAAAAGTGGTCAAGAAAAAATGTGTGGGGTGTGGGGACTGTATCCCCCACTGTTCCCAAAATGCCCTCTCACTGGAAAATGAAAAAGCGGTGTTAAGCGCCAAAAAGTGTATCGGATGCGGCGAATGTATCCTTATCTGTCCCAACAGCGCCATTGAAATTCAGTGGAATCAGGCCATACCGACCTTCCTGGAAAATATGGTGGAATACACCATGGGTGTTTTAAAGAATAAAACAGACAAATTGTTGTTTGTAAATTTTATCACCCATGTATCCCCGGCCTGCGACTGCTACGGTCACAATGACGCGCCCATCGTCAGAGACATCGGCATTGTCGCTTCCAAAGATCCGGTGGCCATTGACCAGGCGTCCGTAGATCTTGTGAACCAGGAAGAGGCGATTCCGGGATCATGCCTTGAAATCAATACCGAAAAAGGTGGGGATAAATTCAGAGGGGTATACCCGAATGTGGACTGGACCCTTCAGCTGGAATACGCCGAAAAGCTTGGGCTCGGGAGCCGAAGCTATAAGCTGACAAAAATATAACCTGTCTGTAAATTTATTTACACGCCATCTCAAAAATACATCTGACGCCCAATTACGGTGTTGCGAGCCTCTCCAAAATGCTCACATACTCCCATGTATGCTGCGCTTTTTCATCGGCTCGTGCCTTGTCCTTGAACGTGATCTGCATTTTTGAGATGGCGTGTAAACCTTACCAACCCCCTCCTTTGGGTGTGGTCAGAGTCAACTGGATCCGCCGCATTCACTTATGCCCACATATTGTTTTTTTTCGAATAATGCTCCAATAAACGTCCATAGAGCGATTAGGCCCCATCCGTTATGTGCCTTTGTTCACGGCTTTACATAAATTTAGGGAAAATTCATTTTCCGCCCTCAATTGACGTCTAAAAGCGCTCCAATCATAACATCGCTTTTTGCTACCATATATTGTATTATTTAGGTCTTGACATACAAAATGCATAATTTTATACAGTTATTAAATAACTATTCTTTTAACTTTTGATTTGGAAAAAGTGGTTTGCCATGAAACCTTCATTGCTTGATAACGGAGGAAGACGATTGGGAGTAGATAGGCGACAATTTTCTTATACTTCACATATTCCCGAGCGCAGATCTGGCAAGGAAAGAAGAAGCGGTCTTGATAGAAGACTAAAACCGAGAACTTCAAAACAATAAAGACATTTTAAACGAGTAGAGTCAGCAGTGAAGGATGTACCCCCTAATGATTGAAATATTAACAAAAATGTTTGACGCTAACCCAGAAAAATCGATAATTGGATTAAAAGATAAATGTTCAGACTGCGGATGCGAGACAATCATTGAGATAACCCTTACATCAGGAGGGTTTGGATTGCAGGGTGGCGTTTTATTTCAGTGTTCACCTGACAAGTATATAGCGAAGTGTCCTGCCTGTTACCAAGCAAACCCAAAAATAGACGACCATTAAATGGCCGAACAGTTATTTCTGGTACTGGTGAATAGATAAAGAATGAAGGAGCGCTGATATTGAAAGTATTTTATAACGCTCTATTTAAGTCAATTGGGTTTTTCCTTAATTCTGTCCCTAAAGTATGAAAAAAATTTCATAGATATGGTTAAATTTATTCTATTAATTCAATTATATTCCTACAGATCAACCTTCCTTTACCACTTCTATAATTGATGTAACCATCTAATATCCAAAGTATTATTATAAAAAAATTGGTTTGGCATTATATTTGCTACATATCAAATTGGAGGGATAGGTTTTAAAGGCTTTTATCCGGAGAATTAAAATGTTTTTGGAATATATAAAACTATCGAGAATAGGCGCACAACCTGAATTCTCCTTTGATTACATTTTACCGACAGCGCTCATTTTACTGTCTGTAGTATCCATCGTTTTTATCGGGTACAAATTAAAAGAAGAATTGGGCGCAATAATAGCGATTTTGATTTGTGGTTTTTTCTTCCTATACATAAGCGATCTGCTTTGGATTCTTTTCTGATATTTCATTTTATATTTTTCAGCATTTTGTTTACGCTCAATCGAGGTTATACTCATTTATGGCGCGATTTCATAGGCGATGCTGACCCGAACCCGAACATGGCTTTCCCCGATCTCAATTGGCGGCGATAGCGTCCTGGCTTCTGCCTTCATCTCGGCTGCTCTTAACGTATGAGGCCGGGGCGGCATGTAAACCGGATGTGTGCTCAGTGAAGCGATGCGTTTGAGTTTTACACCTGCTGCTTCGGCCAGTGTTCTCGCCCGGTCAATGGCTTCCTGTGTGGCCTGTGTTAATGCTTTTTTTTCTAATTCAGATTTGTTTTTGATATAAAACTGAAGATGTTGAATATTGTTGGCGCCACTTTCAAGGGCCTTCCCGACAATCCGGGAAACATGCTTGGATAAATGCTCAGGCTCAAATCCTTCCAGCGTTACCTCAATGGCATTGTTTACCTCATAACCTTTTATCTTTGGCGGCCGGACTTTATAATCCTTTTGGGGCGTAACACGATAATTGGAGGTCTTCAGTTTAAGATTTTTAATGTTCAACCTTTTGATGGCCGCTATCACCGATTCGGTTTTACCTGCATTTTCAGAGCTGACCTGTTCCAATTTCCGGCCCTGTGTCACAACGCCGATGGAAATTTTGGCTGAATCGTTCTGTCCCATCACCTCGGCTGTACCTTCGGTAAGAATCAGGTTTCGATCCGAAGCATCTGGGAACTGAGCAAACACAGGATTCGCCACAAAAACGAAACACGCCGTTAGAACTAAAATAAATGCGCTTTTCATCACGCCCTCCATTGTTTTCAGGGAAACGCCAACGTCAATTCTAATTGTTTCAGATAGAAACGATTTGCTTTCCCGGGTAAGGGAGTAAAATCCCAAACTCCAATGACCAAAATATGTTAAAGGAGCTTCAGGTATAATTGTCAAAAGGCAAAAGTATTACAAAAAAACTTTACCAGATGTTGAATGAACGCTCAATAAAATATTAGCTTCTGGTCTTTGGGGTGAATATGTTTTTTTAGGGTTGCATTGAATGAACTTGGTTCATATGATTCAATAATAAATTCAAAATCTACAACTCATTATTTTCGTTCGTGTTCACGGGCGTGCTTCTCCGTGAACAACCATCCTTCATCAAGGAGACATTTCCATGCGCTGGAAAATAATTTTAGGTGTCCTGGCAGGCGTTTTCCTCGCCTGTTTTGTTGCCATCATTTTTATTGTATCCACCTATGATTACAATAAATTCAAGCCACGGATCACTGGAATCGCTAAAAAATATACCGGCAGAAAACTTACCATCGCCGGCGATATAAACGTGAAAATAAGCCTGTCTCCAACCCTCGAGGCAAATAACGTCTCTTTTCAAAATGCACCCTGGAGTGCGTATCCGGAAATGATTCGTGCCAACCGCATTGAAGTTCAATTGGCCCTGATTCCCCTCATTCAGGGTAACATTAATGTCAAACGGTTAACGCTGCTCAATCCGGATCTTATGATGGAAATCAACACATCCGGCAAAACGAATCTGGAATTTGATTTGCCGGAACAAAAGAACGTTGAAACAACGCCTGTAAAAAAAGATGAAGCGGAAACAGCACTGTTCGATTTTAAAGAGATATTTATCAAAAATGGAAAACTGACGTTTAAAAACCATCAAAAGAAAAAAACCCTTGTCTTAACCTTAGATCAAGGTATTAGAAAATCAGCGAAGTTTATGGGCAAAGCAGACATCGAACTGAAAGGCTCGTTCAACGATATTCCATTCAACGTGTCCGGAAAGATCGGTTCGTTGGTGGGTATCACTGACCCTAATGTAGCCTATCCCGTTGATTTAAAGGGTGTTATCGCTAAAACAGAATTTGCCATTGCCGGTAAGATCCAAAATCTGGTGCCTGCAAAAGGCATCAATGTCAGATTCTCTGTCAAAGGCAATGATCTGGCCAAGATTGAAACGATCACACAAGAACCGTTTCCAATCAAAGGTCCATTTCTAATATCCAGCCATCTAATTGCAAGCAAATCCGAAAAATTTCAAGCGTCCGATATGTTAATACAATTGGGCGGAAGTAAAATAAGCGGTTCCGTAACACTTGACCGCTCTGCTAAGAAGCCCCGAATATCTGGTGATCTTGTTTCCGAAACCCTCGATCTGCGTCCGATATTATCCCAAGACAAGAAAAAAGCAGACGACACAGAAGGAAAAAAGTCGAACAGATTATTTCCAGGCACCCCTCTGAAATTAGACGGCCTTCACCGTTTCAACGCCGCCGTTGATGTTCGCATCCAACACATGCTTCTTCCAAGATTTGCTCTCGATAATATTGAAACCAAGGTAAGGCTTCGGGAGGGTAATCTCACTGTGAATCCTCTGACAGCTTCCATTGGCGGCGGAAAGCTGGTGAATCGTTTGAATGTTCAGGCAAAAAAAAATATGGCTTTTGTTGATGTAAACGTGGATATCAAACAAATGAACCTTGGGGAAATGCTTAAAAAATTGGAAATTACCCAAGCCCTGGAAGGTATTCTCGACCTTGAGATGAATCTGAACGGTCAAGGAAAATCCGTGGCAGCGCTCATGGCAGGTTTGAACGGCGATGTGGTTGCCTCGCTGGGAGAAGGGAAACTGCCCACCGGTTATTTAAATTTTGTGAGTGCCGACATCAGCGCAACCCTCATGCGGTTAATCAATCCTTCCGGCAAGAAAATCGACAGCGCCCGAATTAACTGTGCCGTGTGTGATTTTAATATCATAAACGGCATGGCTAAAAGTGACGTCATCATCGTCGACGATCCCCAAAAAACATTGTTCAGCAAAGGAAAGATAAATCTTAAAACCGAAGAACTCGATTTTCGTATAGAAACCAAGCCCAAGGAAGGTATCGGTACCGAAAGTACCGGGAAAGTAAGTCTCAGCTTAAGCAAAATAACCAAACCCTTTAAACTGGGGGGTACACTGGCCAATCCTTCTTTAGAAATCGATATCTTGGGCTCCGGCAAAACCATCGGTGCAGCGCTTTTGGGACCCGTGGGCTGGACCTATCTTTTTGTTTCAGGATCATCCGGAAATGTAAACCCTTGTCAAAAGGCCCTCGAAATAGCAGGCAGGGGCACATCCGGATTAAAATCCAAAACCGGCAAAGAAAAAAACCCAAAACCAGCGTCTTCGGAGAACCAACAGAGTCTCGGGGACACGATACTTAATTTTTTCAAACAACACACCTTGAAAGGGGCCGAAAATGAAAATGGGACTGATTCTCGTTGACATTCAAAACGACTATTTCCCGGATGGCTGCATGGAACTTGTCGGCATGAAAGAAGCAAGTGTAAATGCACGAGAAATATTGCTGTTTTTTCGTGAAAGAAAATGGCCGACATTTCATATACAACACATCGCCGTCAGGGACGGCGCCACATTTTTTCTACCCGATAGTAACGGCGTCGAAATTCACGAAAATGTAAAGCCGCTCCCCGAGGAATTGGTCATTCAAAAACACCATCCAAACAGTTTTCTAAAAACAAACCTCCATGACGAACTGGTGAAGGCCGGAATTCAAGACGTGGTGATCTGCGGCGCCATGAGTCACATGTGCATCGATGCAACCACTCGCGCTGCTGGGGATTTGGGATTCCAGTGCAGGGTCATCCATGATGCGTGTGCAACAAAGGATCTTAACTTCGGCGGCAAAACATTCTCTGCAGAAACCGTCCACGGCGCATTCATGGCGGCATTACACCCCCTTTATGCCAGGGTTTTGAGTCTCTATGAATTTTTTTCATGGATCAAAACCAGGTGAGAAAAAAACGTTGGCGGATGTCCTGTTGTTACCTGAATCTTGCACGAGTTGGAGGCTTTCATCAATTTTCATGCAAGATTCAGGTGTTATTTGGATGCAATATAGAGTTCTCGCTGCTCTCCCACCCAAATTTTTAAATGTGCAAACGTGATTTGCGGGTAGATCCATTTGTTGTAAAAAACAAATTCTTCATCAGAGTGGGCCAGTGCTTGAAACACGGAATACCCCCTCTCTTCCATATCAACCAATAATCGCAAACCGCGAATGACAATGTCCTTGCTGGTAAAAAAAATATTTAGATTGGGAAAACGTTCGCGTATCTCGAATTGGAGCGACATTATACCATCGAGGATGATGACCCCGGCAGGTTCGATACGGCGGGATAGCCGATGGTTGCCGCTTTTATGGTCGTAGATCGGCAAGTCAATAGACTTGCCGGCATAGATGAGGGTTTTCATATGATCGATCATTCGGGGGAGATCAGAAGCTTTCGGGTCGTAACCGCTTAAATTTTGTTTATTTCGAGTTTCTCTGTCAATAAGATAACCGTCCAAAGGGACATGAACGGCACTTAAACCTTTCTTTTTCAGATACTCGACCATCCCTTTGCAGAACATGGTTTTTCCAGAGGCAGCCGCACCGGATACCGCCAAAACATAGTAGGTTCCGTTCGCATATTTCTCTTTTCGCGGTGTTTTTCCCGGCGATAAAAAATTTTCAAGTATATGCTGGTATATGTGGGTATGCGTGATCATTGAATATCTTTCATGGACAATTTTAAGAGCCCATTTATGGATGGACACTAGTTATAAACGAACAGAACGCGTCTTACCGGCCCTGATTTTGATCGTTTTTCCTTGAACCTTTACCGGCAGGGGGGCTTTTAGCCTGCCATTTACGGTCAGTTGTAATTTGTCTTGGGTTAATTGTATATCATACCAGATATTTTTGTGGCAGACCTTCAAGGACATCTCTTTCCAGTGAGGGGGAAGATGCGGGTTGATTTCCGGAATCTTATGTGAAAAATCAATACCTGCAAAGTATCGCGTAATGACATCCAGGGTGCCGGCCATTACACCGCAATGAATACCTTCCGGCGTCGTTCCCCCCTGGGTATCATAAATATCGGACTTCATCGCTTCTACAAACCATTCCCACGCCGTCTCTTCTTCCGCCATATAGCTGGAAATCACCGCATGGACTACCTTGCTCAATGTCGATCCATGACTGGTGCGCTGTTCATAGTATGCGTAGTTTTTCTTTAACAGTTCAATCGGATCTTCAACAGGATGGCCCAATTGTTTAAGGATGCGAGCCACCGTCTCCGGCGCCAGCACATAAAAGGTCATCAGTGTATCGGCTTGTTTCGCAACCTTATATGCATCCGGAGAATTTCCTTCCGCCTTTAGGATGCGGTCCATTCGGTGAATATTGTCATATTTCTCCCGGTAGCGTTGCCAGTCGAGTTCTTTTAAATCAAAGTATCCATCAAACTGGCTGATAATGTCGTCATCCGAGATGATCACATTCATCTTCTTGCAGATATCTTTCCATTTTTCGATTTCTCCAACTTCAAAGCCGATATTTTCGCGAATTCGATTCAACGTTCGGTTGGAAAGGTTCTTTATCACTTCCATGGCTTTTTCCAAAAGCCATACCACCATGATGTTCGTATAGGCGTTGTCTTTAACCCCATGGTCATCTGAACCGGGCAGCTTTTCATGGAATTCGTCGGGTCCCATGACCCCTTTAATGAAATATCTCCCGGTAGTTTTGTCGACATGTGCGGCGCTGGCCCAGAATCGAGCAATGTCCATCATCATTTCAGCACCGTATTCATTGATGAAAGTATTGTCATTCGTATCATGCGCATATCTCCAAACATTGTAAAACACCGCGATGGAGACGTGACGTTGAAGACGGCTCAAATCGGGTCCCCACGTGTCGTCTTTGGGATTGTAGTGAACAATCTGGGTTTCTTCCTCACCGCCGTCGGCGGTCTGCCATGGATACATGGCGCCTTGATAGCCGTTTTCTCTGGCATACTTTCGGGCGCCGTCCAATCGCCTGTAACGATACATGAGCAGCGCTTTTGAGATCTCCGGAAATCGGAGGTTGTAAAACGGCAGAATATAGAGTTCATCCCAAAACACATGCCCGCGATACGCTTCCCCATGAAGCCCCCGAGCCGTTATTCCGGCATCGATGGTTCTGTTATTGGGCGATGCGGCCACAAGAAGATGATAGATGTGAAGTCTCGTCACTTTTTGCATGAACCGGTCGCCGTGGATTCGAATGTCTGTTTTTTTCCATAGATTGCCCCAGGCGCGAGCATTGGGTCGAAAAACATCTTTAAAGGATTTGATGCCCGCCAGTGCCCGGGAACCGGCTTTACGGGGATGGGCGACACCGTTATCCAGAGATGTGAATACGGTGACAAGTTTTTCAAGCGAATATGTTGTATTCTCCCTGGCATCAAGGGTTATGATTTCGGCAATGTAACCCTTTTTTTGAAACAGTGTTTTTGCAGGGCGAATGGATTTGTCCTGTTGATATAGTATCGTTTTGGCGTTCATGACAATTTGATATTTGGACTGACGGGTTTGAACGTGCAGATAGATGCCGCTTCCGGTTTTGCCCTGAGACACCGGTGCCAGGTGTTTTGAATGGAGCTGGCGGTATCTGGGAACATTGTCATTAATGACCGTGCCGTCGATGGCGGATCGAATGCGAATCGTATCTGTGTAATTGATGGGAGTGATATCAAATTTAATGGCGCACACATGGGGATCGGCCATGGATGCAACCCGGCGGCTTTGGATGCGGGTAATTCTTCCCACACCATCTTTGCACAAAATGGTGCGCTGCATTACCCCCTCTTTCATATTCAACTGGTGTTGATAGCTCAGAATATTCATTTTCAAAGGGCTAAGATAATCCGATTCGCCGATGGCAAATTCGATAAGCGTCCAATTGGGGCAGTTCACAAAATCATTGTTATAGATGCGTTTGCCGCCCACTGTGGTACTCGGTTTGTTATACACACCGGCCATATATGTACCCGGATAATGACCGTCTGAGGCACGTTCTCCGTCATAACTTCCGCGAGTTCCAAGATACCCGTTTCCAACTGCAGTCAGTGTCTCTCGAAGCTTTTCATCTTCCGGATCAAAGGCATCATAGGTCAGGTTCCACCCATCGGCTTCTATACCTTTTCCGAACCATTGGTCGATTCTGTCCAGCGAAATTTCCGCCATGTCGCGAACCACAATATCTGCACCATTTTTAATGAGCGCTTCACCTTCGATTTCTCTGGCAATGCCCAACGTCAGTCCGAAATTACCGCTTCTGCCGGCCTGCACCCCCGAAATGGCATCTTCGACCACCACACACTCACCCGGCTTCAATCCCATCCACTGTGCAGCAGTTACAAAAATATCGGGCGCTGGTTTTCCATTCAGATTCAATTCTCGAGAAATCACGCCGCCAACCCGAGCATCAAAATATTTTTCGATATTGGCCAGCTCCAAAATGAGTTTGCAATTTCGACTGGAGGACGCAACACCGATTTTAACCCCTCGTTTCTTACATGCTTTAATAAAATCCATTGTTGAATCGAAAACATCCGGCCCTTCTTTTCGAAGTACTTTTTGAAAGTCCTTGTTTTTTCGATTTCCCAGTCCGCAAATGGTCTCAACATCCGGCGGATCGTCGAAATCGCCAAACGGCAATTGAATTCCCCTGGATTCCAGAAAGCTTTTGACGCCGTCCATTCGGGGTTTACCGTCAACGTATTCCAGATAATCCTTTTCACGATCAAACGGGATAAACGGTGTGTTGTCGCGTTCTGCAACCATTTTCAAATAATCGTTGAACATGCTTTCCCATGCAATGCCGTGTACGCGGGCTGTTCCGGTAATCACACCATCCAGATCCAAGATCACTCCTTTAAATTTTTTCAAAGCCATTTGCTCCTCATTTTTTTGAATGGGTTGAAAGTTGGTTTAAAATCGTAACGAGAATGTCCGGTTCGGGAACGATCACCGCGTTGGGGCAAACGGCGTTTACACGTTCCGCCAGCTCTTGATTTTTGGTCACGAAAATGGACCACGTATCGGTCGTTCGTTTCAGGGTTGCTTCAATCATTGGTACATCCGATCCGGTATCACCACAAATCAAATGCGGGCCCTTGTCCATTTCAAGATTCAATTCTTTGTCCAGATATTTGACGCCGTCTCCCTTATCGAAATCTTTTAAACCGGCCTTTTTATCCGAAATGGTCAGTATAATTTCAATATCCAGGCCCGTATCTTCGATCCTGAAATTTTCGTGCGTGGGGTCCAGGGCTATTACAACATTTTTAATCAAACCTAAAAATTCCTCTGATTTCGACGCGGGAATCGAGCCATTGATATCTTGTCTCGCAATGGTTATTTGTCCGAATTTGAATTGAAGTCCGGACCCGATCAGAGAGAACTTTTCATAAGCCGGATCTTTAACCCAATCATCCAGTTTTCGGTAAAGGCGTTGAATAAGCTTTTGCTTTTGATCGTCGATGGGAAATGTTCTTCGCGTATTCGAAAGATCGATGAATTCGCGGCCTTTGGATGCTGCGTATATCATGGTTTTGTCCGGCATAACGCTGACATCTACAATACCGATGTCTTTGAGGGGTGCGGAGGTCATCATAATGGGATTGGACACCGTATTTTTGGCAAAGCGGGTTAAAAATACGGCATTGTAGATCGACTGGACAGAAGAACGATATCGACCGCAATAATTGTTGGTGGTGCCGTCTCTGTCTGTGATAAAACAATTAAAATGCTTTCCCTTCAACGATGCCGTACCGGATTGAACATGGGTGGAAAAATCAGGATGCAGCGATTCAAGGTAGGACATGAACTTGTCCTCATTATTTTCAAGATAGTATATATCCTTTTTTAGTTCTGTGACCTCATAGGTCACATCCACTTCGATGCGTTCAGAAGCATCGATTTTAAGCGCGGTTTTGTAACCGTCATCCAAGCTTTCTTCAAGAGAATCGAGTGCATTTTTTAAAGCGGTAATCCTTTCTTTTCGGATGTCTTGAGATGAAAATAAATCGTTTACGATTTTAAAACGTACATCTCGGGTTTGTGCCATTAAGTTGTAAAAGGATTTTAAATCGCCAATGGTTTGTTTTTCAATCGTGTGATGTTTCATATGCAATTTCTTTTCTTGTAGGTGTTCACGGGAAGTGCGCCCCCGCTTCACTCCGGTGTCTACGGGTCTGGTCATTTCAACGACGTGGCAACGCCAATAACGGGTAGCGGGTCGTGTCAGGGCTCAACGCCATACAACCGGCAGGTGTTGTTCCATACCGTTTCAGCCAGTTCTTCGGGATCCTCTTTTCTTACCTGGGCCAATTTTAAAAGGACCGACCGGACAAAAGCCGGTTCGTTCCGGCGGGTGTGGTTTCTTTCGGGTGTCGGGGTCAGATACGGGGCATCGGTTTCGATCAGGATGCGGTCCCCTGGAATCAAAGGCACGAGCTTCCGCAAAGGCTCACCACGTCCCTTGAGGGTCACAATGCCGGTAATCCCGACGTAAAGGCCCAGGTCAAGATACTGCCGGAGTTCATTCTTACTACCGCTGAAGCAGTGCACAACCCCGTTTCGGTCGTTTCTGAAATTCGTTTTTAAAATTTCGATCAGACGGCCGTTGCTGTCCCGCTCGTGGAAAATAACCGGAAATTTCAGCGAATCGGCAATTTCAAGCTGACGGATAAGCCACTTTTCCTGATCGTTTCTGGGAGAGTACATTCGGTTAAAGTCGAGACCGATTTCTCCCCATGCGAGAACGCTGGGGCTGTTGGAAAGATCGATGAGCGTCTTTAGCGCATTTTCATTGCAGTCTTTTGCACCGTGGGGATGTATTCCCACGGAAGCATACACTTCCGGTATCGATTCTGCGATGGCAACCCCCTTGATGCATTGCGCGAGCGTTGTTCCAATGGTCATGGCCGAATCAACACCGGCGGCATGCATACGATGGATGACATCATCCACATCCTTGTCAAATGCCCTGTCTTCTAAATGGCAGTGACTGTCAAACAGTTTCATGATTAAACCCCTCGCCGAACAGGCCGCTGCCCAAACTGAATTGATTGAACGTTTATTCCTTCATGATATTTTAATTTTGTTTGAGCAGTGAATTACTCGAGCCATTTGTTTTCAAAAAGTGCGATAGGGTTATCAATAGCACCATTTTTCACAGTGACCCAATATTTGGGATTTTTAGTACAGTTTTTATATCACTTTAGATCTTTCACAAATTCCAAATATTGGGTCACGCTGCCACGACAAGATTCATATCGCTCTTTTTGAAAATATATGGCGACGAATGATACGCATCGAAATTCACTGGAATAAACCCTGTGCAGCATTTACCATCGAAGACCAATGAAATCAATCTATTATTATCAAATCCTGCGGTCCGCACGGTTCCTACAATGTGACTCACCTTGTGTAAACTCGTCCATATTAATCCTTGACAAAAAAAAACAAAAGATCTTTTATATGTCTGGAAGTTGAATTCTAATCTTTTCCACCGCTTATACACGAAAGTCTTCTCTGAACCTGAGCCTCGCCGCAACCTATAATCAACTTCCTAAAACCTAAATAAGGAAAAGCTGACAGACAACATATGACAATATAAACGGAATAAAAGAATCGGACATAAGAAGAAATGACGAAAAATATCGGTTCCGTAATGGTAATTGGCGGTGGCATCGCCGGCATGCAGGCGGCGCTCGATCTTGCCGACTCGGGCTTTTTTGTCTATCTCGTGGAAAGATCGTCCTCCATCGGCGGCGTCATGTCACAGCTCGACAAGACCTTTCCCACCAACGATTGTGCCATGTGAATCATTTCACCCAAACTGGTCGAGGTCGGCCGGCACCTCAACATCGAACTTCTGACGTTGTCCGAGGTGGAAAGCATCTCCGGAACGGCGGGTAATTTTGAAATCAAGGTGATTCAGCACCCCCGTTATGTGGATGTGGACAAATGTATTGCATGCGGCGTCTGCGCTGAAAAATGTCCCAAAAAGGTCATCAACGACTACGACGCGGGACTCGCCAAGCGTAAGTCGATCTATGTGAAATATGCCCAGGCGGTTCCCTTAAAATACGCCATTGACGACAACTGTATTTTCCTTAAAAAAGGAAAATGCAAGGCCTGCGAAAAATTCTGCCCTTCCGGCGCCATTAATTTTGAAGACCAGCCAAAGGAATTCACCCTCAATGCCGGCGCGATCCTCATCGCTCCCGGCTGCGATGTTTACGACCCTGCCCGCTACGACATCTATGGATACAAACAATCTCCCGACATCGTCACCAGTCTTGAATTTGAACGGATACTGGCCGCAACCGGACCTTACAGCGGCCACCTGGTGAGGCCCTCTGATCACAAAGAACCTGAAAAAATCGCCTGGATACAGTGTGTGGGATCCAGGGATCTGCATCCGGGATCACAGCCGTATTGCTCCGGAGTCTGCTGCACCTATGCCATCAAAGAAGCCATCATTGCCAAGGAACACCAAAAGGGGTTACTCGATACCGCCATATTTTACATCGACATTCGAACCCACGGAAAAGATTTCGAGCAATACTATAACCGGGCGAGAGAAACCGGCGTCCGCTTTGTAAAATCGAAAATCAGCAACATCCTGCCGGCCGACGACACCGGAAATCTGCGCATCGCCTATGTTGACGAGACAGGGAAACGGATCGAAGAAATATTCGACATGGTGGTTCTGTCCGTCGGTTTTAATGTGTCGGAACAGGCCCTGAGCCTGGCCCGAAAACTGGGGGTCGACCTGGATGTGTATCAGCATGCCGTAACCAACAGTTTTGAGCCGGTTCAGACCTCAAGACCCGGCATCTTTGTGTGCGGCACCTTTGAAAGCCCCAAGGACATTCCCCAGTCGGTCATCGAATCCAGCGCCTCCGCAGCCATGGCCGAGGGCATCCTGGCCGGGTCACGGGGGGATATGACGCGGACAACAGAGACACCCCAAGAGATTGACGTTCAGGGAGAACCCGCGCGCATCGGTGTATTTGTGTGTCACTGCGGAACCAATATCGGCGGTTTCCTGGATGTTCCGGATATCGTCGAATATGCCAAAACCCTGCCGAAGGTGGTCTTTGTCGAAGACAATCTTTTCAGCTGCAGCCAGGATACCCAGGAGCAAATGACCCAGGTGATCAAAG
>JBFESJ010000030.1:0-22323 GCA_041548585.1 Desulfobacterales bacterium | reverse complement strand
TGGCAGCGTGTTCAAAAGATTCAGATCGCAGATTACAAGCTCAGGCTGTTTGAAAACCCCGACCATGTTTTTGTATCCCTTGAAATTAACACCGTTTTTGCCGCCGACGCTGGCATCCACCTGGGACAAAAGGGTGGAAGATACAAATCCGAATCTCACGCCGCGAAGATAAGTTGAGGCCACAAAGCCGGCAATATCGCAAACTATGCCGCCGCCGATACCGACAATGAACGTTGAGCGGTCAGCCCCGACGGCTACCAGATTTTCATATATATCGCGGACCGTATCGAGGGTTTTTATTTTCTCTCCGGATTCAATGGTAATAACGGGATGCGGCGGAAAGTCATTCTCATAATACTGCTTTACGTTTTTGTCGGTGATTAACACCACATTTTCCGATGGAATGTAATTCCCCAGGTTTTGGAGCGTCTCTCCCACGTATATGGTGGAATCACCGGTGAGGCCGTGAATTTCGAGGGTTTTCATTAAAGACTCCTGTTTCTTCAGTATTATCCTTTATTACCAAAATGAATGAAAAGGGCAACACTAAATCGATACCATTATTAGATCCCGAAGGTAAAACTTCGGGAGTTTCATAAAATCGTTACACGATTTTATTTATATGTGAGTGCGAAACCCGGATATTGATTCAACAGGTTGTGCAAATTGAAAAAACAGTTCTTGACAGACATTAAATAATAAAGTAAAAAAACTTAAAATTATCTAAAAGGACGTAAATTGATGAAAAAAAGTTGTATTTTCAGAATATATAATGCCTTTGGGCGCTTCTTTTTTAGCTTTAGAAGCGTCCATCCGGATCGATAACGCTTCAGTTTAAAACACCCCGGATGGACCAAAGCCGGTCTGTCCGGGGTTTCTTTTTTTAAAAAGCCCCGGGAATTGATTCTCGGGGCTTTTTTTATGAATCAGCTAAAAGGAGGAATACCATGATTCTCGTGCTGGAAAAGGATATCACCCAAGATCAGAAGAGCAATATCCGAAGCATACTCTTCAGGGAAGGGTATATTGTTCGTGAAATGTCTGAGGCCGGTCAGAACATCATCGGGGCTGTTGGAAAAGGAGATAAGGAGACCGGTTTTTTTGAGGCGCTTCCCGGCGTTGCCAGGGTGATATCGATTTCGACATCTTTTAAACTGGTCAGCCGGCAACTGCATGCCGAAGACACCCGGGTACAGGTCGGTAATGTGGTCGTGGGTGGAGAGCGCATTACCGTGATCGCCGGTCCATGCGCTGTTGAGAGCAGGGACCAGGCCATGACCATTGCCAGGGAGGTCAAAAGATACGGTGCTGTTCTATTTCGCGGCGGGGCTTTTAAGCCCAGGACTTCTCCATATTCGTTTCAGGGCCTTCAGGAAGAGGGACTTAAAATTTTGGCCGAAGTCCGCGAGCATACAGGCCTTGGTGTTGTAACCGAAATTACTTCTCCGGCCCAGGCGGACATGATGATGAAGTATGTCGATGTTGTCCAAGTCGGAGCAAGGAACATGCAAAACTTTGAGCTGTTAAAATGTGTCGGCCGCATCGGAAAACCGGTGGTTCTTAAGCGGGGAATGTCGTCTACCATCGAGGAATGGCTGATGTCGGCGGAGTATATCCTTTCGGAAGGCAATGACAACGTCATTCTGTGTGAACGGGGAATACGAACCTTTGAGCCTTATACTCGAAATACCCTCGATCTTTCCGCCATTCCCGTGCTCAAAACACTTACCCATCTACCGGTGATCATCGACCCCAGTCATGCTACCGGTATCCGGGAAAAAGTCAGCCCCATGGCTCGGGCTGCAATCGCCGCCGGTGCAGACGGATTGATGATCGAGGTGCATCACAATCCGGACCAGGCTCTTTCCGACGGTCCCCAGAGTCTTTATCCGAAACAGTTCGGCCAACTGATGCGAGACCTCTATGTGATTTCACCGGTTGTGGGAAAACAGATCGATTTTGACTACCTGGATAAGGCCAAAGCCGTCGATTATTTAAGTCGAAACAATGGTACGGGAATTCAAAGGGCTGCTTTTTTGGGGGAAATGGGAACATTCAGTCACAAGGCCTGTATGCAGTATTTTGGGACTCAAGTGGCCGGTGTGCCTACGCCGTCATTTAAGGCGATTTTTGAGGCGGTAAAGACCGGAGAGGTCGATTTCGGTGTGGTACCGCTGGAGAATTCCCTCTCGGGGAGCATACATGAGAACTACGATCTCCTGTTGGACTATGATTTACGGATTGTCGGTGAAATTACGCTTCGGATCATCCACCATTTGATCGGGATTCCAGGGACCGGCATTGATAACATCCAACGGGTCCTTTCTCCACCTTTGATCTTTCAGCAGTGCCGTCAATTTCTCGAGCGTCATTCAGATTGGGAACTGGTTCCGGCGAAGGACACGGCCTGGGCGGTTAAGGCCATCAGCGAAGCGAACAAACCGGCTGATGCGGCCATTGCAAGCAAAGAGGCCGCTGATATTCATGGGATGGCGGTCATTGACGAAGGGATTGAGACCAACCCGCGAAACTACACGCGTTTTGTGGTCATTGCACATGATCCCATCGAAAAGGGGCCTCGGAGAAAGTCGTCTCTTATTTTTTCAACCGGAAACCAGCCCGGGGCACTTTACGAAGTTCTGAAAATATACGCCGAGAACGGTATCAACATGGTGAAACTGGAATCGCGTCCCATTCATGGAAAACCCTGGGAGTATATGTTTTATGTCGATATTGAGGTGGATGTCGAGTCGGAAACGTTCAGGCCGATACTCGACCTGTTGAAAGAAAAAACCGACTATCTGAAGATCCTGGGCAGTTACTGAAAGTAAAAAAAATCTTTCCTGGCGAATTGGAGTCCGATGTTGACAAGTCATGGGCCGGTGGTTAAAATAAATGATATTTTCTTTGTAGGCGATTCTATTTAATAACCATCGACGAAAGGAGAAAAGCATGTTACGAAAAGCGACATATAAACTGCGCGTTACCCGGAGGGAATCCCTTCATGTTCATGATGAGTTTGACCATCAGCTCATGCTGGTTGAATTAGAAGGCCAACCGCTTCACTATGAAGTCGGCGTTGCAGGGGAATTTGTGTCACGCCGAAGTGTCAATTTTCATGACCGCATTGCCGGCAGCGGCAATATGGAGGGATATGCTGTCACTAACTTTCAGTATGGCTCGGTCTACAGTAAGTTTGAAGGTCATCGTGACGGGGAAAGCAAACTCACCTCTGGTACATGGGAAACCTATAAAGGAACGGGAAAGCTGGACAACATCAAAGGCAAGGGCACGTTTAAAGTGACCTCAGGGGATGTACCCGGCGAATTTGTTCTTGATATGGAAGGCAGGTATGAACTCTGATTTTAATAGACACTTTCAGCTCAATTGAGGTTTCATTAATTTTGAAAATCGATAAAGCCGGATTAATCTCCGGCTTTTTTTATGGCCATATGCTCCTGTGCAAGTTCAATATAGTGTTCGGCGGTTTCTTTGCGTTTTTCGACGGTTGTTTCCGAAAGTTCTCTTTTCAATTCGGCAGGAATGCCGGCCACGAGATGGTAAGGCCCGACCACCTGGCGGTGTTTAACCACAGAGCCTGCGGCGACCACAGAGCCGGTCTTGATCCATGCATCACTGAGGACAACCGCATTGATACCGATGAGGCAGTTATCCTCTATGATACATCCGTGTATAACGGCATTGTGCCCTACCGTTACACTATCTCCGACAACTACAGGTTTATCATCATCCGTATGGATGGTGCAGTTGTCCTGTATATTGGTGCTTTCGCCGACGGTTATCGGAGCCAAATCTCCTCTTAGCACAGTTCCGTACCAGATGCTGGCATTGTCTTTTATTTTAACATCCCCAATGACCATCGCCGTCGGCGCAATAAAGACATTTTTTCCGATGATCGGTTTACGACCTTTATGGCTGAGTATCATTATCTTATTTCCTGAAATATATGGCGATACGTGAGACGTATCGGCATTCACCGGCTGAAATTGAGGGATAAGTCGGCTTATACTTTAAAGCTTTCGGTCATTCCCGTGTATTTTTTGCGCAGCTTGGGTTTTTCTATCTTTCCGGTGGGGTTGCGCGGAACATTGTCAAAAATAATCCTTCGGGGCCTTTTGTATCTGGGAAGCGCCTGGCAAAACTCATCGATTTCTTCTTTGGTGAGATCCTGACCCGCCCTTACTTGGACTACGGCTGTGCCGATTTCCCCCAAACGGAGGCTGGGAAGACCGATTACCGCCACATCGTGGATTTTGGGATGCGCCTGTAGAAAATCTTCAATTTCGACCGGATAGATGTTCTCTCCGCCGGTGATAATGACATCTTTTTTTCGGTCCACCAGCCATATGAAGCCGTCTTCGTCCTGCCGGGCGACATCTCCGGTCAGCAGCCAGCCATCGACCAGCGTTTCCCGAGTGGCTTCAGGGTTTTTATAATATTCTTTCATGACACCGGCCCCTTTGACAATCAATTCACCGGGTTGTCCCTGGGCAACAGGATTCAACCGGTCATCCACAATCTTGATTTCCCAGTCAAACCCGGGCACCCCGATGGCACCGACCTTATGCATGTTTTCCATCCCCAGATGTACACATCCCGGTCCTGTGCATTCGGTCAGACCATAGTTGGTATCGTACTGGTGGTGGGGAAAAACTCTTTTCCATTCCTTGATCAGTGTGGGGGGGACGGGCTGGGCCCCGATATGCATCAGCCGCCACTGATCCAGGTTATAGTCTTTGAGCTTGATTTCGCCGCTCTGGATCGCAAAAAGGATATCGAGCGCCCAGGGAACCAAAAGCCAGACCACCGTCACCTTTTCATCGGAAATGGCTTCTATGATCCATTTGGGTTCGACTCCCTTGAGGATTACACTCCGGGCGCCGACAATGAAGTTTCCGAACCAGTGCATTTTGGCTCCGGTGTGATACAGCGGCGGAATACAAAGGAAGTTGTCCTCATGGGTTTGGTGGTGATGCAGGTTTTCCAAAAAGCATGAAAATTCGAGATTTCTGTGGGTCAAAAGGGTTGCCTTGGGCGTGCCTGTTGTGCCGGAAGTAAAATACAGCGCTGCTTCATCTGTGATCTTTATATCAGCCTTTGGATCCGTGGGGGGGTGGGCTTCAAGAATTTTTTGATATGATTCCGCATAAGCGGGCTTCATTTCCGATGGACCCACAAATATATACGTTTCTACGAAATCATCCAGGTCTTCTTTAATCGCGTTAATGCGTTCAATGAATTCTTCGCCAAAGATGAAGACCTTGGCTTCGGCGATTTCGGCGCAGTGTCGGATTGTCTTTGCCACAAAACGAAAGTTTAGCGGAACGGCCCAGGCGCCTGTGCGAAGGATTCCGAAATAGACGGGGAGCCATTCGATACAGTTGGTCATTAAATGAACGACACGGTCACCTTTTTTAATTCCCCGGGCCATGAGACACTGGGCCATCTGATTGGCCTGGTCGTCGAATTCTTTCCAGGTGATTTCCTGACGCCGGTTTTTTGCAGGTTCCCTTTCGATAAGCGCCGTTTCAGACCCATACATGCGCGCATTTCGGGCCAGTATCTCGCTGATCAGCATACACATTCCTTTCAAGGTATGAATTTTCTCCGACTGGATATCAAACCTGTATTCGTTGGTCAAGATTCTAGTTAATATTCAAGGAATATGGTATCAGGGTTGACATTATTTTTACGATAAACTCAAATGTTGCCCCCCATTATTTTCAGCACTGTCAATGAAACACAGCCGGCCGGGGAAATTAATTAATGTAATATCATATAGATGCGATGGTTAAAGAGAAATAAGCAACATGCGTTCCAACAAGGCATGATTGTTGCATATATCTTTCACTGTTACGAAATCCTTTTTAGTTAAAAGGTCATTAAATGGATATCTATGTTGCCAGACAACCCATATTCGATGTAAAAAAATGCATATTCGGCTACGAACTTCTTTTCAGGGCCGACATGGCCAACTATTTCCCGGAAATCGAAGAAAATTCGGCAACTTCCAAACTACTTTCAAACAGCTTTTTTACCATTGGAATTGAGAAGATTACCGGATCCAACCTGGCTTTCATCAATTTCACACAGGACCTTTTGGTCAAGAGTCTACCTCTCATGTTTTCCCAGGACAGGCTTGTGGTTGAAATTTTAGAAAATGTACAACCAGAAAAAGAAGTGATTGAGGCCTGCCAGGAGATCGCCCTGAATGGATATATCATTGTACTGGATGATTTCTTTTACAAACCGAGTTTGGAGCCGTTAATTGAACTTGCAGACATCATAAAAATTGATGTGAAAGCAACACCTTTGGAGGAGGTCGAGGACCTTGTCAAAAAAATGACGGTGAGAGGTGTCGATCTTCTGGCTGAAAAAGTGGAGACCCACGATGAATTCAACAGAGCACTCCAAATGGGATTTCGCTACTTTCAGGGGTTCTTTTTCAGTAAACCGGAAGTTCTGAAAGGTAAGGAAATTTCTACACCCCAGATGCATCTTTTGGAAATTATGGCTGAGGTGAACAAAGAAAATTTTGGATTTAATAAGCTGGAAAAGATGATCGTCCGTGACGCGTCCATATCCTATAAGCTTATGCGTTTGATCAATTCAGCCTTCTATAAACGGGCCAAAGAAATTTCTTCCATTCGGCAGGCCATTGTCATGATTGGCGAGACTGGAATCAGACGCTTTCTATCCCTGATCGCCATGGCGGGATTGGCCGCCAATAAACCTGATGAAATTATCAGGGCTTCCCTTATCAGGGCCAAATTCTGTGAACTTCTTGGAAATCATCCCGGTAGCGGTGCTGAACCATCCGAATTGTTCACATTGGGCCTGTTTTCTCTCATAGATGCGCTTATGGATGACTCCATGGAAAACCTCATGTCTCAAATCCCTCTATCCAGTAACATAAAAGAAGTCCTTGTATCCAAGAACGGCGACTTAAGCGGCTATCTGAGCCTGGTAGAATTCTATGAAAAGGGCTACTGGGCACAGATCGAGGAGACCTCAGACATAATGGGAATAGATGAAGACGATCTTCCTCGCCAGTACATGGAATCTCTGAGTTGGGCGGATAGCTTGAATGTCCTTCACTAAAAAGTGCCCGAACGAAAACTGTCTTTTTCGCTAATATCGGCTTATTTCGGCAGCCCTTTCTTGTTCCGCCCATTTTGTTTTCCCATCGCTGTTTTTTTTGCTTCTGGTACGTAAAGTCCGTAAAAACCTACCGTGTCAGTTCTTGACACAAAACCATTCCCATTATACTAATACTTCAGTTCTTTGGTGTGTTGAATTAATACATTCAAATATATACTTTCATGAAGGGTAGGCGGAGTGCCTTCCAGCTCTTTAAATGCACATTTGGAGGACTTCATAAAGTGATCCGCTCTAATTGGTGCCTGCCTCGATACATGCTGCGCTTTTTTCCAATAACCAATACGCTTATAAAAAGCTACAGTTTTAGAAAAGGATTAATTTTATTAACTGCTATACCAAGGAGTTGTCGCCATGGATGAAAAAGAAAATGAAGTCATAAACAAAGCGGACGGTTGCAGGGGTTGTAAAGCGGTTAACCGGCGAGATTTCCTGAAAGCAACTGCAGCCGCAAGTGTTGCCGGTTTAATGCTTGACGGCAAGGAAGTTTTTGCAGCAGGGGGCAAGAAAACCCGGTCAAAATCCATCAAAAAGACCCCTGAAGGTTTTACGCCGGATCCCATCACCGAAAAGCTGATCGATCATGCGCACAAGCAAAACATTGATCTGGTCTGGGACAGGAGGGCGCATTGTGAGTTTTCCGAAGAAGGAAACGGGGGTATTTCCGGAGTATGCTGCTTCCACTGCAATATGGGACCGTGCACCCTTGGCGAAGCTACGGGATACGAATATGGTACCTGTGGTGCAACTGCGGATACGATTGTTGCCCGGGGACTGGTGGGACGTGTTACCGGCGGAGCTTCATCACATGTTGAACACACAAGGGCTGTTGCCAAAACTTTGAAAGACGTGGCCACGGGAAAAATAAAATCATATAAAATCAAAGACCAAGCTAAATTGGAAGCACTATATAAAGGGCTTGGGTGTACGGGAAAAAACAAGGCGCTTGCGGTAGCCGAAACCTGCCTTTCGGATCTTGGGAAGGATGAAGGTACTCCCGCGTGGCTCGAATACAAGGCCAATGCGGAAAGAAAAGCCACATGGAAAAAGCTGGGGATCTTGCCCACCGGGGCGGGAGCGGAAATCAGCCAGGCCTGTCACAGAACCCATATGGGCGTTGATGCCGATATGGTGCATCTTTCGACCGATGTGCTGAAACTGGGTCTGGTTGACGGCTATTGCGGACTTCACCCGGCAACGGATATGCAGGATGTTCTGTTCGGAACGCCGAAACTGGTTTCCAGCCTTGCGAATCTGAGCGTTATCGACAAGGGGAAGATTAACATTATTGTTCACGGCCATGAGCCGATTCTTTCCGAGAAAATTGTTGAAGCTGCGGAAAAATATCCGTCTCCGCCGAGACCCATTAACGTGATCGGTATATGCTGTACCGGTAATGAGGTGCTGATGCGAAAGGGTGTTCCCCTTGCCGGGAGCATGGTGCAACAGGAGCTTGCCATTGTCACCGGAGCGGTGGAAGCCATGGTCGTTGACGTCCAGTGTATTATGCCGAACATTCAGCGTGTTGCTCAGCATTTTCACACGGAAATCATCACCACCAACCCTCAGGCGAAAATAACAGGGGCTATGCATATTGAGTTTGAACCTGAGAAAGCGAATGAAATTGCGCAAAAGATTGTGAAAACAGCCGTAGACAATTATCAGCGACGCAAACAGAACAAGGTAATGATTCCCGATCATCCGCCGGCAAAGATTATGGCAGGTTTTTCGGTTGAACAGATTATCGGAGCATTGGCCAAAGTCAATGCTTCCGACCCTCTAAAGCCGTTGATCGATAACATCGTTGCCAATAATATCAGAGGAATCGTGGCGATCGTCGGATGCGTCACACCTTGGGATCATTATGGATACCGTCATTACGTACTAACCAAGGCGCTTCTGGCACAAAATATCCTTGTTGTCGGGACAGGATGCTGGGCCCATGTTGCCGGACAACGGGGTCTTCTTGAGCCCAACCCCGATTATCCCGGCGTCGGTGAAGGCCTGAAGGCGGTTCTTGAGGCGGTTGCAAAGGCGAACGGCGTGCCCGCGCTTCCACCCTGCTGGCATATGGGCTCCTGTGTTGACAACTCACGCATTGAAGATGTTCTCAACGCCGTTGCAGGTTATCTGAAGGTGAAAATCAGTGATTTGCCGGTTGCGGCTTCCGCTCCGGAATTTATCACGGAAAAAGCCGTATCTATCGGTACATGGGCAGTGAACCTTGGTGCCATGACCCATATCGGCGGCCAACCGTATGTTTCCGGAAGTGAAAATATGGTTAAACTCCTAACCGACGGTGTGGAAGGTCTGGTGGGCGGTAAATTCTATGTTGAGACAGACCCGAATAGGGCGGCTGAAACCATCCTTGGACACATCAACACCAAGCGGAAAAAGCTGAACCTGCCGGTGTGAGAAGAAGAATAACACCCCATATCCGGACACTTGACAGCGCAGTCTGCCGAGTGTTCGATGTAACTTCTCAATAAGTTCTGGGGGTCGCCCACTGATAATTAAATGTTAAAGATCTGGAACTCGCATGCAAGTGAGCCTAAAGAAAAAACAGTGGCCTATCCTTTCCCTCATCATTGCTTAACTTGATGTTTATATGTTTAAAAGATAGATTGTCTTGATTCGTTGTTTTATCTTAAGGCTCACTAACACGCTCGAACAAGCCATATCTTTTACATTTTATCACCAGTGGTCTCCATCGATTTTTGAGAAGTTACGTTCGGACAAGTTTACGGTTTTATACTTTAAAAGGTCTTATAACCCGAAGCAATGACGGCAAATGACCACAGCCAAAAAGGATAATATCGAATGGGACGGTTGAAGATACTTGCGTCGGGCCGTTCACAGCACACCCGGGCCCGGGCGAGGGACAGGTTATTCACGGCTATGATGACCCAAGTTCTGAACCACTTTGGATACCGTGTCGATCGCATTCTCAACGCAGATCCTGCTGGAATGGAAATGGACATCGAGGGGAAACACAGGGAAACAGGTTTTCCGTTTTATGCGGCATCCGGGTTTTATGAAACGACCCTATCGGAACGCGACCTTCAGGCTTTTTACGGCAGGTATATGACAAAATGGCACGAAGATAAACGGTGTCACGGTATCTTCATTGTCATTCCAGGTTTTGATGGTGCGGCCAGGAAATTTTATCAAGCGTATATCGAGAAAAATGTCCACGTGACGACATTTCTATACGAAGAAGACACTGTTCTGAAAGCAATTTCAGAAATTCCGGGACATGTGAGACCGGACCATGTTGCCGGTCGGATATCCCGGGATATGGGTAATCCCGGTGAGGGTATTCTGCTTTACACGGAAAAGGGCATATTCTGGGCATGGCCCATTACCCCTCATGGGGAGAAAACACCGGATAAAATCGCACTCTTTGATGCCAAAGGTGCGTTGGTATCGGATCGATCCATCATCGGCTATCTGACGAAGCTGTATCCCGCACTTACAAATTTTGACAGCATTTTTGTGGACAAAACAGGTCCGCTTCAGCCGGGTCTGTTTCAGGATTCAGACCAAATCGTTGAAGTGAAGGGAAGTTCCACATGTTTTGAGTATCAATTTCCCGCATCACCCAGACATTTTGTGGGCAGAAAATCCCTTTTTAGCGCGCTTAATTCATTCGCAAATCAAGTCATCAATAAACGGACGATACACCGCGGCATTTTTTTCGAGGCACCGACAGGCTGGGGAAAAAGTTCAATGGTGCTGGCGAGTGTTGAATATCTGAAAAAGATGGGGCACGTTGCTGTTGCCGTTGATTGCCGAACAGCATCATCAACAACGTTTGTTCCGCGTGTCATAGAATATATCAGGGGCACATTGGATGATTTTGATGGAGGGATCGTCGAAACGGGTCAACAAAAACCGGTGTCGACATTTGGCAGCGCTGCCCGGTCGATTCTCGAGGTCGGTCACATTCTAGAATCCCAGACCAAACTCATGTTCATTTTTTTTGATCAGTTTGAGAACATTTTCTTTCTAACAGATGTGCTGAAACAGGTTAAAGAAATTTTCCTGAAAATAGTCGAAAAACAAACACATATTGTTCTGGGTTTCTCGTGGGATAAGGATCTGGTTTTATCGAGTCCGGCGTTTTCTTATACACAATTTGATGTTGTTACAAATAACAGCCAAAAAATGCTCTTGACTGCTTTTTCCAAACCTGAAACGGATGCACTTTTAAAAAAGCTTGGTAAAGAATTGGATGAGACTTTAACAAAAGACCTTCGATCTTTCCTTGTGAAGTTTTCACAAGGATATCCCTGGCTGTTGAAAACACTGTGCTTTCATGTCAAAGTCGCGCGTCAATCCGGTATCCCACAGCAGGATATTCCAGGGATTCTTCTATGCATTGAAGAACTGTTCCAGCAGGAATTGCAAGATCTATCCGACACGGAGCGGACCACATTACACAAAATCGCCAAATCGACACCCGGGCGGCCAATGGCGTTTCCTGAACGATTTGATCCTCAGGTCGTTCAAAATTTGGTCAATCAGGGACTGATCAAAAGAATCGGCAATACGTTGGACGTTTCATGGAATATTTTCAGGGATTATTTGAATACAGACCATTTGCCGTTTCGTGATCAATATCTCCTTAATGCATCGGTCAGACAGGTCGCCCATGCGATAACGATTCTTCATACTGCCGGCGGTATTCTTGATATTTCCGGATTTAAAAAACAGACCGGGTTATCCGAACAAGGGTTTTATGATGTCGCAAAGGATATGGATCTGCTTTCTATTGTGAGATTTAGCAAAGGTAAGGTTTTCTTGCAACTCAACATGTCTGATGTCAACCGGGAAATGGCGGCCATGTTGAGAAATCACCTGCGGAACCGGCTTCACAAAAATCGCCTGGTTTCTGAGATTTTAGAAACCCTCAAAGATAAACATACACTGACGACGGTTGACATTTCCACCCTTCTTGAGACCTTGTGCCGTTTTATGAAATTAACGAGACATGCCTGGATAAAACACGCACGTATCCTGGCCCAATGGCTGGATACTGCCGATCTGGCGCTGTTGGACAAAAAAAATAGAAAGCTTGTATACTTTGATCCGACAACAGAAATTCGTGAGCGCAACCTTTTCCTCCCCAAAAGACGGGGAAGCAAAACCCCGAGGAGTCAATACGCTCCTGTTGAAAACATTGCCATACGACTTGTTCATGCCCTTCAGGGGGATGGCAGCGTGGACTGGACAGGACTTCGTAAAAATACGATCTTCAGAGCCCTGGCCACACTGGAGGATCTGGGTTTCATTCATAGAAAGATGCCGTTGATAAAAGTATTGCCAAAAGCAAAAGCGTTTGTCGAAAATCCGGATAAACGCCCATTTATATTTGCAGAAGGTGCTTTGCAGTTGACTTCATTTTCTATTTTCGTAGAAATTCTTAAATCTAAACAGGCTCAAGGAAGCACCCTTTTAGAACTTGGCCATGAACTCCAAGAGAGGCTGGGGGCAAACTGGACAAAAAGCACTTCAGAAACCATCGCCAAAATTATGCTGGATTGGGCGCGCCATGCAAATCTTGCTCCGGGTGTTTTTGCCGAGATTCGAAAGGGACCGATAAAAGGCTGGAAAAAGAAGAAAGACCATCAGATGACGCTTTTTTAAAGCCCGAAAATGAGATATACATTTATTAAAAAAATCCCATTTTGTTTGCCCCTTTTAACCAATAACCGAGGGCTGGCGTAAAAAATGCTCCTTTTCGACGGAACATATCGCTTGCAAAGACGGGAAGATGCACGTTCAGAGAATGCAAATAACTGGGCCTGCTCATGGCGATTAAGACTGTTCGATTTTTCGATAAACCACCCGGATGTGAAGCATCTCAGACCTTATGCTGTTGTTGCGACCCAAACCGGAGAAGGTATCTTTAAAACAACCTGCGCCGAAAGCCTGGGCAAGCGGATATGTAGAGACTTTGATCTGAAAATCGACAACGTTCTCTGGGTTGAACATTATCCGGATGAGCAGGCTTTGTATGTCGCAATGTTTACGCCCAAGGCTTATTTTGGAAATGAAATAATTTATGCCATTGATTGGCGACCCATAAGACCCAATGAACTCCAAGCGATTCAGCCCTTTGTCCCGGAGACCGAAAATTTTCAGTGCCAATAGACCATCATTTTACTTTCTTTCCCGTTTTTATTCTATACATTCTGAGTTGATACATTTTTCTATAGAGTTATCAGATTTATGTTCCTATTTGTGAGAATCACCGTAGGGTTTTACCTTGCAATTTAAGAAAAGATAATGGATATTATGTATCCAGAGGATTGGGTAGAATCAACCCGATGGGTAAAAAATATCCATATCAATCTTTACGAATCTTTAACCGCGAGGTTTATCCGCCTCACCGCCAGCGGCATCTTCGACTGGTGTGATTACATTGTTTGAAAAAAAGCACACTCCATGGAGCGATTTAACAAAATATCCTCAGATCTTTGAGGTATTTTGAATTACGGATGATACAATACCATTTCTGCATAACACGTAATTCCATTATTTAAGTCGCGAAATGTAGCCAACCTGATCGAGGGTATACGTTCCTTTTGTAGGCCGAGTTTTAACCAGCACGCTTTTTTCTAAGTTGTGGCATTGGATTTGCTTAACAAATATCATTATGCCGGATAAAATTAAAAATAATCGATTCTGGACAGGCGTCCCGCCGTGGATATTTATCGGCGCGGTGGTCGTTTTGTTTCCGATTTTTGCCTTTATGACCATTCAGAGTATCAACCGCCAGAATCAAAATAATACTCGCCTTTTATTGGAAAAGGGTGCAGCCTTAATCCGGTCTTTTGAGGCCGGCGCCCGGACAGGAATGGGATTAAGTTGGAATGACTTCCAACTTCAGAAACTCCTTACCGAGACTGCCCAGCAGCCCGATATTAAATATCTTTTGGTTACTGATGTAAGCGGAACCGTTCTTGCCCATGATAACCCCAAATATATCGGTAGGAAGCATGGTAGGGGATTGGAACTTAAAAAGATCTCACACATTAAAACGGTTCAGTGGCGCATTGTCTCCAACCGTTCAGGCAAAAAGATATTTGAGGTGTTCAGCAAATTTTCTCCTGTGGATCGGGGCATGATAATTGGACGCGGCCACATGATGATGCGTATGTGGTTTCAACAAGGTATTGAAGAAAGAATTAACATTCCTCTTTCCACGCCGATAATATTCGTGGGCCTTGATATGACGTCCATTGAGGATGCCATCAGAACGGATACCCGGCATGCTGTTATAATGGGCATTATCCTTCTTTTAGTTGGATTTGCCGGCATCATGCTGCTCTTTTTAGCACAGAGTTACCGAGTGACAAAGATGTCTCTTTCCAGAATAAAGGCTTTCTCAGACAATTTGGTGGTGAATATGCCCATCGGCCTTGTTGCTTTGGACGACAATCAAAGAATAACCTCCTTGAACAATGTGGCTGGATCTGTTTTAAAGCTTTCACCCCCAGAAGTGACCGGAGAAAATGCTGGGAAGATACTTCCGGCCGAGCTATGGCAACTGTTGGAAAACCTGGATGTGGAAAAAGGTGTTATCGAAAAAGAGATCGACTGTAGCCTACAGAAAGGGGAGATGATTCCCTTAGAGATCAGCGCTACGCTGCTCCACGATGAAGACGAAACGTTTCTCGGATATGTGGTTTTGTTTAAAGATCTCAGTGAGGTCCGCGCTTTAAGAAAAGAGATTGCAAGGAGCCAGCGCCTTGCATCGATCGGTCGGCTGGCTGCCGGTGTCTCTCATGAAATCCGAAATCCTTTGAGTTCAATCAAGGGCTTTGCGACCTATTTCAAAGAAAGATATCATGATGTGCCTGAAAATCAACAGATTTCGAATCTCATGATTCAAGAGGTTGACAGGTTGAACAGAGTGGTTGGCCAGCTCCATGAGTTCGCCAGACCCATAGACATTTCGAGAAAATCGATTCAAATTAAAGGGTTTTTAGAGGACTCTCTCAAGCTGATTGAAAGACAGACATCTGAAGCAAACATTAGCATCAAAACGGACTATGATCCCGAACTAGACGAAGTTTTTATCGATCCGGACAGAATCAACCAGGTTCTTCTGAACCTTTATCTGAATGCCATTGAATCCATGGATAATGGCGGGAGTCTGACCGTTAGGCTTGTCAAGGATGTGAAAAAGAACGGGATAGAGATCAAAATTTCGGATACCGGAACCGGTATCACGGATGACGATCTTGGTCATATCTTTGATCCTTATTTTACCACCAAAGCATCCGGCACCGGTCTTGGGCTGGCCATCGTTCATAATATCATAGAGGCCCATGGCGGTGAAATAAAAATTGAGAGCCGCCTGGGACAGGGAACAACCGTTAGGATCTTTTTTCCCTATACTGAAACAAGAGAAGAACTATGAAACACAGAAAGACGGTACTGATCGTTGATGACGACGGCGCCCATCGCACCATGTTAAGAACGCTTGTTGGGGGGTGGGGATATGATATTGTTGAGGCGGATGACGGTTCAACGGCCATCGAGATGGTTCAAGAACGCCCCTTTGATCTGGTTTTGATGGATGTCAGGATGCTGAAGGTTTCGGGCCTTGAGGCGCTGGAGCGAATAAAAGCGTTCAATCCTGCCATTCCGGTAACCATCATGACTGCGTATTCCTCGGTTGAAACGGCGATTGAAGCGCTGAAAAAAGGAGCTTATGATTATCTTACAAAACCACTCGATTTCGACAAATTGCGGCTAACGATCGAAAGGGCTATGGAGCACGTCCGGCTTAAAGAGGAAAATCGTATCTTGAAAGAAAACCTCGGTAAACATTTTGACATGCAGAATATCATCGGTCGAAGCCCCGCCATGATAAACCTTCTGGAAACAGTGGCCCATGTAGCCCCGTCTGAAGCCACGGTAATGATTACCGGTGAGTCCGGAACAGGTAAGGAGTTGATTGCCGGAGTGATTCATTATAACAGTCCGAGAAAAGACGGTCCCTTTGTGAAAATCAATTGTGCCGCCATTACGGAAACGCTTTTGGAATCAGAGCTTTTCGGGCATGAAAAAGGGGCTTTTACAGGTGCCGAGCGCAGAAAAGAAGGGCGTTTTTATCAGGCGCACAAAGGGAGCCTTTTTCTTGACGAAGTGAGTGAAATGCCGCTGGCCATGCAGGTAAAACTTTTGCGTGTGCTACAGGAAAGAGAGTTGACCCGTGTCGGCGGAGAAAAAGTAATACAGGTGGATGTCCGCGTCATTGCCGCCACAAATAAAGATCTTGTTGACCTGAGAAACAGAGGGTTGTTCCGTGAAGATCTGTATTATCGGTTGAACGTTGTCAGTCTGGAAATCCCGCCTTTAAAGAAGAGAAGAGACGATATTCCGTTGCTTGCCCAGCATTTTTTGGAGATGTTTTCCGCCAAGAACAACAAGGAAATAAAAGGGTTTACACCCAGGGCAATGGACCTTCTTATCCGGTATGACTGGCCCGGCAATGTTCGCGAACTGATGAATGCGGTTGAAAGAGGGGTTGTACTGGCCCGCACAGAATATCTTGATGATCAAGATTTTTCCATCATACAGAATACGTCACGGCAACCTGCTGAAACATTTTCTGCTTTTAATCAGAAAGACAACAACTTGCCACTTGAAGAGGTTGAAAAGGCCGCAATATTGCGTATGCTGGAATCTGTGGCCGGCAACAAAAGTGAAGCTGCGAGACGTCTCGGGATTACCAGAAAAACCCTTCACAAAAAACTTAAAAAGTATGGGGTCATGGACTAAGTGGTTTGTATTTTAATTGTGGTTTTTTTGCATTTGATGGCAAATAATAGTCGAATGGTTATCTTACCACTTTATGAAGAATTGATGATTTTTGATTGATGATTGTTGGAGCGTAGCGGAAATCCCGATTTATCGGGGATGATTTAAGGATGGTGACCATTTTTTATACAAATTGTGGGGCGATCTGAATTCTTTGTCGGGGTTTTTTCGGAATAGGAGATTTGTTGATGAAATCTAAAAGTGCGTGGTTCCTTTTTTTTCTTTTTTTCTTTTTCTGTGGGCAGACGGTATTGGGCAGTAATTTACCTCCTGAAATATCATCGTCCTCAGATGATTCGCGTTTGGCGCTGGACGAGATTATAAACAAGGTTGAAACGCATTATGCTGTCCCGGGCTTTTCTACAGATTTTTATCAAACCTCAACCATAAAGGCCATGGAAATAACAGATAGCGCATCTGGAAAAGCCTTCTTCAAGCATCCCGGCAAAATGAGATGGGAGTATGAAACGCCTGACCGACAAATGATTATAACGGACAGCAATACGCTTTGGGTATTCAGACCCGAAGACAACCAGGTAATGATCGGAAAGGCCCCTTCTTTTTTTAAAGGCGGCAAAGGATTTAGTTTCTTAACGGATATGAAGTTGATAAAGCAGAGATTCAGTATTACACTTGAAAAAGAGACCAAAGAGGATTTATTTGTACTCAAGCTTTTACCCAGAGAAAAAACATATGATTTGGCGGAAATCTATCTGTGGATATCAAAAGAGACTTTTGATGTTGTGAGAATTGTTACCTATAATTCATACGGTGATGAAACCCGGATCGTGTTTAACAATATTCAGTTTAAACAAAAACTCGATGATAGTATGTTTGGTTTTAAAATCCCTAAGGATATGGAGGTGCTGCATCTTGATGAGTAACGAGGCCTTTGAGAAACATCCCCTTTTTCGTGTTTTCGTGATCGATTGTAATTTTTTGATAGAAGAGGAACTGTAGAATGAAAGAAAAGATAAGAAGTTTGCTGAAACAAAGAAACGCCATCATGCTTTCGCATAATTACCAGCCCCCGGAAATTCAGGATCTGGCGGACCTTTGCGGTGATTCACTGGAGTTGAGCATTAAAGCCGCGCAAACCGATGCCGAAGTCATCGTATTTTGCGGTGTTCATTTTATGGCCGAAACCGCTTCAATTCTATCACCGGACAAGACCGTACTTCTTCCCCGAAAAGATGTCGGATGTTTGATGGCCGATATGATAGAGCCCGTGGGGCTGAAAGTCATGATAGATAAGCTTCCCCCAATGCCGGTTGTCACCTATGTCAATTCAACTGCAGCGGTCAAGGCGCTTTCTACCATTTGCTGTACATCAGCCAATGCCATCGATGTGGTAAATAGTCTGGATGTCGATGAAGTACTTATGACGCCCGACCGGAATCTCGCCCTATACACCGCCTCGCAGACCAAAAAAAAGATACACACCTGGGATGGCTATTGCCCGGCTCATGATCGGCTCAAACCTGCGGATGTACATAATGCCAGAAAGACATATCCGGACGCTGTCTTCATGGCCCATCCTGAATGTCGGCCGGAAGTTCTCGAACTGGCAGATGTTATTCGCAGCACTTCGGGCATGATCCGGTATGCAAAAGCGTCCAAAAGTTCCTCTTTTATCGTCGGGACCGAGATCGGGCTGATTTATCCGCTGAAAAAAGCCAATCCTGATAAAGCGTTTTATCCGGCCTCAACCAAGATGTTGTGTCACAACATGAAAAAGATTTCTCTTGAAGATGTTGCCAAAAGCCTCGAGTTTATGGAAGGGGAAGTCAAGGTTCCTGAAGAAATTCGGCAGCCGGCGTTTAAGGCGGTCCAAAGGATGGTTGATTTGTCCCTTTCAAAATAAGAGACCTTTGAAAAACCTCCTGATGTATTTACTCGAGTTTTGCACCCATATTGAAATCTACAAAAATGTCGAGTATCTAATTTTTTTATTAGTATAATATCTCAAGAAAGGTTAAATATTAACCGCCGACCAGTTCTTCCGGAATATCGGCGTTGGTGTATACCTTCTGAACATCATCACAGTCTTCAAGGGTTTCCATCAATTTGACCATCTGTTCGGCTTCCTTGCCCTTAAGGTTCACGGTGGACTGGGGGAACATGGTGATTTCTGCAACAATGTAAGGGATCGAGCCATTTTCAACGGCTGTTTTCACTGCTTCAAAATCCTGGGGGGTGGTAATGATTTCATAATTGCTGTCATCTTCCCTGACATCTTCGGCCCCGGCATCAATGGCGGTTTCCATCAAAGCATCCTCATCAACAGCACTATTTTCAATAACAATATATCCCTTTTTTTCAAACATCCAGGCAACGCATCCATTGGCCCCGAGATTTCCTCCGGCCTTACTTAAAATATGGCGAATATCTGCCACGGCCCTGTTTTTATTATCGGTGAGCGATTCAATATAAACTGCGGCACCGCCGGGACCATATCCTTCGTAAATGCTCTCTTCGTAATTCACCCCTTCCAACTCACCGGTCCCTTTTTTTATGGCGCGTTCAATATTATCTTTGGGCATATTTTCGCTTTTTGCAGCCAGGATGGCTGTTCGAAGTCTTGGGTTTGCGTTGGGATCTCCGCCGCCCATACGCGCTGCAACAGTAATTTCTTTGATGAGTTTTGTGAAAATTTTGCCCCGTTTGGCATCTGTAATGCCTTTTTTGTGTTTAATGGAAGACCACTTACTGTGCCCTGACATTTTTCCCTCCTATTGTTCTCAGAAAAAAATAATGATACCAGAGATCATAACTTTTTATAAAACAACATATCATTTTTTATCAAATCCGATGATATAAATTTCTTTACTGGCTTTTCGACTGCTTTTTGGCTTAAAAATCTTATGTTTTTTAAACACGGACCGGACCGAATCTATAAATGCTTTGAAATCTTCTCCTTGAAATATTTTACAGACAAACGATCCGCCGGTGGTCAAGCTTTTCTGCGCGGTGTAAAGTGCCGTCCGGCAGAGATCAAAAGATCGGGTGCTGTCCACGAATTTATTTCCTGTTGTGGACGGTGCCATGTCGCTGATGACGACATTGAAGTCTGTTCCAAGGGATCTGAAAAAACCGTCATCCATTAAGAGAATGTCACCGGTATAACACCTGACATGAGAAGGTACATTTACAGTGACAGGCACAAGATCGATTCCGATCACCCGCCCCGTGTTCCCCGTCAATTCAGCTGCGTAGAGTAGCCACGATCCGGGTGCACACCCCAGATCTAGCACGTTGTCTCCCTTTTTTATCAGAGAGTATTTTTTTTGTATTTCCTGGAGTTTATAGACGGATCTGGCGGGATACCGTTCTTTTCTTGCCTGTTGTGAATAATGATCTTGCCATCGGCTGTGTTTTTTTGCAGATCGTTTCATATCAATGATAAGCCTGTATTCCTTACAAAAAGTTTTAAACCATGAACGCTGATTCAAATACGTCCAAAATGCATCCGCTCGGAAACTAAGGCCGCTTTTCAAGGAGACATCTTCGGGTTAAAATACTTCCTCTATTGCTTCCGAGACATTCTTGACGCCGATGAGTTTTAACCCTTTTATTCCAGTGGTCCGTTTCAGATTGCTTTGGGGAAGAAGGCATCGATTAAACCCCATTTTTTTAGCTTCGGCAACCCTGGTTTCGACATGGCCAATGGCTCTGACTTCCCCGGTCAACCCGATTTCGCCCAAAATAATGGTTCCTTTTTGAATCGGCCTGTCTAAAAAACTCGAGGCAACGGCAGCTACGATCCCCATGTCGACGGCGGGTTCGTCAATCTTGATCCCCCCGGCGACGTTGATAAAGATATCGTGTCCCATTAGATGCATGCCCAATTTTTTTTCCATTACAGCAACGAGCAGTGCGACCCGGTTTTGATCAATCCCCAGAATTGTTCTTCGGGGATTTCCGAAGCTCGAACTGCTTGCAAGGGCCTGGAGTTCGACGAGAATCGGCCTTGTACCTTCCATGCTGGCCGTAACAACAGAACCCGGAACGTTTACAGGTCGTTCGGACAGAAATACGGCTGAAGGATTGGACACTTCATTCAGGCCGCTTTCATTCATTTCAAATACGCCGATTTCATTGGTCGACCCGAATCTATTTTTTACTGCTCTCAGAATCCTGAACACGTGGTTACGATCACCTTCAAAGTAAAGAACCGTGTCGACCATATGCTCCAGAAGCCTCGGCCCGGCAATGGCGCCGTCTTTGGTCACATGTCCCACCAGAAAAACGGGTGTTCCGGTTTTCTTGGCCATGAGCATGAGTTGCATGGTAGATTCCCGAACCTGGGTAACACTCCCGGGAGCGGAGGATAACTCCGGACTGAACATGGTCTGGATCGAATCAATCACCATAACATGGGGTTGAACAGATCCCGCCATCAGAAGGATCGAATCCATATCATTCTCTGAAACGACCATCACATCGGGCGATACTGCTGACAGTCTTTGGCTGCGTATCCTCATCTGACGGACCGATTCCTCTCCGGAAACGTACAATACTTTTGAACCTTTTTCAGCGATACCGTAAAGTGCCTGCAACATAAGAGTCGATTTTCCGATTCCCGGATCTCCGCCGATGAGGACAAGGGTGCCGGGGACAAGCCCACCGCCCAAGACACGGTCAAATTCTCTGATTCCGGTTAAAAGACGACCTTCCGGCTCAAGCTCAATGGCGTTGATGGGGACCGGTTTTGTTTCCGAGGTAGATAAAATCCGCATTGCCCCTCGGGCGGGTTTGGCTGTCTGAATTTCTTCAACAAAGGTTTGCCACTGGCCACAATCCGGACATTTACCCATCCATTTGGGTGTCTGATAACCGCAAGCCTGACAGGAAAATACTGTTTTTGAAGTTTTTTTCACTATGCTACATTCGCTTTTATGAAAAATAAAAACATTCTTATTTGGAGGCGTTTACATTTTTTTTCGCTCTGAAAAAATCCCGAAACCCCTCCTCGTGTTATTTTAGAACAATTATGATTTTGATCTGTTAATAATTGACATTTCGATTCATAACATGTCATTTAAATCATATCAACCAGTCTCTTATCTTATCAATGATTGATTACCACTTACATACACTGTTTTGCAATCATGCGGTCGGCAGCATGGAGCGATATGTCCAAAGTGCCATCGATTTGGGGCTCAGGGAAATCTGTTTTCTGGATCATCTGACAATCCAGAAAACAGAGACAAGGCTTTCCATGACGCCGGAAGAGGTCCCTTACTATTTTAATGCCGTCCAGGTTTTAAAACAAAAATATAGAAACGCGATACGCATTAAGGCAGG